>NZ_JAGIOC010000001.1:4259267-4563501 GCF_017876515.1 Brachybacterium fresconis | reverse complement strand
TCAGAGATCCGAACCTTTCGGCTCATCAGCTCCGGGGCAACCCTTATAACTTACGGGTTCCGGTCCTCCATGTCAACTCGGTGGGATGTGACCCCCGCCGCGCCAACTCCTTCCGGAGAGACCTGCCGTGCCTCGTCAGACCGAGATTCCCGGGCCAGCCTTCCGGCCTTTCCGCTGTCCCGACCTGCTGGGCACGAGTAAGAACATTACGCAGGTCGCCAGCACCCGTCAAGCCAGAACGGGCTGTGCGGCCGTGTGCTGCGACACATCATCGGGGCCCGGGTGACACTGCAGGTCAGAGCGCCTTTGTGTGCCGCCCGGAGCGGTCCTCGTCCGCCGACGGGCGGTGCGGCTGCGCGCTGCCGCACCCTCAGGTGTGAGGCACGACCCCGCGGTGCAGGGCGACGATCCCCCCGGTGAGGTTCCGGTACTGGGCCCGGACGAGGCCGGCGTCCGTGAACCAGCGGCGCAGCGACTCCTGGTCGGGCCACTCCAGAATCGACTCGGCCAGGTAGTCGTAGGCTTCCGCGCTCGTGGCGACCCTCCGGGCGACCGCCGGGAGCGCACGCAGCAGGTACTTCTCGTAGACCGTCCGGAAGAGCGTGGACGTGGGGGTCGAGAACTCGCAGACGACAACCCGTCCTCCCGGTCGGACGACGCGCATCATCTCGGCCAGGGCGGTCCTCGGGCTGTGCACGTTGCGCAGGCCGAAGGAGATCACGGCGGCACCGAAGGAGTCGTCGGCGAAGGGCAGGTGCTGCGCGTCCGCACCGATGAACGGGACGGGGGCCCCGCGGCGTCGGCCCTCGGCCATCATCCCGAGGGAGAAGTCGGCGGCGACGACGCGAGCGCCGACGCGGGCGATCGCCGTGGAGGAGGTCCCGGTGCCTGCCGCGAGATCGAGCACCGTGTCCTCGGCCTCGATCTCCAGCGCGTCGACCATGGCGGCACGCCACATCTGAACCTGTCCCAAGGCGGCGACGTCGTTCATGAGGTCGTATCGTCCGGCGATGCTGTCGAACATCCCCGCGACGTCGTACGGCTGCTTGTCGAGATCGGCACGGCTCATGCTCCGATCTTCCCACGGCTCCCCTCCGACCGGGTGCGGGACACGGACCGCTCCGGGGCCGGCTGCCGCGGCCTGGCAGGATGGGCACCCCCGCCGCCGGATCCACCGACGGTACCGCTCACGCATCTCCAGGAGCAGCCGATGTCCGAAGCCCGCACCGCACGCGCCGAGACCATCCGTGGTCTGTCGATCCCCCGGGAGCTGCTCCCGGCGGACGGTCGGTTCGGCTCCGGTCCCTCCCGCGTCCGCCCGGCGCAGGTCGATGCGCTGAGCTCCGTGTCCCATTCGGTGCTGGGCACCTCGCACCGCCAGGCCCCCGTCAAGCAGCTCGTCGGCCGGATCCGGGCCGGTCTGCGTGAGCTGTTCTCGCTGCCGGAAGGCTACGAGGTCGCGCTCGGCAACGGCGGATCGACGGCGTTCTGGGATGTCGCCGCCCTGGGGCTGATCGAACGTCGCTCGCAGCACCTGGTCCTCGGGGAGTTCTCCCAGAAGTTCGCGACCGAGGTCGCCGACGCCCCACACCTCGAGGATCCCGAGATCGTCCGGGCCGACCCCGGCGCTCTCCCGGCCCCGGTGGCCCGCGAGGGTGTCGACGCCTACGCCTGGCCCCACAACGAGACCTCCACAGGAGTGATGGCGCCTGTGCGCCGTCCCGGAGCCGCAGGCTCTGACCAGCTGGTCCTGGTCGATGCCACCTCGGCCGCGGGTGGGGTGATGGTGGACGTCGCCCAGACCGACGCGTACTACTTCGCCCCGCAGAAGGCGTTCGCCTCCGACGGCGGGCTCTGGATCGCCCTCCTCTCCCCGTCCGCGATCGAGCGGGCACAGCGCCTCGCCTCCTCCGCGGATCGATGGATTCCCTCGTTCCTCTCCCTGACCAGCGCGATCGAGAACTCGCGCAAGGATCAGACCCTCAACACTCCGGCGGTGGCGACCCTGGTGCTGATGGCGGAGCAGATCGACTGGATGCTCGACCAGGGCGGTCTCGCCTGGGCGGATGATCGCACGGCCGCCACCAGCGGGATGCTCCAGGAGTGGGCCGCCCGACGCCCGGAGATCACGCCCTTCGTGAGCGACCCGCAGGCCCGCTCGCAGGTCGTGACCACGCTGGATGTCGAGGACTCGATCGACGCCACGGCCATCACCGCCGTGCTGCGCGCCCACGGAGTGCTCGATATCGAGCCGTATCGCAAGCTGGGACGCAATCAGCTGCGCATCGCGACCTTCCCGGCCGTCGGGGAGGACGACGTCGCCGCGCTGCTCGCCGTGCTCGACCACGTGCTGGACCGCTCCGCCTGATCCGCGCGGGCCCGTGAGCCCGCCCGCCGCGCGACGGCCGGACCACCCTCGCGGTGGTCCGGCCGTTCTCCGTCCTGGGCACGGGGGCGGGCACGTCCCGTCGCCCCGCGACGTTCAGTCGCGGCGTTCGACCAGCGTGCGTCGCAGCAGAGCCGTCGCCTCACGGAGGGTCCGACGCTCCTGCGGTCCCGCCGCCTGGAGTCGGCGTCGCAGCCAGGCGTCGCGCTCGGCGCGCCCCTGAAGAACGACCTGTTCGCCGCTGTCCGTGAGCGCGACCTGCACCTGGCGCCCATCCCCGGGATGCGCGGAGCGCCGTACCAGGCCGGCTTCCTCGAGGCGACCCAGCATCCGGGTCATCACCGGCGGGCTGACGTGCTCGAAGTCCGCCAGCGCCCCGGGCGTCGAGGTCCCCGAGCGCTGCAGGAACGCGAGCACCGAGAACTGGGAGGCGGAGACCTCTTCCGAGGCGGTGTGGGACCGCAGGATCCGGGAGGAGACCAGCAGCAGCCGACGCAGCTCGGCCGCCAGCTCGGTGACCTCGTCGCTCTCGTCGGCCGCGGGCGCGTCGGCCCTGTCGGACCCGTCGGACCCCTCCCGGCCGCCGCGTGCCATCACAGCACCAGGCCCTCGAGGGCGCCGCGCAGGAAGTACACGATGAACAGCGCCGCGATGACGTACATGAGCCAGTGCACTTCGCGCGCCTTGCCGCGGACCAGCCGGATCAGGACGTACATCAGGAAGCCGGCTCCCATGCCGACCGTGATCGAGTACGCGAAGGGCATCAGGATGATGGTGAGGAACGACGGCAGGGCGACCTCGATGTCGGTGAAGTCCAGATCGGAGATCTGCGTCATCATCAGGAAGCCGACCATCACCAGGGCGGGGGTGGCCGCCTCGTAGGGCACCAGGGCCACCAGCGGGGACAGGAAGGTCGTCAGCAGGAACGCGACGCCGACCACGACGGAGGCGAGACCGGTGCGCGCCCCTTCGGCGACGCCAGAGGTGGATTCGACGAAGCTGGTGTTGGAGGAGACACCGCCCGCGCCGCCGGCGATGGCGGCCACCGAGTCCACCACCAGGATCCGCTGGGAGTAGGGGATCTCCCCCGTCTCGTCGACGAGGTCCGCCTCGGAGCCGACCGCGACCATCGTGCCCATCGTGTCGAAGAAGTCGGCCAGCAGCAGGGAGAAGACGATGATGATCGCCCCGATGCCACCGGCGGCCGTGATGCCTCCGATCGGGTCGACGGTCAGCAGGGTCGCGAAGTCCGGGGCCTTGATCGGGAACTCGGTGATCGTCGGGACGTTCATCGCCCAGCCCCCGGGGTTCCCGCCGGCGCCGCTGTCGTCGGGGGCGGCGAAGGCCCCCAGATGCGTGAAGCGCTCGATGACGATCGCCAGGACCGTCGCGGAGATGATCGCGATGAGGATCGCTCCGGGGACCTTGCGCACCCAGAGGACGAACATCAGCAGCAGTCCGGCCACGAACACGAAGGTCGGCCAGCCGGTCAGGGAGCCGTCGTTGCCCAGCTGCACGGGCGTGCCGGTCGCGGTGGTCACGAACTTCGCGTTGAACAGGCCAAGGAAAGCGATGAACAGGCCGATCCCGACGGCGATCGCGGTCTTGAGGAACGGGGGGACGGCGTTGAAGACCGCCTTGCGGAACCCGGTCAGGACGAGGATCAGGATGACCACGCCCTCGAGCAGGACCAGCCCCATGGCCCCGCCCCAGGTCATTCCGGGCAGGGGCACCACCGAGTACGCGATGTAAGCGTTCAGGCCGAGCCCGGTCGCCAGCGCCAGGGGGAACTTCGCCCAGGCCCCCATGAAGATGCTCAGCAGGCCCGCGATCAGGGCGGTGCCGGCGGCCACCGCCGGCAGGTTGGGCTCCGATCCCCCGCCCAGGAACTGGCCGGTCGAGTCCGGCACGGTGCCGATGATCAGCGGGTTCAGCACCACGATGTAGCACATCGAGAAGAATGTGACCAGGCCGCCGCGGATCTCGCGCGAGAGCGTCGAGCCCCGCTCGGAGATCCGGAAGAACCGGTCGAATCCGCTGGACGGTGCCGTGACCGCCGACGAGGGCGAGGAGGAGGGGGGATCGACCTTCTGCATGCCAGCGATCGTATCCGTCCCTCCCCCGCGGGGTCTCCCCCGGCCCGCGGCGTCAGCTGTGAGCTGCGACCGTTCCGGTCTGCTCGAGGCTGCGGGCGTACCGGTAGTAGTCGGCGAGCTCGAGCCGGGAGGCGGCCGCCTCATCCACCACGACGGTCACGTCCGGGTGCAGCTGGAGGCTGGTGGCGGGCCAGCGCGCGCTGATCGCGCCCTCGGCGAGCTGGGCCACGGCCTCGGCCTTGCCCTCGCCGGTCGCGGTCAGCACGATGCGGCGCGCCTCCCGGATCGTCCCCAGGCCCTGGCTGAGCGCGCGGACGGGGACGTCCTCGGCGTTCTCGAAGAACCGTGCGTTGTCGGCGATCGTCCGACGGGTCAGGCCGACGACGCGGGTGCGGGACGCCAGGGAGCTGCCCGGCTCGTTGAAGGCGATGTGCCCGTTGGACCCGATCCCGAGGATCTGCAGATCCACCCCGCCGGCCTCGCCGATCCGTCGGTCATAGTCCGCGGCCTCCGCGGCCGGATCGGCGGCGGCGCCGTCGGGCGAGTGGACGGCGGCGTCCTCGATGTCGACGTGGGAGGTGAAGTTCTCCCGGATGAAGCGGTGGTAGCTCTGCTCGTGGCCGGGGGGCAGACCGACGTACTCGTCCAGCAGGAAGGCCTGCACCCCCGCGAAGGAGAGTCGCTCCTCGCGGTGGCGACGGATCAGCTCGGTGTAGGCGGGGACCGGGGAGGATCCGGTGGCCAGCCCGAGGACCGTGCCGTCCGCGGCGGTCTCCCGCAGCGTCCGTGCGAAGACGTCGGCGACCGCCTGCGCCCCCTCGGCGGCGTCGGTCACGATGTGGATCTCCATGAGGTCCCTTCCTCCTGGTCCTCCCGGCTCGGCCGCTGCGGCCCCGGGATCTGGTCGTACCTGCTCATGTGGTGGAGGACATGAGCATACTTCGTCATCGTCCGAGGACGCGTCGGCGCTGTCCGACGACGCGTCACGGGCCACTCCGGCGCAACCGTCGGGCCCGGAACGTTCGACCCGGACGCGGCGAGGCACCGCCGCATCCGGTGCGGCGGTGCCTCGATCGGGGCGGGGAGCGGGGTCAGCCGACCACCGCGCCCGGCCGGATCACTTCTTCTTGCCGGTGTTCGCGGCGTACTCGAAGGCCGCGCGCGGGGTCGAGTTCTCGGGGATGCCGATGATGTCGCGACGGGAGATCAGGTTGGTCGCCCAGCCCGCGATGACTGCCGCCTTCCGGCCGAAGGTCGGCATCGCGTACACGTGGTACGAACGAGCCATGACCCAGGCCGGCAGGCCGCGGATGTCGATCTCCTTGTCGGCCAGGTTCAGGCGACCCACGCCCTTGTACATGCCCAGGGTCGCCATGACGCCGAGGTTCTTGTGGTAGTAGTCCACCAGCGGACGACCCTGCACGGACCGGGCGATGTTGTCCGCGATGCGCTTGCCCTGTCGCACGGCGTGCTGGGCGTTGGGCGGGCAGAACTTGCCCTCGCCCGAGGCGAGGTCCGGCACCGCGGCGCAGTCGCCGCCGGTGAACACGTTCTCCAGCGGCCCGTCGGTGCCGTTGACGCGGAGGTCGGCCAGCGCGTCGAGCTTGCCCATCATGGGGCCGCGCTCGGAGATGACCGGCAGGTCGGAGGTCTCGTCGTCGCCGAGCACCGGGTTCGGCTTGACGCCCGCGTTCCACACCAGCATCCCCGACTCGAACTCGTCGCCGTCGCTGGTCTTGATGACGCCGTCCTCGACGGAGTTCAGGAAGGTCTCGAGCTTGACCTCGACACCGCGCTCGCGCAGCTGGTTCAGGACGTAGGCCCGCTGGTCCTCGGTGAGCTCCGGGAATACGAACGGGGCGGCGTCGATCAGCACGAAGCGGATGTCCGAGGCGTGCAGGTCCGGGTAGTAGCGCAGGGCGTCGCGGACCATGTCCTCGGCCTCGGCGACCGCCTCACCGCCGGCGAAGCCGCCGCCGACGTAGGTGAACGTGAGCAGACGCTTGCGGATCTTCGGGTCCTTGGTGGACGCGGCCTCGGCGAGGCTGGAGAGGATGCGGTCGCGGACGGCCACGGCCTCCTCGACCTGCTTGAAGCCGATGGCGTTCTCCGCCAGGCCCGGGATCGGCAGCAGCCGCGGGACGGAGCCGAGGCCGACGACGAGGTAGTCGTAGGAGATCTCGAGCTGGACGTCCTCCTCGGTGCTGACCACGACGGTGTTCTCCGCGCTGCGGATCTGGGAGACCGCGCCGGTGACGACCTTGGTGCCCGTGAGCATCTTGCGCAGCGGGGCGAGCACGTTGCGGGGATCGATGCTGCCCGCGCCGACCTCGGGGAGGAAGGGTGCGTACGTCATGTACGGCCGCGGGTCGACGATCGTGATGGCGACCTCGGAGCCGAGGGTCTTGCGCAGATCGGACGCAGTCGTCAGGCCGACGGAACCGCCGCCGAGGATCAGGACATGGGGCTTACCGCCGAAAGTGGTGTTCATGGACCCCAGCCTAGAACTCAGGGGGCCCGGAGACAAAAACGGCACCATCCATGGACACGCCCTGCCGCGGGCCGTCCCCTCGGTGCTGCCTGCCCACCCTGCGGACCGATCGCACGCGGCGCTGCGCGCGATCCCGCCCGAGGTCCTTCAGATCCTGCGATCCAGCAGGTCCAGGGCGATTCCGTCCAGGATGTCATGTTCGCTGGTGCGTGTCCGGCTGATCCCGGAGGCCGTGGCCACCCGGTCCATGATGCGCGACCAGATCAGCGCCCCGGCGCCGATCACGTCGATGCGGCCAGGATGGATCATCCGGTGCTCGGCACGCTGCGCCCGCGTGCGCGAGAGCAGGTCACGGCACACCTTCTCGACATCGTCGATGCGCAGGGTGGCGCCGTGGGTGACGTCGGGCCGATAGTCCTGCAGGCCTTCCGCGACGGCCGTGATCGTGGTCACGGTGCCGGCGACTCCGATCAGTGCCGTGGCCTGCTGGAGCGGCACCGCGGCGGCGGCCTCGTCGACCATCGCATCGACGTCGGCGGTGGCGGCGGCGATCTCCTCGGCGGTGGGCGGGTCGGTGACCAGGTGCCGCTCAGTCAGACGGACCGAACCGATGTCCAGGCTGATGCGGTGGGTGGGGGTCTCGGTCCCGAGCACCAGCTCGGTGGACCCTCCCCCGATATCGACGACCAGGCGCGGCCCCTCGGGCAGGCCCGGGACGGTGCTGACGGCGCCGCGGAAGGAGAGCGCCGCCTCCTCGCCGCCGCTGATCACCTCGGGGGTGACACCGAGGATCTGCTGGATGCCGCCGATGAACTCGTCGCGGTTGGCGGCATCGCGGGTGGCCGAGGTCGCGACGAAGCGCACATCGGCGGGCGCGACCCCGTGGTGGTCGATGAGCTCGCGGTAGCGCCGGGCCGCCTCGAGCGTGCGCTCGATCGCCACCGGGTCGAACCGGCCGGTGCGGTCCACCCCGAGGCCGAGGCGCACCATCTCCAGGCGCCTGTCCAGGTCGACCAGCGCACCGGTGGTCTCGTCGCGCCGGGCGATGAGCAGGCGGATGGAGTTGGTGCCGCAGTCGATCGCGGCCACGGGGGCGGACAGGCTCATCGTGCGGGCTCCTCGTCGGTGGCGGGCTCCTCGGTCCCCGTGCTGGAACAGCGACAGACCAGGTCCGGCAGCACCCCGTCGAGCGTCGCGAGCACCTCGTCGGCGACGGGGTTGACGCCCGGCCCCTCGGCCAGCGCCTGGCCCGCCAGAGCATGGAGGCACTTGACGCGGGTGGGCATGCCGCCCGCGCTGATGTGGCGGACCTCGTCGGCCTCCCCGATCTCCGCGCGGCGGGCGAGGTAGCGCTCATGGGCGCGGCGGTATCCGGCGGCGAGCTCCTCGTCGACGGCGAGCCGGTCGCTGAGCTCGGCCATCAGTCCCGTCGACTCGAGCCGGGAGAGCTCCAGCGTCAGCCACGGGAGGGTGAGGTAGAGCGAGGTGGGGAAGGGGGTTCCGTCCTCCAGGCGGGGGGCGGTGCGGACCACGGCGGGGCGGCCGCAGCCGCAGCGGCGCGCGACGGAGACCACGCCGCGCATGTCCCGGCCGAGCTGCTGGCGCATGACCGCCAGATCGCGGGAGTCCGCCGGGGTCTCGTACGGCAGGGGGGCAAGTGCTGTCACTGGTCGGGGTCCTGATCGGTGGTGTCGGCGGGATCCTCCTCGGGCACGTCCTCGTCCGTGGACCCGGTCTCGTCCGGGATGTCCTCGGGAGTCAGGCGGCTGGCGCCTTCGACGCTCTTCCAGAGCGTCGAGAACCATTCACCCTCCTGAGCCTCCTCGGCGGCCTGCTCGGCCTCGGTGAGGGGGACGTCCTGCCCGGAGGTGTCGGTGAGGCGGTACTGGGTCTCCCCCGGCATCGCGAAGAGCAGCCGCTCGCGGGCGCGCGCGGCGACGAAGGCCGGGTCCTCCCAGCGGGCGACCTGCTCACGCAGCGTCTCCACGTCCTGCTCCTGCTTCTCGACCTGTGTCTGCAGCTCGGAGAGCTGCTGGCGCTGGGCGACGTAGGAGTTGATCGTGGGGACCAGGGCGGCCAGGGCGATCACGACGAGCGCGACCAGCGCGAGGGTGCGGCGGGTGATGGTGATGCCGGGGCCGTCCTCCTCCGCGCCGCGTGGGGCGGTGCTGCGCGGACGCGACGCGGGGGCCGGTCCGCGGCTGCGGCTGCGGGACGGGGACCCCTCCGGGACGCCGCCGCGCGAGGAGCCGCTGCGGGAGGAGGCGCGGGCCGCCGGTCTCGCCCCGGGGCGACGGGCCCCGGACGCAGAGACCGGGCGCCTCGCTGTTCGCGGGGCGCCCGGACGTCTGCTGCTCATGCCCAGAGGTTACAACCTCTGCCTGGGCTCTCAGACGGAGAAACGCGGGGAGCGGGGGAACGCGGAGGCGCCCGCGTAGCGCGCGGCGTCGTCCAGCTCCTCCTCGATCCGCAGCAGCTGGTTGTACTTGGCCACGCGCTCGCCGCGGGCCGGGGCGCCCGACTTGATCTGGCCGCAGTTGGTGGCCACGGCGAGGTCGGCGATCGTGGTGTCCTCGGTCTCCCCGGAGCGGTGGGACATCATGGCCTTGAAGCCCGCGCGGTGCGCGAGGTCCACGGCGTCGAGCGTCTCGGACAGCGATCCGATCTGGTTGACCTTCACCAGCAGGGCGTTCGCGGAGCCCTCGGTGATGCCGCGGCCCAGACGCTCGGGGTTGGTGACGAACAGGTCGTCGCCGACAAGCTGGACCTTCGCCCCGACCCGGTCGGTCATGGCCTTCCAGCCCTCCCAGTCGTCCTCGTCCAGCGGGTCCTCGATGGAGACCAGCGGGTACGCGTCGACCAGCTCGGCGTAGTAGTCGATGAGCTCGGCCGAGGTCTTCTTCGCGCCCTCGAAGGTGTACGCGCCGTCCTCGAAGAACTCGGAGGCGGCGACGTCCAGGGCCAGGGCCACGTCCTTGCCCGCCTCGAAGCCGGCCTTGCCGATGGCCTCGACGATCAGGTCCAGGGCCGCACGGTTGGACTCCAGATTCGGGGCGAAGCCGCCCTCGTCGCCGAGACCGGTGGCCAGGCCGCGCTCCTTGAGCACGGCCTTCAGGGCATGGTAGACCTCGGCGCCGACGCGCAGCGCCTCGCGGAAGGTCTCCGCACCGATCGGGGCGATCATGAACTCCTGGATGTCGACGTTGGAGTCCGCGTGGGAACCGCCGTTGAGGATGTTCATCATCGGCACCGGCAGGATGTGCGCGTTGGGGCCGCCGACGTACTGGTACAGCGGCACGCCCGCCGAGTCCGCGGCGGCGCGGGCCACCGCGAGGGAGACGCCGAGGATGGCGTTGGCGCCGAGCGTGCCCTTGTTGGACGTGCCGTCGAGCTCGATCATCGCGGCGTCGATCGCACGCTGCTCCTGGACGTCCATGCCCAGGATCTTCGGCTGGATGTCGGCGACGACCGCCGAGACGGCCTCCTCCACACCCTTGCCCAGGTAACGGTCCTTGTCGCCGTCACGGCGCTCGACCGCCTCGAAGGCACCGGTGGAGGCGCCGGAGGGCACCGCAGCGGTGGCGAAGGTCCCGTCGTCGAGGAGGATCTCGACCTCGACGGTGGGATTGCCTCGGGAGTCGAGGATCTCGCGGGCGTGAACGGCATCGATCAGAGCGGCCATGGGCTGTTCCTTCCTACAGGGCGACAAGCGGTCACGGCGGTCGGCGCTGACCGTCCGCGAACCAGTCTAGGCCGTCGGGCCGCCGGCACCCTGCCCGGGCCGCTCATCGACCCTGCCGGGCCTCGCAGGAGCTCCGCCGGTCTCCGCGATGGCCGCGGGGTCCGCGGTGTCCGCGGTGTCCCCGGTGTCCTGCGGACGCAGCCGCGCCAGCAGGGCTCGCAGCGCGGTCTCGGGGTCGTCGTCCCGGGCCTCGGCGGCGACGACGAGGTCGAGCAGCGCGCGGCCGAGGTCACCGCCGAACTCCTCGGTGTCCGCAGCGGCGGCCGCGTGGTCGGCCGCGGCCAGCAGCTGCTCGAGCTGCCCGTCGGAGCGGGCGCGGTGGACGATCTTCGCGGCGGTCTGCAGGGCGGGCAGCCGAGCGGGGATGCCGTCGGCCCATCCCCGGGGGCGGTCGCCGGAGGCACGACGCTCGGCGGCCTTGACGGCGTGCCACTGCGCGATGATCTCCTCGACGTCCTCGCGGTCGTTCAGGGCCTGCTCGCGGTGGGAGGCGAAGATGTGGGGATTGCGCCGTTCCATCTTGGCGATGAAGGAACGGGCCACGTCGTCCACGTCCCAGGCGGGATCCTCCTCCTGGCCGATGCGGGCGTGGAACAGGATCTGGAACAGCAGGTCCCCGAGCTCGTCGGGCAGCGCCCCGGGCCCGTGGGCCGCGGGATCGTCGATCACCTCGAGCACCTCGTGGGTCTCCTCCAGCAGGTATCGCGCGAGCGAGGCATGGCTCTGCTGGTGGGTCCAGGCGTCGCCGTCGGCCGCACGCAGGGCCTCCATCACCTCCACGGCGCGCAGCAGCGCGGTCCCGCGGGGCGCGGGGCCGACCGCGCGAGGTGCAGGCTCGTCGGGGCCGGTCCGGTTCTCGTCGTCGCTCACGGAGGCGAGGCTACTTCCCTCCGGCCTGACCTGTGCTCCGGGTCGCGCCGCCCTCCCTGCCGTGATCCGTGCCCCGCTGCGCGCTCTCGACCTCGCCCGGGATCGTCGGGGCCGTCATCGCCTCGGCGGCCTCGGGCACGAGGGTGCGCAGCACCTGGCGGGCCCAGTCCAGCAGCTCGTGGTCCCGCAGCTCGGTGCCGCCGAAGCGGGCGGTCATGGGTCGGGGCACCATCACCTGGCGGGTGGCGGGCTTGAGCAGGGTGCCCGGGTAGAGGCGCTTCATCCGCATCGCGGCGGAGTCGGGCACCTCCAGGTGGGCGAAGCGGATCATCTTGCCCTGCGCCTGCACCTCGTCGACGCCGGCGGCCCGGGCGTCGATCCGGAAGCGCGCCACGTCCAGCAGCACCTCGACCGGCGGGGGCGGGGCACCGTAGCGGTCGGTGAGCTCGGCGCGGATCTGCTCGATCTCGGAGACCTCGCGGACGGCCGAGAGCTTGGAGTACGCCTCCAGCCGCAGCCGCTCGGAGCCGATGTAGTCGTGGGGGACGTGGGCGTCCAGCGGCAGCTCGACCCGGATCTCCTTCTCCGGCGCCGAGCTCTCGCCGCGGAAGGCCGCCACGGCCTCCCCCACCATGCGCACGTACAGGTCGAAGCCGACCCCGGCGATGTGCCCGGACTGCTCGCCGCCCAGCAGGTTCCCGGCGCCGCGGATCTCGAGGTCCTTCATGGCCACCTGCATGCCCGCGCCGAGGTCGGTGTTGGTCGCGAGGGTGGTGAGTCGGTCGTGCGCGGTCTCCGTCAGCGGCTTGGTGGCGTTGTAGAGGAAGTAGGCGTAGGCCCGCTCGCTGGAGCGGCCCACGCGTCCGCGCAGCTGATGCAGCTGGGAGAGGCCGAACTTGTCGGCGTTCTCGACGATCAGGGTGTTGGCGTTGGCGATGTCCAGCCCGGTCTCGACGATGGTGGTGCACACCAGCACGTCGAAGTCGCGCTCCCAGAAGTCGACGATGACCCGCTCCAGCTGGTGCTCGTGCATCTTGCCGTGGGCGACCTGGACCCGGGCGTCGGGCACCAGCTCCCGCAGGTGCGCGGCGACGCGGTCGATGTCCTCGACCCGGTTGTGGATGTAGAACACCTGGCCCTCGCGCAGCAGCTCGCGGCGGATGGCCGCGGTGACCTGCTTGTCCTCCTGGGCGCCGACGTAGGTGAGCACCGGATGGCGCTCCTCCGGCGGGGTGGCCAGGATCGACATCTCCCGGATGCCGGTGACGGCCATCTCCAGGGTGCGCGGGATCGGGGTGGCCGACATCGCCAGCACGTCGACGTTCGTGCGCAGGGCCTTGAGGGTCTCCTTGTGCTCGACGCCGAAGCGCTGCTCCTCATCGACGATCAGCAGGCCCAGATCCTTGAAGCGCACGTTGCCGGTCAGCAGGCGGTGGGTGCCGATGACGATGTCGACGCTGCCGTCGGCGATCCCCTGGATGGTCCGCTCGGAGTCCGCCGGGCTCTGGAAGCGCGAGAGCCCCCGCACGGTCACCGGGAAGCCGGTGTACCGCTCGGCGAAGGTGTCCATGTGCTGCTGGGCCAGCAGCGTCGTCGGGGCGAGCACCGCCACCTGCTTGCCCTCCTGGACGGCCTTGAACGCGGCGCGCACGGCGATCTCGGTCTTGCCGTAGCCGACGTCGCCGAGGATCAGCCGGTCCATCGGGACGGTCTTCTCCATGTCGGACTTGACGTCGTCGAGGGTGGAGAGCTGGTCCGGGGTCTCGACGAACTCGAAGGCGTCCTCGAGCTCCCGCTGCCACGGGGTGTCGGGGCCGAAGGCGTGGCCGGGCGCGGACTGCCTCGCCGAGTACAGGCGCACCAGCTCATCGGCGATCTCGCGGATCGCCTTGCGGGCGCGGGACTTGGTCTTGGCCCAGTCGGCCCCGCCCATGCGGTTGACGCTGGGCTCCTCGCCGCCGACGTACTTGGTGACCTGGTCCAGCTGGTCGCTGGGGACGTACAGGCGGTCGCCGGGCTGGCCCTTCTTGGAGGGGGCGTACTCGATGACCAGGTACTCGCGGGTGGTGCGCTTCGCGCCGGTGCCGACGGCACGGCGGGTCATCTCGACGAAGCGGCCGACGCCGTGGTGGGCGTGGACGACGTGGTCGCCGGGGCGCAGCTGCAGCGGGTCGACGACGTTGCGCCGCCGCGAGGGCATCTTGCGCTCCTCGCCGCGGCGGGCTCCGGACTTGCCGGTCAGGTCCCGCTCGGAGGCGAGGACCAGCTGGAGGTCCTCGACGACCAGGCCGTCGGGGAAGGGGCCGACGGTCACGACCGCCTCGCCTCCCGCGACCGGCCCGTCGAGGTCGGGGGAGAACACGGCCGGCATGCCCTCGGCGCGGAGGTTCTCCGCGACGTGGCGCGCTCCGCCGGAGCCGACCATGGTGGCCACGACGGACCACCCGTCGGTGCGGCGCTTCTCGAGGTCCTTCGCGGCGTCGCCGGGCTTGCCGGAGTAGCCGGGGTGGGTGTGCGCGGTGGTGGTGAGGTCGACGTCGGCGTCCAGTCCGAAGGCCGCCAGGGTGAACCAGGGGCGGCCGCCCTCGCGGGCGTGCCCCTTCGCCTCGGACAGCGGCACGAAGCTCGCCGCCCCCACATCGAGCGGGAGTCCTCCGCCGGCGGCGGCGCTGGACCACGCGGCGGCGAGGAACTCGTCCGTGGTCGCGACCAGCTCCTCGGCGCGGGCGCGGGCGCGCTCGGGGTCCAGCACCAGGAAGCGGGCCCCGGCGGGGAGGACGTCAGCGACCTGCTCCATGCCGTCGACCAGGACGGGGCTGAGCGATTCCATGCCGTCGGCGGCGATCCCGTCGGCGATGCGCAGCAGCAGATCGCGGGCCCCGGGCAGCTCCTCGGCGACGGCACGGGCCCGCTCCCGCACGGCCGGGGTCAGCAGGATCTCCCGGCACGGCGGGGCGTCGAGCCCGCGCGGGGCGGGATCCAGGGAGCGCTGGTCGGCGACGGAGAAGTAGCGCACGTCGTCGATCTCGTCGCCGAAGAGGTCCACGCGCACCGGATGCGGCTCGGTGGGCGGGAAGACGTCGAGGATGCCGCCGCGCACGGCGAACTCCCCGCGCTTCTCGACCATGTCCACCCGCACGTAGGCGGCATCGACGAGGTCTCGCACCAGGTCCTCGAGGGGGTAGTCCTCGCCGACGGCAGCGCGCACGGAGCGCAGGTCGCCGAGCCCGGTGGCGATCGGCTGCAGCAGCGAGCGCACGGGCATCAGCAGCACGCGCACCGGGTCCTCGGACTCGGGGTGGGCGATGCGGCGCAGGGTCGCCAGACGTCGGGCGACGGTATCGGCGCGCGGGGACAGCCGCTCGTGCGGGAGCGTCTCCCAGGCGGGCAGCTCGGCGACGTGTTCGGTGCCGATCAGGGCCGACAGCGCCGAGCGGAGGTCCTCGAGGGCGCGGGTGGTGGGGGTGACGACCACGAGCGGGTTCTCGGCGGTGGCGCGACGGGCGAGGTCCGCGACGGCGAAGGGGAACAGTCCCGTCGCGGCGACGATGCTGCCGCCCTCGCCGGAGGCGGAGCCCTCCTCGACGAGCGCCCGCAGCGAGGTGAGGTCCTGTCCGTCGGCGAGCTGCTGGAGCAGCGGGCGCAGCGGGGCGCGGGTCGCCGTGGCGGGGAGCGTGTTCGTGGTCATCGTGCCTCTGGGGAGTGGAATCGTTGCTGGGAGGCGGTGAGCCCCTCGAGGACCACGGACTCCACGGCGTCGGCGGCGTCGGAGATCAGCAGTTCGAGGGTCTTGCGCTCGGTGGCGGAGAAGGGGGCGAGCACGTGATCGGCGGTGTCGCGACCTCCTGAGGGGCGACCCACGCCGACGCGGATGCGCAGGTAGTCCTTGGTGCCGAGCGCTGTGGTGATGTCGCGCAGCCCGTTGTGGCCGCCCTCGCCGCCGCCGCTCTTCATCCGGAGCGTGTCGAAGGGGATGTCGACCTCGTCATGGACGACGACGATCCGCTCGGGCGGGATGTCGTAGTAGGACGCGAGCGCCTTCACGGGCCCGCCGGAGACGTTCATGTAGGTGGTCGTCTTGGCGAGGATCACCCGTTCGCCGGAGCCGGGCAGGCCCAGTCGTCCCTCGATCACGACGGCCTGAGCACGGCGCGCCGCGGCGAAGCGGGCGCCGACGGCGCCGGCGATATGGTCCAGCACCATCTGGCCGATGTTGTGCCGGGTCGAGGCGTACTTCGGGCCGGGGTTGCCAAGCCCCACCACCAGGTACGGGCCGGGACGAGAATCGCTCACGGTCATGGACTGCTCCTCGCTGCAGCGTCGACGCCGGCACCGAGCATCCCACCCGGCGCGGCCTGGTCCCGGCCGGTGCCTCCCGCTGTGCGCTCTGCGCTGTGCGCTCTGCGCTGTGCGCTCTGCGCTGTGCGCCCAGCGCCCAGCGCCCAGCGCCCAGCGCCCACCGGCCCCGGATACCGTACCGGGGCGCCACGCAGCGCGCGACGCCCCGGACGATGGGTGTGAGGAAACGAGCGGGCCGATGCGCCGTGGACCCGTGGTCGAGGACTCGGACCGCAGCGCCTCACGGCCTGCTCGATCGGGTCACTCCTGCTCGGCGTCCTCCTCGGACTCCTCGGCGCTCTCCCCGGCCGTCTCCTCGGACTCCTCATCCTCGGGCGCGGGCTCGACGCGCGGCATCTCGACGGAGGCGACGAGGATCTCGGCGTCCGTGACCAGCTCGGCGTCGCCCGGCAGGATGACGTCACCGGCGAAGAGCTGGTAGCCCTCCTCGGCGTCCTCGACCGAGATCTCGATGTGCTCGGGCACGTGGAGCGCGTCGACGGACAGCGTCAGCGTCTGCAGGTCGACCATGGCGATGGCCGGGGCGACCGGCTCGCCGGACAGGATGACCGGGATGTCGACCTCGACCTTCTCGCCGCGGCGGACGGTGATGAGGTCGAGGTGGGTCAGGCTCCGCTTGAGCGGGTGACGCTGGATCTCCTTGATCAGGGCCAGGTGCTGGGTGCCGTCGGCGAGGCCGAGCTCGAGCAGCGCGTTGGGGTTGCGCGCGATCAGAGCGGTCTCGTGGTTGGGCAGGGAGAGGTGCAGCGGGGCCTCGCCGTGGCCGTACAGGACGGCGGGGATGCGCTGATCGGCGCGGAGACGGCGGGCAGCGCCCTTGCCGAAGTCCTCGCGCAGTTCGACGTTCAGCTTCTCAGCCATGATGGGTGCTCCTCGTGGTTGCTGGTGCTCGACGATGAGCGACGCCACGGGGCACTGGGAGCAGGAGCTCCCGGAGATCCGCACCGCGTCGATCACGGAACGGGCTGGTGCCCGCTCCCTCGCCGAAGTGACCCGGTGAGATTAGCACGGTGAGCCCGCGGTGCCGGCGCGGACGTGACGACGATCGCCCGACCTGCGGTGGCCGGCTCGTGGCAGCCGGCCCACGGAAGCCGACCCACGGTGGCCGTGGGCCACGACACGAGAACGACGTTCGGAACACTTTCCGTGACGGAAGGTGTTCCGAACGTCGTTCTCGATGCCGGCGCCGCGCGCTCGGGCCGGGTGATCGGGCCGGGTGATCAGATCACCGGGGTCAGACCTCGCCGTCGAACAGGCTGGTGACCGAGCCGTCGTCGAAGACCGCCCGGATCGCCCGCGCCAGCAGCGGCGCGATCGACAGCTGGGTGAGGCGATCGAACTGCTTCTCCGCCGGCACCGGCAGCGTGTTGGTGCACACGATCTCGCGCACCGCGCTGGACTTGAGGCGCTCCGTCGCGGGGTCCGAGAGGATCGCGTGGGTGGTCGCGATGATGACCGAGTCCGCCCCGTTCGCGATCAGGGCGTCGGAGGCCTGCACGATGGTGCCTGCGGTGTCGATCATGTCGTCGACCAGGATGCAGGTCTTGCCCTCGACGTCACCGATCACGCGCTTGGCGACGGCCTGGTTCGGCTTCTCCGGGTCGCGCGACTTGTGGATGAAGGCGAGGTTCACGCCGCCGAGCTTCTTCGCCCACTGCTCGGCCACGCGGATCCGGCCGGCGTCCGGGGAGACCACGGCGATGTCCTCTTCGCCGTACTTCTCCTGGATGTAGGTGGCGAGGATCGGCAGTGCCATCAGGTGGTCGAGCGGCCGGTTGAAGTAGCCCTGCACCTGCGGGGCGTGGAGGTCGACGGAGATCATGCGGTCGATCCCGGCCGTCTCGTACATGTCCGCGACGAGCCGGGCGGAGATCGGCTCGCGCCCGCGGTGCTTCTTGTCCTGACGGGCGTACGGGAAGCTCGGGGCGATCGCGGTGATCCGCTTGGCCGAGGCGCGCTTGAGCGCATCGATCATGATGAGGTGCTCCATCACCCAGGTGTTGATGGGCGCAGGATGCGACTGCAGCACGAAGACATCGGTGCCGCGCACGGACTCGCCGTAGCGCACGTAGATCTCGCCGTTGGCGAAGTCCCAGGCATCCATCGGCAGGATCTCGACGCCGAGCTCGTCGGCGACCTCCTGGGCGAGGACCGGGTGAGCCCTTCCCGAGGCGAGGACCAGTCGCTTCTCCCCCGTGGTGACGATTCCGCTCATCGCTGCTCGTGCTCCTTGTGCTCCTGGGCGTCTGTGCTGGCCGGCGCATCGGCAGCGGACCGTTCCGCCGAGTCCAGGGCAGCACGTGCCGCGTCCTCGGCCGCGGTCCCCGCGCGGCGTCGCATGGTCCATCCTTCCATGTTCCGCTGCGAGACCGCGTTCACTCCAAGCGCCCCGGGACCGACGTCCTTGCGCACCGTGGTGCCGGCCCCGGTCGCCGCACCGTCGCCGATCGCCACGGGTGCCACCAGCACGTTCTGGGCACCGACGCGCACCTGCTTGCCGACGGTGGTGCGGTTCTTGGTCACCCCGTCGTAGTTGGCGACGATCGTGCCCGCACCGATATTGGTGCCCTCGCCGATCTCGGCGTCGCCCACGTAGCTCAGGTGCGGGACCTTCGCGCCCTGGCCGATCTTCGCGTTCTTGGTCTCGACGAATCCGCCGATCTTGCCCGCCCTCCCGAGATCGGTGCCGGCACGCAGGTAGGAGAAGGGACCGACGTTCGCTTCTTTGCCGATCACGGCGAGCACGGCGTGGGAGCGGACCACCTCGGCGCCGGCACCGACCTCGGTGTCGGCCAGGGTCGTGTCCGGTCCGATCAGCGCGTCCTCGCCGATGTCGGTGGCGCCGTGCAGCTGGACGCCCGGCAGGATCACCGCATCCTGGGCGATCGAGACGTCGGCGTCGATCCAGGTGGTGGAGGGGTCGACGATGGTGACCCCGGCGCGCATGTGGCGCTCGAGGATGCGGCGATTCATCTCGGCGCCGAGCTGGGCGAGCTGGACGCGGTCGTTGACGCCCTCGACCATCATCACGTCGTCGGTCACCACCGCGTGCACGGAGCGCCCGTCCCGACGGGCGATCGAGAGGACGTCGGTCAGGTACATCTCGCCCTGGGCATTGTCGGTGCCGATCCGTCCGAGTGCATCGCGCAGGACGGCCAGGTCGAAGGCGTAGATGCCGGAGTTGATCTCGTCGATCCCCCGCTCCGCCTCCGTGGCGTCCTTGTGCTCGACGATGCCGAGCACCTCCGAGCCGTCCTCGCTGCGCAGGATGCGGCCGTATCCGGCGGGATCGGGAACGCGGGCGGTCAGCACGGTCGCGGCGGCGCCCGCGCTCTCGTGGGCGCCGACGAGCTCCCGCAGGGTCGCCGGATCCAGCAGCGGCACATCGCCGTAGGTGACCAGGACGGTGCCCTCGCTCGCGGCGACCTGGTCGAGGCCGCACTGGACGGCACGGCCGGTTCCCGGCATCTCGTCCTGGTCGGCGACGGTGACCTCGGAAGCGTGCTCGGCGAGGTGCTCGGCGACCCGCTCGCGCTCATGGCGGAGCACCACGACCAGCTCGGAGGGGCTGGTGCCCTCGGCAGCGGTGACCGCATGCACGAGGAGGGATCTGCCTCCGATCTCGTGGAGCACCTTCGGCTTCCGGGACTTCATACGGGTCCCGGCGCCTGCGGCCAGAACGATGACAGCGGCTGGTGCGGGGGATTCCACGTCGGCAGCTCCTCGGGATCGACGGGTGTGGTGCGGCGACACCGCCCCAGGGCGGTGAGCGTTCCGCCATCAGGACTCGAACCTGAAACTTCAGAACCAAAATCTGAGGTGTTGCCGATTACACCATGGCGGACCGCGCCTCCGGCACCCTCGACCGACCGGCGTCGACGACCGAGGGGTCGGCGGCAGGGGCGAAGGCATCGAGCGCACCCGAATCCTAACGTCCGCGTCCTGGCTCCCGGACCGGATCAGCGCGGAGGCCGGGTGGTGCCGGCCACGCCTGTGGGAGACTCGCGCCATGGCGGACAGCGGAGGCCCTCGCGGCCGATCGACCCGGATGACGGGACGGGAACGACGCGAGCAGCTCGTGATGGTCGGGCGGCAGGTCTTCGCCGAGAGGGGCTTCGACATGGCCAGCGTCGAGGAGATCGCCGCCCGGGCGACGGTCTCCAAGCCGATCGTCTACGAGCACTTCGGGGGCAAGGAGGGGCTGTACGCGGTCGTCGTCGACCGCGAGGTCTCCACCCTGCTGGCCGCGCTCGGGCACGCCCTGCGCGATCAGCGCACCCATCCGCGCCTGCTCATGGAGCGGGCCGCGACCGCATTCCTGGCCTACATCGACGAGAACGAGGACGGATTCCGGATCCTGGTGCGGGACTCCCCCGTCAGCCAGACCGGCGGCACCTTCTCGTCCTTGCTGACCGACGTCGCCCAGCGGGTCGAGGAGATCCTCGCCGCCCAGCTGCGGCTGTACTCCTACCCCACCCAGGACGCGACGATGTACGCGCAGATGCTGGTGGGGATGGTCGCGTACACGGGCCAATGGTGGTTGGAGACCCGCCAGCCCGCGAAGGAGATCGTCGCCGCGCGCATGGTGAACCTGTCCTGGTACGGGCTGGGGGCGCTGCAGAAGGAGCCGTCGCTGCGCGCCGACTCCCGGGGCTGAGCGCTCCCGGCGGTGTCAGCCGGGGTCGCGCACGCCCCTCCGCGTCAGCCGGCGCCACCCGCCCGCCGGCATCAGCCGGCGCCACGCGCCCGATGGCGGCCACCGAGGCAGCGCGCTCGACGGTGTCACGGACCACGCACGAGCGACCCACCCTCCCTCTCGGACCGAGCGCGCCCTAGACTCAGCGCATGCCCACCACCACGCCTGATGACGCCGCCGCGCCGCGCCTCGACGAGGTCGACCGCATCATCGAGGGCTGGGAACGGGCTCGCGGCGACCTGGACACCGATCCGCTGGCCGTCTTCTCCCGCATCTCCCGCCTGGCGCGCTTCCTGGAGACCGCCCGCCGCGATTCCTTCACGGCCGCCGGCCTCGAGGGCTGGGAGTTCGACATGCTCTCGGCGCTGCGCCGCAGCGGTGACGACGCCCTCTCCCCCGGTGCCCTGATGCAGCAGACGCTCGTCACCAGCGGCACCATGACCACGCGCATCGACAAGCTGGTGGCGCGCGGTCTGGTCAGCAAGAACCGCAGTCCCCGGGACGGGCGCGCCGTCGAGGTCCGCCTGCAGTCGGAGGGTGTTCGCCGCGTCGACGACGCCATGGAGAGCCTGCTCGCAGCAGAGCGCGACCTGCTGCGACCGCTGGACGCCGATGGCCGCACGGCGCTCGCCGATACCCTCCGCTCGCTGCTGCTGACCTTCGAGATGGACGACCCCGTGCAGGGCTGATCGCGTGGACCGCCCGCCGCGGCGCATCCCGCTCCCACAACCACCCCTGCCGCGCTCCCCACTCCGGCCGCGCTGCCCATCCCCGGCCACACTGCCCACCCCGTCGGACGCCCACCCCGTCGCGCGCACACCTCATCACGCGACCATCTGAACTTGCGACCATCTGATCTGGCGCACATCTCGCCGCCACTGCTTCGTGAAGGACACCTCTGAATGGCCCATCTGCTCGGTACCCAGTCCCTGCACGTCTCCCTGCCCGACCGCGTCCTGCTCGAGGACGTCACCCTCGGGATCGACGAGGGCGACCGCATCGGAGTGGTCGGACGCAACGGCGACGGCAAGTCGACGCTGCTGCGTCTGCTCGCCCGGCTCCAGGACCCGGATTCGGGCCGGGTCACCGTGCGCGGCGGGGTCCACGTCGGTGTCCTGGGCCAGCAGGACGAGGCCACCGAGGACACGACGATCCGCCAGCGCGTGGTGGGTGAACGCCCCGAGTACGAATGGGCCTCCGATCCGCGGATCCGGGACGTCCTGGCCGGGCTGCTCCAGGAGTTGGATCTGGAGACGCCCCTGGCGGACCTCTCCGGTGGTCAGCTGCGCCGGGTGCACCTGGCGGAGCTGCTGGTCGGCGACTGGGACGTGCTGCTGCTGGACGAGCCCACCAACCATCTCGACGTGGAGGGCATCGCCTGGCTCGCCGAGCACCTGCGTCGGCGCTGGACGCCGAAGGACGGCGGACTCGTGGTGGTCACCCACGACCGCTGGTTCCTCGACGCGGTCTGCACCCGGATGTGGGAGGTGCACGACGGGGTGGTCGACCCCTTCGAGGGCGGGTACGCCGCCTACGTCCTGCAGCGCGTGGAGCGCGACCGTCAGGCCGCCGCCGTGGAGGCGAAGCGGCAGAACCTGATGCGCAAGGAGCTCGCCTGGCTGCGTCGTGGTGCCCCGGCCCGCACCTCGAAGCCGAAGTTCCGCATCGACGCCGCGAACGAGCTGATCGACGACGAACCGCCGGTGCGCGACACCGTCGAGCTGACCCAGCTCGCCACCTCGCGCCTGGGACGCGACGTGATCGACGTGCTCGATGTCGACGCGGGCTACGGGGACGTGCAGGTCCTGCACGACGTGACGCTGCACATCGGCGCGGCGGACCGCATCGGGGTGCTCGGGCCGAACGGCGCCGGCAAATCGACGCTGCTCGCGCTGATCACCGGGGACCTCGCGCCGCAGGCCGGGCGCGTCAAGCGAGGCAAGACGGTCACGGTGCGCCAGGTGTCGCAGCGGATCGAGGGATTGCAGGAGCATGTGAACTCGCGGGTCAGTGACGTGGTCGGCCGATACCGCAGCTCCTACCGCGCGGGCAAGGACGACGTCTCCCCCGGTCAGCTGCTGGAACGACTCGGTTTCACCACGGCACATCAGAAGGTGAAGGTCGGGGAGCTCTCCGGTGGTCAGCAGCGACGGTTGAACCTGCTGCTGACGCTGCTCGAGGAACCCAACATCCTGGTGCTCGACGAGCCGACGAACGACATGGACACCGACATGCTCGCGGCGATGGAGGACCTGCTGGACACCTGGCCGGGGCCGCTGATCGTGGTCTCCCACGATCGCTACCTGCTCGAGCGCGTCACGGACACCCAGTACGCGGTGCTCGACGGCACGGTGCGCCACGTTCCCGGGGGCGTGGAGCAGTACATCGAGCTGCGCAAGGCCGCCGAAACGTCTCCCGGAGCAGCAGCGGGTCGCGGCGCAGACGCTGGGAGCGCCGCCGCCCCGCCGCAGACTCGTGTCGCGGACTCTGCTCGCTCCCCAGAAGGGTCTGGGTCCTTTGCAGCACCCGAGACCGATGGGACCGGCGGCGGACAATCGGCCGCCTCGGCCCTCTCCGGAGCTGAGGCGCGCTCCGCTCAGAAGGAGCTCAGCTCCGTGGAGCGGCGGATGGAGAAGCTGTCCCAGCAGACCGGGACGCTGCACGAGAAGCTTGCGGCGCATGATCAGTCCGATTACCAGGGGCTGCAGACCATCACTGCGGATCTGCGGGCGGTCGAGGCCGAGATCGAGGGGCTCGAGGAGCGCTGGTTGGAGCTGTCCGACCTGGTGGGCTGACGACGCTCAACCCCGCCGCACCACTCCCTCGCCCGTCCCTGGCTCAAGTCCACCGGGGCATGATGCCTCGCGTCCTGCCGTCCCCTGTCGCGTCCTGCATCCGGTCAGGTTGGTCGGGGTGGGTGTGGTTGGTGGTGAAGATGAGGTCGGGGGTGACGATGAGGTCGGTGCGGCCGGTGTGCTGGTAGCGGCGGTATCCGGGCCATCCGTCTGCGGCGAGGTGGGGGCTGGTGGTCGTGGTCGTGGATCGTCCGACGCGGTCCAGGGCCTTCTCCAGCGTGGCCGTGGTCCCGGTCCTGGCTGGGACCGGCCCGTGCATACCCTCGATCACCCAGGCAGTCCACCGCGTCCGCACGGTAGTGGCGGGGTCGCAGGGGTCGGCGGGGTCGGCGGGGGTGGGGCGTCGGGCCAGGCGGTGGCGGGCGGTACCGACCGGGTCGAAGCTGTGTCCCGCCCGGCGGGCTTTCTGCCCGTATCTCGTCGTCCACTCCACACTGGCCCGCCGGCCGTGCGCGTCGGTGATCACCCGGGCGGTGACGCCGGCTTCTTCCTTCTGGTTGTCTCCCGCGCACAGGCTGTTGCCGTTGTCCCGCGACGTCGCCCCACCGCGGGCGTGCGGGGTGATGTGGTCGATCTGCCGGATCGGCGCGTCACAGTACGGTGCCCGGCAGGTCAGGTGGGACCACCGCAGAAACCGTGACAGGGCGGGCGGGAACGCGCGGGAGCGGGACTGGACCGCGACCAGCTGCCCATCCTCGGGATCGATATACAGGTTCCGCAGCGCCAGCTTCACCCCCGGACCGTTCGCCGCGGTGATGGCCTGCAGCATCTCCTCTCGCACGTGCTCGTACGGCACCGAGCCGACGCCCTCGATCACTGCCGCATCAGCGTGGGCGGGGGCCAGCAGCGACCGGTCGGTGATGATCACCCCGATCTCCATCGTCGTCACCCCGACGCTCCCGGGCCCCTCGCGTGCGCCACGGTCCAGCAGCACATCGACGAACTGGTCGGCCATGATCTGCTGGTGACCGCGCCGGTCCCCACCGACTCGGGCTTTCTCCGCCCCCAGCGCCAGTCGTTTGCGGATCCGGGCCGCGTCCATCGCGCTGACCCGCGCGGTCAGGGTGGACATCCCGTCCTCTCCGCGACGCATCGTGACCCCACGCTGCTGACGAGCGCGCAGGTGCCGGCCCGCCGCCCCGTCGGGGTCCAGGGCGTGCAGGACCTTCTCGGTCTCGCTGCCCCATTCCTCGACCCCGCACCCCTCCAGATCGGTCAGACGCTCGGTGAGGACCTCATCGACCTCGCTGCGCAGTGCCGGGCTGGCCGAGGCGAGGACCTTTCCCACCCGGTGCGCGGCTGCCGGCGAGGCCTGTCCCCGTGACAGGGCCGCGACCATTCCCGGCATCGAGGCGACCAGGCGTCGGGAGCTGGACATCGTCTGTCCCGCCGCGGCCGGGGAGGCCTTCAACGCGAATGATGCCTCCGACCGTGCGGTCTTCACCGCTGCCCGGCCCCTCTCGCCCCGCGCCAGCGCGTCGTCCTTCGCCGCTGTCTCCAGATGCACCAGTGCCCGGGCCTGGACCGCTGCCATCGCCGAGGACAGTTCCCGCAGTCCCGTCAGAACCCGGATCGTCTCGACCCCCGACAGTCCCTCCAGAGAGGAAGACCCCCGCGCACCCAGCTCCGCGAGCACCCCGATCACCGCAGACAGCTCCACACCCCCGACCACGACCCCGCCGTCACCGGCCGCGACCTCCACCCCGCGACCACCCGTCGACGACCCAGCAGAGCCATCCGTCGAGGATCCAGCGGGGCCATCCGTCGAGGATCCGGCGGGACCGCCGGTGGAGGGCGCAGCGGGACCACCGGTGGAGCCATCGCCTGCTCCCGCGGTCTCCGCACCCTCGAACTCGTCATCCATGCCATCCAGTATCGCATGCCTGTTCGACTTACTGAAGAGTCACGACGGAATTCTTCGAAGATCGTCGCAGAATGTGGATAACCACCCTCTGGGGAGGAAGGCCAAAGAGAGGAACGTGTGACTCGAGGACGCTCACCCGCACGGAACTACCGGATCTTCTGTGCAGGTCACGATCGCTTCCGCCGTCACCCTGGGTCTGCTTCTCTGCCCACAGAGCAGCACTCTGCCACCCTTGTCAAGACAGCCTTAATAAATGTGGACAAACAAGGATTGTGGAGGATGCACAATCACTCCCGAACCACGAAGAAACAGCCCCGAACGACCGACGCGGAGGGCGGCTCCGTCACGCGTTTCCCCACGCCCGTCGTCAGGTGGTCGCGCTGCTCACCCGGGCGATCGCGCGGAACTGCTCGATCTCCAGCGTCTCCCCCCGTGCGCTCGGATCGATGGCGGCGGCGCGCAGGATCTCCTCGGAGCGGGTCGGGCTCCCCGCCCACGTCGCGAGGGCGGCGCGCAGGGTCTTGCGGCGCTGGGCGAAAGCGGCGTCGACCACGGCGAACACCTGCTCGCGCTCCGCCGCGGTGCCCAGCGGCTCGTCGTAGCGCACCAGCTCGACCAGCGCGGAGTCGACGTTGGGGACCGGCCAGAAGATCTGCCGGGAGATGCGTCCCGCATGCACGGCGCGGCCATACCAGGCGGCCTTGACGCTGGGGCCGCCATAGGTGCGCGACCCCGGTCCTGCGGTGAGACGGTCGACGACCTCGGACTGCACCATGACCAGCGCAGAGCGGATGGACTCGAAGCGCTCCAGCATCGTCAGCAGGATGGGGGTGGCCACGTTGTAGGGCAGATTCGCGACCAGGACGGTCGGCGCTCCGGCCCGGGGCAGGTCGGGGAGCTCTTCGACGCGCAGAGCATCATCGTGCACCAGGCGGAAGCGGTCCTCACCGATCCCCCGGGCCCGCAGCGTCTGCGGCAGCAGCTCGGCGAGACCTCGGTCCAGCTCGACCGCCACGACGTCGGCCCCGGCGTCGAGCAGCCCGAGGGTGAGGGAGCCGAGTCCCGGCCCCACCTCGAGCGCGGCCTGGCCCGGCTCGATGCCGGCGCGGCCGACGATGGTGCGCACGGTGTTGGGATCCATCACGAAGTTCTGGCCGCGCTGCTTCGAGGGGTGGATTCCCGCTGTCTCCGCGAGCTCGCGGATGTCCCGGGCGGTCAGCAGCGGGTCTGCGGTCATCGGCTCCGCGCCCTCCGCTGCCGGCTCCGCGCTCCCGGCCGACGGGTCCTGGCCGGCCCGCGACGACTCTCCGCCCGCGCCCGACGGAGTCTCGCCCTCGTCGGCCCCTCGCGCGCCGCGCGCCGTCCGGCTGCTCATGCCCGGACCGTTTCCGGCCAGCCGTAGACCTGTTCGGTGGTGGCGCGGACCACGCGACAGGCCTCCTCCAACGAGGTATCGGTGACCTCGGCGATGGTCGCCATGGTCAGCGGGATCAGGTACGACGAGTTCGGCCGACCCCGGTAGGGCACGGGCGTGAGGAACGGGGCGTCGGTCTCGACCATCACGCGCCCCAGGCCCACCTCGGTGAGCGCAGCGCGCAGGTCGGCGGCGTTCTTGAACGTCACGGTGCCGGCGAAGGAGAGGAACCAGCCGCGATCCACGCAGGTGCGCGCGAACTCGGCATCCCCGGAGAAGCAGTGGAACACGGTGCGCTCGGGCGCCCCGTCGGCCTCCAGCACCTCGAGCACATCACGGTGGGCGTCACGGTCGTGGATCTGCAGCGGCAGATCGAGCTCCTTGGCGAGGGCGATGTGCGCGCGGAACGACTCGATCTGCGCGGCGCGAGCCTGCTCGTCCGTGCGGGACGTGCGGAACCAGTCGAGCCCGGTCTCGCCCACCACGACCATGCCGGGACCCCGCAGCAGCTCCGAGACCTCGGCGATCGCGGCGCCGAGTCCGATCAGCGCCGCGCCGTCATGATCGGTGCCGCGGGCGTGCAGCGCCGCCTCGTTGGGGTGGACGGCGACGCCGCCGCGCAACGATGGCGGGCAGGCGTCGGAGGCCAGGAGTGCGGCGGTCCAGCGGACCGCCTCGAGATCGGAGCCGATGGTGATCTGCCCGTCGATGCCCGCCGCCGCCGCGTGGGCCACGTGGTCATCGATGCTGAGGGACCGCTCGCCATCGGCGAAGTCGAGGTGACAGTGGTTGTCGATCACCGGGAACGGCAGCGGATCGGGTGCCGGTGGCCAGGAGCGGTCGCGGGAGCGTCCGCGGGGGTCGATGTCCTCGCGGTTGCGCACCGGGGCGGGGGACTCTGTCTCATGCGATGACGGCATGCGACCATGGTAGAAGGCGCGGTGAGCTCATCGTCGCGTCCGGCCGACGTCGTGCCGATCCTGGTGCGGCCCGGTCAGATTCCTGGCGCGGCCCCGGTCCAGCCCGGTCCAGCCGGTCCAGCCGGTCCAGCCGGTCCAGCCCGGCCCAGCCCGGTCCGATTCATGGTCCAGCCCGGTCCGGTTCCTGGCCCAGCCCCGGCGGCCGACGAGGCGGCGGTGGGATAGCTCACGAGGGCCCTGGGGCGCGAGACCGCGCCCCATGTGACAAGATGGGTCGTCGTTGCGCGTCCTATCGTGCACCCGAGCGCCCCGATTCCGCTGGACCGGGTTCGGGTCGCTGCTCGGGACGGATGCCAACGCCAGTTCATCCTCCGGACCGTCAAGGAGCGTCCTCATGGCAGTGCCCAAGTTCAAGATGTCCCGCGCTCGGACCCACGCCCGTCGCTCGCAGTGGAAGGCCAACAACCCCGGCCTCGTGCAGGTGACGGTCCAGGGCCGCACCGCCTCCGTCCCGCGTCGTCTGGCCAAGGCCTACCAGCGCGGTCTCCTCCAGATCGAGGACTGATCCCCACGGGCCCCGGGCCCGTGCAGTGATCCTCCGACGAAGCCTCCGGCACCTGGTGCCGGGGGCTTCGTCGCGTCCGGTCCGGGCACGGAGAAAGCGCCCCGGAGCGGGCACCGGGAGACGCCCCGGGCCGACTCTCCCCCATGACGCGCGCCGTCCTGCCCGCGTCGTCCCACCTCTCGTCGTCCCGCTCTCGTCGTCTCACCCGCGCCGTCCTGCCCGCGCCGTCCCACCTCTCGTCGTCTCACCCGCGTCGTCCTGCCCGCGTCGTCTCACCCGCGTCGTCGCAGCGCGAGATCATACAGCTCGCTCGCGCTCACCCCGGGATTGTCCTTGGCCAGCTCCTTCGCCACGGCCTTGAGTCGCTCCCCGGCCGCGGTCCGGGCCAGGATCTCCTCCACGAGGTCCTCGGCGCTCGCCGACACCGGCTCCGCCCCGGCCACCACGATCACGATCTCGCCCAGCACCTCGGTGGTCTCCGCCCAGTCGGCGAGCTCCGCGAGAGACCCGCGCACGACCTCCTCATAGGTCTTGGTCAGCTCCCGCGCGACGGCGGCCTCGCGCTGCGGCCCGAAGGCCTCGGCCATCGCGGCGAGGGTGGCGGCAGTGCGGCGCGGCGATTCGAAGAAGACCATCGTGCGCCGCTCGTCGGCGAGCGGCTCGAGCGCACCGGCCCGTCGGCCTTCGCGCCGCGGCGGGAATCCTTCGAAGGCGAACCGGTCCGGGGCGATCCCCGATGCTGCCAGTGCCGTGAGCACGGCGGAGGGCCCGGGGATCACGGTGGTCGGGTATCCCGCCTCGGTCGCAGCGCGCACCGCGCGGAATCCCGGATCGGAGACCACCGGCATCCCGGCGTCGGTGACGATCAGGACCCGTCGGCCCGCCGCGAGCGCCTCGAGCAGCACGTCGGTGCGCTCCGCCTCGTTGTGCTCGTGGTAGGAGATGATCCTGCCGGTGGTCCCGACCTCGAGGGCGGACACGAGCCGGGCGAGGCGCCGGGTGTCCTCCGCGGCGATGAGGTCGGCCTCCTCCAGCGCCCGCATCAGGCGCACCGAGGCGTCCAGCGGGTTGCCGATCGGCGTGGCGGCGAGGGTGAGGACTCCGGGCTCGAGCATCTGGCCATGCTAGCCACTGGCCGCCGCGCCCACCGCAGGCTCCGGTGCGGGCTCCTCCCCTGGCCTCGGAGGCCGATGTCCTAGCATGACCGGGTGCACACGGAGGAGGGGACGCATCACCGCGCCGATGTAAAGGACGAGCCCGGTGCTCTCGCCGCCTCGTATCGCCGCCGGTTGAAGACGTTCGACCTGCCGGTCTCCCGTATGGCCTGGGCCGGAGCAATGGCCCTGTTCGGCCTCGCCCTCGTGCTGCGGCTGTGGGGTCTGGGCACGATCGACGAGCTGATCTTCGACGAGACCTACTACGTCAAGGACGGCTACACCCTCACCCAGCAGGGCGTGGAGATGGACTGGCCGGACGACCACGATGGCGTCTTCGAGTCCGGCCGCGTCGATACCTACGAGGACTCCGGCTCCTACGTCGTCCATCCACCGCTGGGCAAATGGCTGATCGGCCTGGGCATGATGCTGCTGGGGGCCGACAACCCCGTCGGATGGCGGATCTCCTCGGCCGTGCTCGGGGCCGCCGCCGTGCTGATGCTGACGTTCATCGCGCGCCGGCTGTTCCGCTCGACCACCGCCGGTCTCATCGCAGGGCTGCTGCTGGCGGTCGACGGTCTGGCCATCGTGCACTCGCGCACCAGTCTGCTCGACCCGTTCCTGATGGTCTTCGCCCTCGCCGGCTTCGGGGCGCTGCTGATCGACCGGGACCGCTTCCGGGAGCACCTGGCGCTCCAGGCCGCCCGGTTGCACACCAGGGCTGAGGTCGCCGCCCCGCTGGGGATCTCCGGCGGACTGAGACCGTGGCGGCTGGCGGCCGGGGTGCTGCTGGGGATGTCCTGCTCGGTGAAATGGTCGGGGCTGTACTTCCTGGCGGTCTTCGGGATCATGACGGTGCTGTGGGACTGGTGGGCCCGGCGCACCATCGCCCAGAAGAACTGGCTGCTCGGCGGGCTGGTGCGCGATGCGATCCCGGCGTTCTTCGCCATGGTGGGTACGGCGCTGGTGGTCTACCTCGCCTCGTGGGCCGGCTGGTTCGCCTCCGCGGTGGGATACGACCGGCACGCGGCGGAGCAGGAGGGCATCGGCACCGGGAACGGGGTGCTGGACTCGCTGCTGTCGCTGTGGCTGTACCACCGGCAGGCCTACGAGTTCCACATCGGACTGGACACCGAGCATCCCTACGAGGCGAATCCGCTGGGGTGGCCGCTGATGCTGCGGCCGACGAACTTCTTCTACCGCTCCTCCGAGTACGGGGAGGACGGCTGCCAGGTCGCCCAGTGCGCCTCGCACGTCCTCTCGGTCGGGAATCCCTTGATCTGGTGGCTGGGCACCATCGCGGTGCTGGTCACCCTGGTGATCGCCGTGCTCCGCTTCGATGGCCGGGCCTGGGCGGCGCTGGCGGGGATCGCGGCCGGCTACCTGCCGTGGCTGCTGTACATGGACCGCACCATCTTCACGTTCTACGCGATCGCCTTCGAGCCGTGGCTGATCATGTGCCTGGCCTACGTGCTGTCCCTGGTGATCGGCCCACCCGGGTCCGACGGGGAGAGACGCCTGGCCGGCGGATTGTTCGCGGGATCCCTGCTGGTGCTCATCGTCCTGGTCTCCGCGTTCTTCTGGCCGATCTGGAGCGGTCAGGTGATCGACCTCGAGCAGTGGAGGTACCGCATGTGGCTGCCGTCCTGGACATAGGAGGCTGCTGGGACACCCGCCGTCCCCCGGTGTGATCGCCGCTACGATGACCCGCATGGCTTCGGATTCCTCACCGCTGCGCGATCTCGCCCGCGACCTCGGCGTCAGCACTGACTATTGGGGCTGGGACGGCACCCGCAGGGCTGTCGCCGACGGCACCCTGCGCGCCGTCCTCGCGGCCCTCGGCGCGGAGGTCACGTCCGAGACGGACATCGCCCGGATCCGCGACGAGCACGAGCGCGTCCCGTGGCGGCGCACCCTGCCCCCGGTGACGGTCCTGCGCGAGGACCTCGGCACCACGGTCCCCGTCCACGTCGACCACGGCACGACGGTGACGGCGCGCCTGCTGCTGGAGGACGGCGGTCGGCGCGACCTCGAGCAGGTCGAGGACTTCACCCCGCCCTATGATCTGGACGGGCAGCTGCGCGGGCGCGCGAGGTTCCGTCTGCCCGCCGGGCTGCCGCTGGGCTGGCACCGGCTGGTCGCGGCGACATCGGCCGGACCGACCGAGGCGGACGTCGTCGTCACGCCTGCCCGGCTCACCGTCCAGGACGCCGTCGCCGCCCGGCCCGGCTTCGGGGTGCAGGCGCAGCTGTACTCGGTTCGCTCGCGGCGATCCTGGGGCATCGGCGATCTCGGGGACATGCGCGATCTGGCAGCGATCTCCGCCACCCGCCACGGCGCGGACTTCCTGCTGGTGAACCCGCTGCACGCGTCCTACCCGACCCCGCCGGTCGAGCCCTCTCCGTACCTGCCGGTGACGCGCCGCTTCACCAGCGTGCTCTACCTGCGCATCGAGGACGTCCCGGAGTACCGGGACCTCTCGGACGTCGCCCGGCAGAAGGTGCAGCGTCTCCGCGGCGGCGTCGAGGGATGGAACGCCCGGGCGGACCATCTCGAGCGCGACGAGGTGCTCGCGGCGAAGCTGGAGGCCCTCGAGGAGCTCTTCGCGGTGCCGCTGTCGGCGGGGCGGCACGCCCTGCTGGACGCCTATCACCGACGCGAGGGCCGGGGCCTGGAGGACTTCGCGCTGTGGTCCGCGATCGCGGAGCAGGTGCACGGCACCGCCGATGAAGCCGTCCTGGAGGATCTCGGGGACGCCGCCGTCCAGCGGGCTCGGGTCGATCTGGCCGAGCGGATCGAGTTCCACGTCTGGACGCAGTGGCTGCTGGATGAGCAGATGGGGGCCGCGCAGGTGGCCGCCCGCGAGGCCGGGATGCGCGTCGGCATCATGCACGATCTCGCGGTCGGCGTGGAGCAGATCGGGGCGGATTCCTGGCGCCTGCGCCATGTGCTCGCGCGGGGCGCCGGGGTCGGGGCACCGGCCGACCAGTACAACCAGCAGGGGCAGAACTGGCATCAGCCGCCGTGGCACCCCGAGCAGCTGCGCGAGGCCTCCTACCGGCCCTGGCGCGACATGCTGCGCACCCTCATGCGCCATGCGGGCGCCCTGCGCATCGATCACGTGCTGGGGCTGTTCCGCCTGTGGTGGATCCCCGAGGGTCATGAGGCGTCCGACGGCGCCTACGTCTCCTACGACCACGAGGCGATGATCGGCATCCTGGCGCTGGAGGCGCAGCGCTCCGGCACCGTGGTGGTCGGGGAGGATCTGGGCACCTTCGAGCCGTGGGTGCGCGACTACCTGGTCGATCGCGGGATCCTCGGCACCTCGATCCTGTGGTTCGAGCACGACGACGAGGGACGCCCGCTGCGCGCGGAGGACTACCGCGCGCTGTGCATGGCATCGGTGAACACGCACGACCTGCCGCCGACGGCCGGATACCTGGCCGGTGACCATGTCGCGCTGCGTCATGAGCTGGGCCTGCTGGAGCGTCCGCTGGAGCAGGAGCAGGCGGCCGATGCCGCCGGGCGCGAGCAGGTGCTCGACCTCTTGCGTGAGGAGGGGCTGCTGGAGTCCGGGGCGGACCTCGAGACCACGGTGATCGCCCTGCATCGGCACTTGGCGTGCACGCCGTCGATGCTGCTGGGGGTCTCGCTCGTGGACTGCGTCGGCGAGCGCAGGATCCAGAATCAGCCGGGTACCGACGAGGAGTACCCGAACTGGCGCATCCCGCTGGCCGACGCCGACGGGCAGGTGATCGGCGTCGACGAGATCGCCGAGGACCCGCGCACCGCGCGCCTGCTGGCGGCGGTGCGCGAGGGACTCAGCGTGCGGTGACCTGACCCCACTGCTCGCGGGCGTCGAGGAAGGTGCGGGCGGCGTCCTGCGCGCCCTGCAGCGTGTGGTGGGCGCCCCACCCGCACTGGATCTCGTTGGCGGCGGGCACCTCGTCCGCCGCGAGCAGATCACGCAGCGTGGCTTCCAGGACGGGGGCGAACCCCTCCGGCGTGTGGTCGCCGACCAGCAGCACGTAGAAGCCGGTGCGGCATCCCATCGGGGAGACATCCAGGACGTCGCCGGTGTGGTTGCGCATGTGCTCGGCCATGAGGTGCTCGAGCGAGTGCACGGTCTCGGAGTCCAGATGCTCGGTGTTGGGCTGGGTGAAGCGCACGTCGAACTTGGTGAGCACGTCGCCGCCGGGGAGCTCCTTGCGGTCGGCGATGCGCAGGTAGGGGGCGGCGACGGTGCGATGGTCGAGGTTGAAGCTCTCGACGTTCATGCGGGGCTGCTCGGTCATGGGAACTCTCCTGTCGTCGTGATGCCGCGTCAGCGGCGGGAAGAACGATGCCGCGTCAGCGGCGGGAAGAACGGAAGGGATGGGGCTGCGGCCTCAGCGGCTGGATCGGGGCGTGCGGCCGCGGACGACGCCGACGAACTCCTGACGCAGGTCGTCGTCGGCGGCCCGGGGCCAGGCCAGGGCGATACGAGTGGGGTCGGCGTCCGTCAGGGGCCGATGGACCACGTCCTTGCGGTGGTGCAGGCGGGCCAGCGACATCGGGAGCCGGGTGAAGCCGACCCCGCTGGCAACGACCGCGACCCGTTGGGCGGCGTCGTCGGGCCCGTCGGCGGGGATCTCCGTCTCCTCGGCCAGGTCGGCCTCGGTCAGCTCGTCGTGCAGGCTCAGGACGCTCTCGGTGCCGACGACGATCATGGGCCGTTCCTCCCACAGGGGGATCAGGTGGAGATCCTCGGAGGGCAGTGGCATCCGGACGAAGCACATGTCGACGTCTTCACGGGTGAGCGCCTCGCGCTGGGTCGAGACCGGCACGGGCACGGTCTCCAGGAAGGCCGGACGGCGTCCGGCGCGCCAGCGGCGCACGAAACGGTCTGGTTCGACGCCCGGCACGAAGCCGACGCGCAGCACGGGGCGGGTCATGCCCCCAGCCTACGGGGCGGGTGCGCCGACGGTCCTGTCGGCGTTCACAGAGCGTCGGGCCGAGGCAGGGCGCCGTCCAACAGCTCCAGCAGGGTGCCCGCCCCGATCTCCCGCACGAGCGTCTGCTCGGCCTCGTCCTGCGGAGTGTCCATCACGAGCACGCCGTCGGAGGTCGCCATGATCGAGACCTGGGTGGTGACGTCCTCGTGCGCCGTGGTCAGGACGGTCAGGGCACGGGTGTCCTGCAGACGGGCGGCGAGCGGGTCGGTCGAGGACTCGATCCCGGCGACGGTGCCTTCGATGCTGCCGCCGTCGGCCGCGCCGGCGACCTCCGCCGCGTCCGCGTAGCGTGCGAGCCGCCCGGGAACGGCCTGGCGGGCGGGGACGCTGAAGTGGTGGAACCCGTCGGCGGTGATGAATTCCTCCAGCACGCCGCTCTGCGGGAACAGGTACACCATGAGCGAGGTCGTCTGATCGGCGACGCGGCGCGTGAGGTTCGCCAGGGCCAGCGGGGATGAGCGCAGTGTGAGCAGCCCGGCGAGGGTGCGATCCAGCTGCGCGGTGCGCCGCGCCGGGGATCCGTCCCCGAGGTCCTCCCCCTCGTTCTCCCGCCCGTCCTCCTCGAGCACGACGAGGCCGCGGGCGACCAGGGATCGCAGCGCCACGGCGGCGGCCGGATCGCGCTCGAGGCCCGCCGTGTCGAGGAACGGGGTGCCGGCGAGCTCCGTGGCCTCCGTGCCGGCCAGCGCGATCAGCTCCTCGTCGGTCAGGACCACGAGGACCTCCGGCTCAGAGGTGGCGGCGGCGAGGATCTCGTAGGCACCGGCGGCGTCGCGCTCGGTGCGCAGGGTCTGCTGGGTCATGTCCGTCATCCTAGGGTCGAGAGGGCTGGAGCACACCGGGGCGAGAGCTCCCCGGGTCCGTCGTCATCGGACCAGCCCGTGTTCAGAAGCCGACCGTGTTCAGAAGCCGACCGTGTTCAGAAGCCGGCCAGGTTCAGAAGCCGAAGGCGTCGCCGACCGCTCCGATGCCGTCGCTGACGGTGGAGCCGACGTCGCTGACGGTATCGGTGACCGCCTCGGAGGCATCTCCGACGGCGTCGCTCACGGCCCCGGCCGTGTCGCTGATCGCCCCGGTGGTGGCGTCCCAGGCATCACCCACCGTGCCGGTGATGTCGTCCCAGTTCTCATAGACGAGCTTGCCGACGTCCATGCCGATGGAGACGACGCCGAGGCCTGCGCCGATCGCTCCCACGATCGGGGCTGCCGGACCGGTCAGCGGGGCGATCGCGAGCAGGGTGCCGCCGGCCGCCCCGAGTCCGCCGCTCCAGCGGTCGTAGGCGTTGTCGGCGGTGAAGGCCTGGTGGAGTCCGAAGCCGATGTCGGCGAAGGGCACCGCCTTGCCGAGCAGCTTGCCGCCGGTCTTGAGGAACGGAGCGACCTCGTCGAGCTTGTTGAGGTACTTCCCCGGCTCGAACGTGCCCAGCGACGAGGGAATGCCCAGCTTGCCCAGTGCGCTCTCCGCGGCCGCCTGCCATCCCTTTCCGCCGTTGAACAGCTCATCGAGGTAGGAGGACTTCCACAGACCCTCCAGTCCGCGTTCGGCGAGCTGGGCGTACTCGTCGGCGGCCGACGGGATGCGCTTGAGGAAATCGAGCATCTTCGTCGAGTTCTTGAAGATGTCCTGCGCGTCCTTCGCCAGGTCGCCGAGGAAGGAGAGCGGGTTGAACCCCTCGTCCGAGCCCCCGCCGGAGCCCTCCCCCGCCCCGGAGCCGCCATCCGCCACGGACGCGGTGTCCTGCTGCTCGGCATGATCCTCGAGACCCCGGCCGCGGCGGGTGAGGTCCTCCCCGCTGCCGGCGAACAGCGGCGCCGTGACTCCGCTCCAGCTCTGCCGGAAGCTGTCGGCATCCTGGCCGTGCCAGATCGACTCGTCCATGACCAGCGGTTCAAGACTGTCGCGCAGCTCCACGAGACGCTGTGCCTTCGCCCGCATCGTGGTCGCGTGCTCCCGCAGCTGCTCGGGGTCCGCCCCGAAGAATCCGCTCATGCCCGCCCCATCGTCCTGGCCGCCTCTCCTGCGGGGGCGGCCGCTCGTCATCCGTATCGTCCTCGACCGTATATACGCTCGACGGATCCGCCCATGGGGACAAGTCCCCATCGCCTGCTGCCGGTCCCCGACCGGTGCGCCGCACGGGGTGCCACAGCTCTGCGTGCGGCGCACCGTGGCTCTACGATGGCGCGATGACCACGTCCCGCGCTTCCATGTCCTATGCCACCGCGCTGAACCGCAACGAGCTGTTCTCCTCGCCGGGACTGCGGCGCGACGTCCCCAAGGCGCTGGACCCGCAGGAAGAGGTCCTGCTCGCCGTGCCGGGGGTCGCCGGCGACTATCCCGACGTGATGATCGCGACCGTGCGTCGGCTGCTGGTGGCGAAGGTGACCGGCGGCTTCACGGGCGTGAAGATCAAGAAGGAGGCGCGCGCCGACCGGATCACCGGCATCACCTACCGGCCCGGGATCTTCTCGCGGGTGAAGATCCAGGTCCAGGGGGCTCGGGACATCGCGATGATGCCGAACCGGAAGGCCGACGCGGAACGCTTCGCCCAGGCGTTCGAGCACCTCCTGCGCACCGGTCACCTGCCCGACTGAGCGGTCGGCGGCACCGCAGCGCGAGCAGCCACCGGCGAGGGCGCCCCGGGCGGGGCGTTACGCGCGGGCACCGTCGCCCATTCCCGCCCGCACCCGCGAAGGGGAGGATCGCGGGCCGGCGGCGCGTCGCAGCACCTTGGCGAAGCGCTTGGGCCGGGAGAGGTTCGCGATGTGTCCGGCGTCGTGCAGCACCACCAGCTTCCCGTCCCGCGACGCCTCGAGGAACTGCGCCTCGTGGCGTCGGAACGGGTCGTGCTCGCCGTTGACGAAGGTGATCGGCACCTCGATCGAGGCGACGTCCGCGAGCAGGTCGAGGGCACCGATCGTGCGCACGACGGTGGGCACCACCCCGCGGGCACGGCCGCCGCCGTAGTAGCGTCTCGCGGCCTTGCGGGTATGGCGTCGGGCGAAGGCGCGTGCCACCCGGGAATCCGTGTCCCCCGGCATCCAGTCCTTCATGCTCATCCACAGCCCGTAGAGGCGAACCGAAGCGGGGCCGGGGACGATCGTGCAGTCCGCGGCGACCACCGCCGCGAGCCGCTGCGGGTTCTGCGCCGCCCAGTGCAGCGTCATGTAGCCGCCGAGGGAGAGGCCGACCAGCAGCGGCGGCTCCTCGCAGGCCGCGACGGCCTCGTCGATGGTCTCCAGGGCGCCGTGCAGAGAGAACGTCTCGCCTCGTCGGAGCCCGTGCCCGGGCAGATCCGGGGCGATCACCCGGTAGCCGTGCTCGCGCAGGCGACGGACCTGTCCCTGCCACATGGTGCGCGAGGAGCGGATGGCGTGGATCAGGACGATGCTCGTGGTCATCGCGCCCCTCCCCCGGTCGGTGGTTCCGCAGGGAGAGTACCCGGCGGGAGGCCGGCCGGCCACGCCGCGGTCCTCGGTCCTCGGTCCTCGGGGGCCCCGATGGCCCGTGAAGCGGTCCATCGAGGAGTAGACCCGCAGGACCCGGCCGGCGAGCAGGTCCCAGGCGCGGGTGGGCATGATGCCGCGCGCGGCCACGGAGACGACGTCGGTGGGTGCGGCCATGAGGACCCCCTTCGGTGTCCCGTCCGAGCGAGTTCTCGGATGATCGCACCGCAGCGCGCCATCATGCGGTGCCTTCGTGGCGGACCACGCCGTCACGAGAGGGAGCCGAATGCTGGACGTGACGGCCGACCCGGCACATGTCCAAGAATTCACCGCACACCCCTTGCACGCACGCGAGGAAGCACGTTGACTCTATGACGAAGGACACACACCGAAGCCAGGAGGCATCATGACGAACGGCGTGAATCCCGGATATGACCCGGATGGGGGCTACGATCCGGACGGCGGATGGAACCCGGACGGAGGGGGCGACCCCGACGGCGGCTGGAACCCCGACAGCGGAGGCGACCCCGACGGAGGCTGGAACCCCGACAGCGGAGGCGACCCCGACGGAGGCTGGAACCCCGACGGAGGATATGACCCCGACGGCGGGAAGATCTGAGCCGTTCCTGAGCTGCGCGGTGTCCACTCCCTGCGGGCACCGCGCAGATCATGTCTGCGGCATCGCTCGCCGGATGACCTCGCGGTCGTCGTGGGGCACTCGACGGGTCCCGATCAGCTGCTCCGTCTCGTCGCCCTTGCCGGCGACCAGCACGACGTCGCCTGGACGGGCTATCTCCAGCGCGGCGTGGATCGCGTCCTGTCGGCGCGGGATCTCCAGGCAGTCCGGGCATCCCGCACGCACATCGGAGCGGATGCGCCCCGGTGACTCGCGCCGGGGGTTGTCGTCGGTCAGGATCACGAGGTCGGCGAGCGAAGCGGCGATCGCCCCCATCTCGTTCCGCTTGGGACGGTCCCTCTCCCCGCCGGCCCCGAACACCACCAGCAGCCGTCCCGTCGTGCGTGCCCGCACCGTTCGCAGTGCGGTCCGCAGAGCGCCGGGATTGTGCGCGGTGTCGACCATCGCGGTGACGCCGCGGCTCCGCGCGATGACCTCGAGACGACCCGGCGGCGGGGTGGTCTCCTCGAGAGCCCGGGCCAGGATGTCCGGCGCAGACCCCGCGGTGAGGACGGCGGCCGCGGCCAGCAGCAGATTGGTGACGGCGATCGAGTGCACCGTCGGCAGCGTGACCTCGAAGACCTCCTCGTCGATCATGAGTCGTCCGCAGAGCCCTCCATCGACCTCCCGAGGGGCCGTGAACGCGAGGTCTCCGCCCTCCCCCACCGTGACCAGGCGCGCCCCGCGCCGCTGCACCGCAGCGCGCACCCGGTCACCCTGCGCGCAGTCCGTCGCCATCACGGCGACCCCGTCGGGCCGCAGGTGCGTGTCGAACAGGGACAGCTTGGCGCCCCAGTACGCCTCGATGCTGCCGTGGACGTCCAGGTGATCTCGTTCGAGACCCGTGCACACGGCGGTGTCGACCTCGACGCGCTCGAACAGTCCGTCGGCGAGGATGCCGACGAAGGCCTCGAGGGACATGGCCGTCGCACCGGCGCGAGCCTGGTACTCGATCATCTCGGGCAGAAAGTCCGGTGAACGCCGTGGACGCGCGATGTGCACGATGCCGTCGACGTCCGTGATGCCGGTCGAGTCGTAGCCCGCTGCGCGCCACCCGACGGCCCGCAACAGCTGCAGGGTGGCACTGGCGACGCTGGTCTTGCCATTGGTCCCGGTCACCGCCGAGACCAGCGGGCGACCTGCGGGCGCTGCGACGGGCTGGATCATGCGGCTCCCCGGGGTCGGCGGCCATCGTCTGGCCGGGCGTCCCTCCATCCCACCACATGGCACCGGACGCAGAAAGACCTGGGCCGCGCAACCGTTCGTGAACGGTAACGCGGCCCAGGTCATGCGGTGGAGCTACGGGGATTCGAACCCCGGACCTTCTCATTGCGAACGAGACGCGCTACCAACTGCGCCATAGCCCCATGTCGCGTGGCGACCCCGACAGATTAGCACCGGGCAGCGCCGGGTGACGAACTGACGAGGCCGCCTTGACGAGGATCACAGATCCGCGTCGCGGACCTCCTGGACCTGCTCGTGGAGCGCATCGAGCAGGTCGAGCCGCTCGGGTCCCGTGCAGGCGACGTAGGCGGGGTGGAGGTGAGCGGGCCGGTCGCTGCGGTCCCGTCCCGGCCAGCTGCGGATCGAGCCGCCCGCCTGCCGGACGAGATGGAAACCGGCGGCGATGTCCCAGGAGTTGATCGAGGCCAGTGCGGTGGCATCGGCCCAGCCGGCGGCGACGTAGGCGAGCTCCAGGGCCGCGGTGCCGAGGTGGCGGACGGCGGAGTGCTCCTGGTGGATCTCGACGTGGGCGCGGGCGGCGAGCTCGGGGAACTCGAGGGCGTCGCGCTGCCCGGGGAAGCCGGTCAGCAGCAGGGCATCGGCCGGGGCATTCGTCGAGCGCGGGCTGATCGGGACGCCGCCCAGCATCGCGGGCCCGTCGGCCGCGGAGAAGATCTGACCGAGGATCGGCGCGTCGATCACCCCGGCGACCAGCTCGTCATCGACCGCGACCCCGATCGAGATGCAGAACAGCGGCAGTCCGGCGGCGAAGTTGCTGGTGCCGTCGATGGGGTCGACGTAGAAGCTCACCACCGGGCCCTCCGCCTCGGCGGAGCCCTCCGCGGCCGGGCGCTCCCCGCCCTCCTCGCCGACGATGCGGCAGGTCGGCAGCAGGCGCCGCAGCTCGGAGACGATGATCTCCTCGCTCGCCCTGTCGTGCTCGGTGACGATGTCGTGGCTGGAGGTCTTGTACTCGCGACTGAGGTGGTCACGGTCCAGGGAGCGGATGTAGTCGGCCGCGGCGCCGGCCGCGGTGGTCGCGATCTCCAGCAGACGCGTCGGGCTGGGGACGGACGAGGGCGGGGTGCGGGGCGAGGAGCTGTTCATCGCCGACAGCCTAGGCCGCGGCGGACCCGGGTGCCGATCCCGCCGCAGGACGGACTCCCCCATCATCCCAGCAGATGGCGGAGATACGGGGTCATGAGCATCCCCTCGGGGTCGGCCGCCGCGCGCACCGCCCGGAAGTCCTCGAAGCGCGGATACAGCTCCCGAAGCTGTGGGGCCCCGAGCCAGTGCTGCTTGCCCCAGTGCGGACGAGCCGTGAAGGGGGCGAGGATGCGCTGGATCAGCAGCAGGTACGGCCCGGGGTCCTCCCGGTGGTAGCGGTGCGCCGCGAGGTAGACGGTGTCGCGGCCGTAGGCGGTGGACAGCCAGACGTCGTCGGGCGCGGCGCGGCGGATCTCGAGCGGGAAGGTGACGCGGACGTCCTCGGCCGTCAGCCGTGCCCGCAGCGCGGTGAACGCCTCCCCGAGACGTTCGGTGGGGATCGCCCATTCGGACTCGTGGAAGCGCACCCGGCGCGGCGCGGTGAACACCGCGGCGGAATCGTCCAGCACCCGCGGCCCGGCGAAGACCCGGGAAGCGAGCTCGGCGGCGGGCCGGCTGAGGGCCGGTGCGAGCGAGGCCCCACGGCACAGCAGCTCCCAGGCCCCGTTGCCGAGCACCTCCTGCTGGATCACCCCGGCCACGCGACCGGGGCCCCGGGCCGGGGTGTCCTGGGGGACCCGGCGCATGGTCCGCACGGTCGCCCGGTCGGTGCGCGGGAACCAGAACAGCTCGTGGTGGTCGGCGATCGCGGAGTCCGCGACGAAGCTGCCGAGCGCCTCGTCGAGGTCGACGGTGGCCTCCACGAGATCCAACCGGTACCGGGGCACGCAGGCGAGGGTGACCTCGAGGACGACGCCGACCGCGCCGAGCCCCAGACGGGCGGCCTGGAAGAGATCGGGGTCCCGGGTCGGTGAGGTGTCCACGACGGATCCGTCGGGCAGGGCGAGGCGGAGCCCGCGGACCATGCCCGCGAAGCCGGTGAAGCGCGCTCCGGTGCCGTGGGTGCCGGTCTGGATCGCCCCGGCGATGGACTGGTGGTCGATGTCCCCCATCACCGACAATGCGAGGCCGTGCGGGGCGAGCAGGTCGGCGATCTCCCACAACCGGGTGCCGCCTCGCAGCGTGACGAACCCGGAGTCGGCGTCGACCCGCACCAGACCCCGGTAGCCGTCGAGGCCGGCCATCACGCCGTCGGTCGCCACCAGCGCGGAGAAGGAGTGCCCGCCGCCGATCATCCGCAGGCCCGCCCCGGCCTCTCGGGCGGTGCGCATGGCCGCGAGGATCTCGTCCTCGCTGCGCGGAGCAAGGACCTGCTGCGGGCTCCAGCGGACCGTCCCGCTCCAGGTGCGGTGGGTCGGGCATGAGATCAGCACCATGGGTTCCTTCCGTTCCGGTCCGCGGGCTCGACCGCTGCGGTCCGATGGCTCGGCCGCCGTGGTCCGCCGGCCCGGACCCTCGCGAGCCGGCGAGCGGCATCTCCTCAGCGGCATCTCCTCAGCGGCATCTCCTCAGAGAAAGACTGCCCCCTCTCCACGGTAGGTGGGGGCGGCGGCGACCACCTCGTCGCCGGAGATCAGCACATATGCCGCCAGATGCTCCGCGGGCTCTCCCGCCTTCGCATGGCGCAGCCAGACGGTCTCCCCCACCCGCAGATCGTCGGCAGCGGCGCCCACGACCGGGGTCTGCACCTCGCCGGCCGCCTCCTGCGGGGCGTAGGCCAGGCCGGGCGGGTGCGCGATGGTGGGCAGACGGTCCTGACCGGGGACACCGCTGGCGATCCATCCGCCGCCCAGCAGCGTGGCGATCCCGGGGGCTGGTCGTCGGACCACGGAGAACCCCAGGTGCAGGGCGGGTCGGGGGTGGAAATCGCGGTAGTGGTCGAACAGCCCGGAGCCGACGAGTCCGGAGCCGGCGGCGATCTCGGTGACGACGGCCTCGGCGCCGGTGGACTCGATCGAGCCGGTGCCGCCGCCGTTGACGAACTCGAGGTCCGCCACCTCCCGGACCGCGGAGACCGCCTCGGCGCGGCGGGACGCGATGTCGGGTCGGGAGAGGGCCTTCATGGTTCGCACGGCGGCGCCGTAGGGGGTGCGGGCCGCGTCGGTGACCCCGGCGACGTGCCCCTCGTAGGCCATCAGGCCGACCAGCTCGAGGCCCGGGCGGCGGGCGATCTCCTCGGCCAGCTCGCGGGCCTGTGCGGGGGTGCGCACCGGGGAGCGGTGGGCGCCGAAGCGGATGCCGGGCAGCGGAGCATAGGAGACGTCGAGCTCGATCGCGACCCGGATCGGCCGCGTCCCGTCGCGCACGTCCGACGTCGCGTCCAGGAGCAGCTCGAGCTGGGCGACCTCGTCGACCATCAGGGTGATGGCGGCCGGCGCCGACGGGTCGCCCGCCAGTCGGCGCAGGGCGGCGCGGTCGGTGGTGGGATAGGCGACCACCAGGTCCTCGATCCCGCCGTCCGCGAGCCAGAGGGCCTCCGGCAGCGTGTAGGCGAGCACGCCGCGGCAGCCGGGATGCGCCAGCGCCCGGTCCAGCAGCGTGCGCACCCGCAGGGATTTCGAGGCGACCCGCAGCGGGGTGCCGTCGGCACGCCGGGCGAGCTCCGCGAGGTTCGCGTCGAAGGCGTCGAGATCGAGCACCGCCACCGGCCGCTCGGACCAGCCCTCGCGGGCCAGCGCCTGCTCGATCTCGGCCAGGCGTGCGGACCCGTCCATCTCAGGCGCGGCGGCGGGCGAGGATCTCGTCGAGCCGCAGGTCCTGCGCGGGAGCGTAGGTCTCGTCGGCCGCCTCGAGCTCCTCGACCCCCTCGCTCTCGAGCGGGACGGACGTGGCACGCATGCTCTCCCGGTGGGCGGCGTGCCGACTGGCGAGGTCGTCGACCTCGCCGCCCAGGGTGTAGGTGGGGCGTGGAACGGGTCGGGGCGTCCACTCCCCCGGCGCGGAGACCTGGTGGGCGGCGCGCTCCGCGGTGGTCTCCAGCGGTTCACGTCGGACGGACGTCTCGGCACGGGCGGGCGGGGTCGCCGGCTCCGCGACGGGGGCAGCGGTCCTCGCGGCATCTGCCCGACGGGCCGTCTCCCGCTCGGCACGCTCCTGGCGGGCCCGGGTGGCGGTGCGGGTGGTGCGGGCGCGGCGCTCGAGCTCGGCGCGGCGCAGGCCGACGAGGTACACGGCGAGGCCGGCGACCGCGATCAGCGGCACCCACCAGGCGATGGCCTGCGCGAGGGCGAGACCGATCAGGCCGACGGTGCCCACGGCCAGCAGGGCGAGCACGGTCCGCATCGCCCGCCGCGAGCGCGCCCTCTCCTCGAGGACGTCGATGCGAGTGCCGGGGACGGCGTCGAAGCGGGGGCGGCTGGTGGGATCGGCGGGTCGCAGGAGCAGGCGGTCCTGGGGCATGGCGGCATTCACCTCACGGGAGGAGCGGCGGGTGTGGACGGCCTCGGACAGGTCCCGGGCCTCCGCGGTCATCTCGGTGAGCTCGGCGGCGCGGGCACGGCCCATGACGTCGCGCCGGCGCGCGGTGCGCGGCAGGGCGTAGGCCACCCACAGCAGCAGCAGAAGGCCGAAGAGGACGGCTCCGAGATTGATCGACTCCACACCGCTACAGTAATGACAACGATGTGATTTCCCTGGTCATCCCGTGGGCGTGTCGGAAGGGAACTCGCGATGCAGCCGGGCGAGCACCCCGCGGCCGTCCGCGCCCGTGGCCACTTCCTCGGCGGTGAGCGCGAACACCAGATGGTCCCGCCAGGCACCGTCGACATGGATCGCCGAGCGTCGCAGGCCCTCGGGACGCAGGTGCAGCTTCTCCACCACGCGCAGGCTCGCCGTGTTCTCGGGGCGCACCGTGACCTCGATGCGATGCAGGCCGAGCTCGGCGAAGAGATGGTCGATCATCAGCGCCGTCGCGCGCGGGGCCAGACCGGCCCCGGCCCGCTCGCGGTCGATCCAGTAGCCCAGCACCGTCGAGCGCAGCGCCCCGTACTGGATCGGGCCGGCCGTGATCTGCCCCGCGAGGCGACCGCGGGCGATGATCGTCAGCGGCAGGTACCAGCCGTGCCGGGCCTGCTGGTCGTTCCATCGGCGCAGGGCGGTGAACGGCAGCTGCCGAGCGGCACGCTCGGGGTCGGTGGCATCCCACGGCCGCAGCCAGTCCCGGTTGCGCTCGCGCAGGCGCTCGAACTCGGGGCGGTCCCGCCGACGCAGGGGCCGCAGCGAGAGCTCCCCGTCGCGCAGGGTGAGCGGCCAGACGTGAACCATCGCGCCATCGTAGACGGCGCGCCGGGCCGGAGCGTGCGCGGACGCTGCGGCCCTCGGGCGTGCGCAGGCGCTGACCCTCGGCCGTGCGCATGCGCTCCGTCGGATGCCCGATATGGGAGTCTGGGGACATGGACACCGAGGCGATGACGGCTCGCAAGAAACAGCTGCGCACCGAGCTGCGCGGCCGCCGCTCCCGCACCTACCAAGGCGAGGTCGGCGGCGCCCGTCGGGCCCGGGAGGCGCAGCAGCTGATCGACCATGCCGCCCCGCTGCTCGCGCAGGTCCGCGGGGCCGCCCTCGCTGCGGCGGACGGAGGCGACGAGAGCAGAGAACCGCTGGTGGCGGCGTACCACCCCTCGCCGCTCGAGGCCGACGTCATGCCCCTGGTCGACGAGCTCGTCGCGGCCGGGGCCCGGATGATCTTCCCGGCCTCCGCGGGGCGCCGGCTCGAGTGGATCACCTGGGACGGCCTCTCCCCCTTCCTCCCGTCCCCGGGACGGGGCTTCGGCCCGGAGCCCGACGGGGAGCGCCTCGGCCCCGATGCGCTCGCCGATGCCGTCCTCGTGCTGACCCCGGCCGTGGCGGTGGACCGCTCGGGGACCCGGATCGGGCACGGCGCCGGTTACTACGACCGTGCCCTGTCCGCAGCGGGCGCGGACACCCACGTGGTCACGGTGATCCACCCCGACGAGCTGCTGGAGGCGGGCACCCTGCCGCGCGGGGAGCACGATGTGCCGATCCCCGTCGTCCTGACGGCCGACGGGCTCGTCCGCTTGATCACGATCGAGGGCTCCTGAGGCCCGGATCCCGCCTCGCGGACGTAGAATCGCTCCGGTCGCCGCAGCAGCGGCCGCTGAGAGAAGATCCCGGAGGATGCCTCGTGCCCACCTATGTCTACGCCTGCAAGAGCTGCGGGCACCGCTTCGAGCAGTACCAGAGCTTCAGCGAGGACTCGCTGGTGACCTGCCCCGAGTGCACGCAGGATGCGCTGCGGAAGGTCTTCGACTCGGTGGGCATCGTGTTCAAGGGATCCGGCTTCTACTCCACCGACTCCGCGAACTCCGCAACGTCCTCGCAGTCCTCCTCGGGCTCCTCGAGCGGTGGCTCCTCCGACGGATCCTCCGCGGCGTCCGACGGCGCGTCCTCGACCGGCTCCTCCGCGGACGGCGCGGCCGGCAGCGGCTCGTCCACGTCCGGGTCCTCCACCGGCGGCAGCTCCTCCGCGAGCGCGCAGCCGGCGGCCGCAGCAGCCTCCTCCTCCTGACCCTTCCTCCCCAGCGCCCCGTCATCCACAGCGCGCCCGCACGGCGGGCGGACGGGCCGGGCGCCGTCTAGGTTCGAGCCATGCTCACCCGGATCCGCGCCTCCGTGCCCACCTGGCGGCGCGCCCTGCGCCGCCGTCGCCGCACGCTGATCGTGCTCTCCCTCGCCCTGGCCCTGGCTCTGCTCGTCCCCTCCCTGCTGCCACCGGGCACGCGCGGCGTCCCGGTGGTGACCGCGGCGGAGGACCTGTCGGCCGGGACGGTCCTGACCGAGCGGCACCTGGCCACGGTGCGGGTCGCCGCCGAGCTCGTCCCGTCGGGCAGCGCCGGCGCACCGGAGCAGCTCGTGGGCCGCGAAGTCGCCCTCGACGTCACCGCCCGGACCCCGCTGCTGCCCGGCCTGCTCATCGGGGACGGCGCGGCGGCGATCCCCGAGGATTCCGCACTGATGGCGCTGCCCGTGCCGGCCGTGCTGGTGCCGCGCCTGGTCCCCGGGGCGCATCTCGACGTCCTCACCTCGGGCCCCGATCCGGCCTCCGTGACCGCTGTCCCCGCCGTCGTCGTCGAGCCTCCGGACGCCGGGGGCACCGAGGACGTGCTCGGACAGGGCACGGCCGGGACGGCGCAGGTGCTGGTCTCCGTCGAGCGGCCCCGCGCACGAGAAGTCGCTCACGCCCTGAGGGAGGGGTGGGTATCGGTCTCGATAGTCGGCTAGAGTCCCGAAGTGTCGCCTCGGTGACATGATTCCGATCCCATTTCCCAGTAAGGATGACCCATGAAGGGTTTCAAGGACTTCATCATGCAGGGCAACGTCATCGATCTCGCGGTCGGTCTCGTCATCGGCTCCGCGTTCACCGCGCTGATCGGGGCCTTCGTGGACAGCCTGATCCAGCCCATCATCAATGTCTTCGGCGGCGGCAACGTCCATGGCCTCGCATTCCTGATCACCAATGAATCGACGAGGGTCGACGTCGGGGCGATCCTCTCCGCGGTCATCGCCTTCCTCATCACGGCGGCGGTCGTGTACTTCGTCTTCGTGCTGCCGATATCCAAGGCGCGCGCCCTGGACCGCCGGCGCCGCGGTCTCCCCGAGGAGGAGGAGACTCCCCTGTCCGAGGACATCCTGCTGCTCACCGAGATCCGCGATCTGCTGTCGGCGCAGCGCGATCCGTCCTCCGACCCCCAGGCAGGGCCGCAGGCCTGACACACGGACCAGGTGCTCCGGCACCTCACTCCCTCGACGCGGGGCGGGACCGAGAGGTCCCGTCCCGCGTCGGTCATCGCACGCCCCTCCCCGGGGACCGGGCCGACGATCAGGTCATCGACGACGTGATCGACTGGTTCTCGGTCCAGGGCCGCGATCTCCCCTGGCGGCGCCCGGGCACCTCGCCCTGGGCGATCCTCGTCTCCGAGGTCATGCTGCAGCAGACCCCGGTGGTCCGGGTCCTGCCCCGCTGGGTCGACTGGATGGAGCAGTGGCCCACGCCCGCCGATCTCGCCGATGCGCCGACGGCCGAGGTGCTGCGCCGCTGGGACCGGCTCGGCTACCCGCGGCGGGCGCTGCGCCTGCAGGAGTGCGCGCGCGCCATCGTCCGTGAGCACGGCGGAGCGGTGCCCCGCGGCCTCGAGTCCCTGCACTCCCTGCCCGGCATCGGCGAGTACACGGCCGCCGCCGTCACGGCCTTCGCCCACCACGGGCGCGCCGTGGTGGCCGACACCAACATTCGTCGGGTGCTCGCGCGCAGCGTCCGCGGCCGGGCGCTGCCGGACCCCTCGTACTCCGCGGCCGAGCGGGCGCTGGCCACCCGGAGTCTGCCGGCCGAGCCGAAGCGCTCCGTCGCGTGGAACCAGGCGGTCATGGAGCTGGGAGCATTGGTGTGCACGGCGCGCTCGCCGCAGTGCGAGCGGTGTCCGCTGGCCGAGGCCGGATGCGCCTGGTACGCGGCGGGAATGCCCCCCTCCGTTCAGGACGGTCGACGGCCGCAGCGTTTCGAGGGGACCGACCGGCAGATGCGCGGGAAGATCATGGCGGTGCTGCGGCGTGACGGCGAGGCGGCCTCCGCTGATCTGCTCGCCCTGGACCCGTCGGATCCGGCCCGGGTGGAGCGCTGCACCGCGTCCCTGGTCCAGGACGGACTCGCGGCACGAATCGGCGAGCAGCTGCGCCTGCCCTGAACGGACCGCGTCTCACGACTCACGACTCGCGTCTCGCGTCTCGCGTCTCGCGTCTCGCGACTGAACGTTCCCGTCAGCGGTCGTTCTGCCGCCCCCGGCCACTGATCAACCGGCGGTGCCGAGCGTGGTGATCATCCGGGTGTTGCCGAGGGTGTTGGGCTTGACGCGGGCGAGGTCGAGGAACTCGGCGATGCCCTCGTCGGGCGATCGCAGCAGCTGGTTGTAGATCTCGGGGGCGACCTCGTCGGCCATCACCTCGAACCCGTGGCGGGAGAAGAACTCGACCTCGAAGGTCAGGCAGAACACCCGACTGAGCCCGAGCTGGGCCGCACGCTCCAGCAGCGCGGTCAGCATCCGGTGACCCAGCCCGGTGCCGCGCTGGTCATCGCGGACGGCGAGGGTGCGCACCTCGGCGAGGTCCTCCCACATGATGTGCAGGGCGCCGCAGCCGACGACGGTGCCCTCGTCGTCGACGGCGACGAGGAACTCCTGGACCGCCTCGTAGTAGGAGACCAGGTCCTTGCCCAGCAGGATGCCGGTGTGAGTCATCGGCTCGACGAGAGCGTTGATGTCTCGGACGTCGGCCGGCAGGGCCGGGCGAATGGTGGGGCTCATGCCGGGCTGTCCTGTCCCTGGGAGGACAGTGGCGTGGCATCCACCTCGTCGGCGCAGTTATGTCCGTCCTCGAGTTCGCTGTCCTGATCGCCGCGGCCCTCTGCGCCCCGATCGTGATGGCCCCGATCCGCCGGGCCCGGGGTCTCGGGGCCCCGGTCCCCCGGAGCCTGATCCCGGTGGCTCCGTTCGTGGGCGAGGTGCTCGGGGTCGTCGCGGGTCGTGTCCTCGTGATCGTCGGCGACGGCCTCGGAGGATCCCTCCATGCCCAGTCGGTCCTCGAGGACCTCTCCGCGGCGCTCGGCCCGGCGGTCCAGGATCCGGTGCATGGCCGCGATCAGGCGCTCCACGATGAGGGCGAGCACGACGGCCGCGATCAGAGCGGCTGTGATCGCGAGCAGATGGTGCTCGCCGAACCAGGCTCCGGCGATGGCGCCGATCGCGCAGGAGTAGGCGGCCCACACGAAGGTGGACAGCAGCGAGCGCGGCCAGAACTCCTTGTGCGGGTAGTGCACGGCGCCGGCGACCAGGTTCACCGCGGTGCGGCCGAAGGGGATGTAACGGGCGGTCATGAGGAACAGCAGGGCGCGGCGCTGCAGCCCGCGGTCGGCCGCCTCGACGGCGCGGCGTCCTTTGCCCTCGCGCAAGAATTTGAATCGTTCCCACCCGATCTTGCTGCCCAGCCAGTAGCCGAGGTTATCCCCGGTCCAGGCGCCCATCCAGGCGGCGAAGCCGATCAGGAGGATCAGGGGGCGCCCCGAGGAGGACCACAGGGAGGACAGGGTGACGATGGTCGATTCGCTCGGCACCGTCGGGAAGAAGCCGTCGAAGGCCGCGAACCCATAGACGACCAGGTAGACCCACCAGGCATCGGCGACGCCCATGATCCAGTCCTCGATCTGACCGGTCAGGGACAGCAGCCAGTCGATGGATCCGCCCATGCGTCCTCTCCTCCGATTTCTCGGCGTCCGGGCCGGATTCGGCGCCGGAGTGCTGCTCCGTCCCTGATGCGCTCACCGGCGTCGTGCCCGGGACGGGCCCGGAGCTGCGCCGTCGCGACGGATGATCCGCCCTCCGCGACGGGCCGTCCACGACGGCCGGTCCGCACCGGGCGATCCGCGAGCGGTGCACAGCATCGCCCGCGAAGCGGGCGAGCCGGTCCCACCGAGGGGCGGGACCGGCTCGCACCGATCAGGAGGCGCTGGCCTCCGCGCTGTCCGTGTCCGGAGCGGCGGAGCCGTCCGGGCGGGTCATCTCGTCGGCCCGGGCCTGCGTCATCGATTCGACGTCGACCGTCTCGGTGACCGACTCGAGCTCGCCGCTGGTGCCCCGGCGACCGAAGGTCAGCTCGCCGAGCAGACCCTCGCCCTCCGCATCGACGACGATCGTATCGCCCACGTGGACCTGACCGAACAGGATCTTCTCAGACAGGACGTCCTCGATGTCGCGCTGGATGGTGCGACGCAGAGGACGGGCACCGAGCACCGGGTCGTACCCCTTCTCCGCCAGCAGGACCTTCGCCCCGTGCGTGAGCTCGATGGTCATGTCCTTCTCCGCCAGGCGTCCCTCCAGCTTGCCGATCATGAGATCCACGATCTGGACGATCTCCTCGCGCGAGAGCTGCGGGAAGACCACCGTGTCATCGACACGGTTAAGGAACTCCGGCTTGAAGTGCTGCTTGAGCTCCTCGTACACCTTGTCCTTCATCCGGTCGTAGTCGGTGTTCAGATCGCCGCCCGCGCTGAAGCCCAGGGAGACGCCCTTGGCGATGTCCCGGGTGCCGAGGTTGGTGGTCATGATGATCACGGTGTTCTTGAAGTCGACGACGCGACCCTGCGAATCCGTGAGCCGACCGTCCTCGAGGATCTGCAGCAGCGAGTTGAAGATGTCCACATGGGCCTTCTCCACCTCGTCGAACAGCACCACGGAGAACGGCTTGCGGCGCACCTTCTCGGTGAGCTGGCCGCCCTCGTCGTAGCCGACGTAGCCGGGGGGCGAGCCGAACAGCCGCGAGGCCGTGTGCTTCTCGCCGAACTCGGACATGTCCAGCTGGATGAGGGACTCGTCGTCCCCGAAGAGGAACTCCGCGAGCGCCTTGGCCAGCTCGGTCTTGCCGACGCCGGTGGACCCGGCGAAGATGAACGAGCCGCCGGGACGCTTGGGATCCTTGAGCCCGGCACGGGTGCGGCGGATCGCCTGGGACAGGGCCTTGATGGCCTCGTCCTGGCCGATGACCCGCTTGTGCAGCTCGTCCTCCATGTGGAGCAGCCGCGAGGACTCCTCCTCGGTGAGCTTGACGATCGGGATGCCGGTCGAGGCGGCGAGCACCTCGGCGACGACCTCCTCGGAGACCGTGGTCACGGCGTCGGTCTCGCCGTGGCGCCAGGCCTGCTCCTTCTCGTCGCGCTCGGACTTCAGCTGCTGCTCCTCGTCACGCAGGGAGGCGGCGAGCTCGAAGTCCTGGCCGTCGATCGCCTCCTCCTTCTTCGTGCGTGCGGTCTCGATCTTGGCGTCGAACTCCTTGAGCTCGGGCGGCGCGGTGAGACGGCGGATGCGCAGTCGGGCACCGGCCTCGTCGATCAGGTCGATCGCCTTGTCCGGCAGGAAGCGGTCGTTGACGTAGCGATCGGCGAGGTTCGCGGCGGCCACCAGCGCGGCATCGGTGATGGTCACCCGGTGATGCGCCTCGTACTTATCGCGCAGCCCCTTGAGGATCTCGACCGTCAGCGCCACCGAGGGCTGATCCACCTGGATCGGCTGGAAGCGGCGCTCCAGGGCCGCGTCCTTCTCGATGTGCTTGCGGTACTCGTCGAGGGTGGTCGCCCCGATGGTCTGGAGCTCGCCGCGGGCCAGCATCGGCTTGAGGATGCTGGCGGCGTCGATCGCTCCCTCGGCGGCGCCCGCCCCGACGAGGGTGTGGATCTCGTCGATGAACAGGATGATGTCGCCGCGGGTGCGGATCTCCTTGAGCACCTTCTTCAGGCGCTCCTCGAAGTCACCGCGGTAGCGGGAGCCGGCGACCAGCGACCCGAGGTCGAGGGTGTAGAGCTGCTTGTCCTTGAGCGTCTCGGGGACGTCGCCGGCGGTGATGGCCTGCGCCAGCCCCTCGACGACGGCCGTCTTGCCGACGCCGGGCTCGCCGATCAGCACCGGGTTGTTCTTGGTGCGGCGCGAGAGCACCTGCATCACCCGCTCGGCCTCGTGATCCCGGCCGATGACCGGGTCGAGCTTGCCATCGCGGGCGGCCTGGGTGAGGTTGCGGCCGAACTGGTCCAGCACCAGCGAGCCGGAGGGCTGACCCTCGGAGGGGCCGCCGGCGGTGGCCGGTTCCTTGCCCTGGTAGCCCTGCAGGCGCTCGATGACCTCCTGGCGCACGGCCGACGGCTCGGCCTTGAGGCGGGAGAGCACCTTGACGGCGGTGCCCTCTCCCTCGCGCAGCAGGCCGAGCAGGATGTGCTCGGTGCCGATGTAGTTGTGGCCCAGCTGCAGTGCCTCGCGCAGGGAGAGCTCGAGGACCTTCTTCGCACGAGGCGTGAAGGGAATGTGGCCGCTGGGGGTCTGGTTGCCCTCGCCGATGATGTCGCGCACCTGCTCGCGCACGGCCTCGAGCGTCACGCCGAGGGCCTCGAGGGCCTTCGCGCCGACGCCTTCGGCCTCGTGGATGAGCCCCAGCAGGATGTGCTCGGTGCCGATGTAGTTGTGGTTCAGCAGCCGTGCTTCGTCCTGTGCCAGGACGACGACGCGACGGGCGCGATCGGTGAAGCGTTCGAACATGGTCCTCCCCCGTCCGGTGGTGATGTTGACTCGACACTACGCGTGTTCGACGCGGATACCCCGCCTGTTCGCCGCGGGCGTGACCGAGCGTGCGAGCGCCCCGGGCACGAGCGTGCGAGCACCGCGGGCACGAGCGCGGCGCGACGGGTCATGACGCGGACGGGACACGGATGGGGCGCGGGCGGGACACGGAAGGGGCGCGGATGAGACGTGGACGGCGGGACCCGATCAGGCTCCCCCGGAGGGATCGGCGGGTCCGCGCCCGGTGCGCGGCACCCGTGAACTAGCATCGATCGGGTGATGACCGGCACCTTCGCCGGCCCAGCGAGGAGTAGGACGCCATGCCAGCACCGCATGCCGTGACGGATCGTGCGATCGACGCGATCAAGCAGATGATCATCGACGGCGAGCTCGGCCCGGCCGACCGCCTGCCGCCGGAGAAGGAGCTCTCCGAGCGGATCGGTGTGAGTCGCAATTCGCTGCGCGAGGCGGTCAAGGCGCTGTCCGTGATCCGTGTGCTGGACGTGCGCCAGGGCGATGGCACCTATGTCACCTCCCTCGCTCCGAGCCTGCTGGTCGAATCGCTCGGTTTCATCCTCGATCTCCACCACGGCTCCGGGGAGGAGCAGATCCTCGAGGTGCGCCGACTGCTGGAACCCACGGCGGTGGAGCAGGCCTGCCCCCATCTCGGCGAGCACGACTTCGACCGTCTCGAGCAGCTGATGGTCGATCTCTCCGAGCACTCCAGCGTCGAGGAGCTGGTGCAGGCGGACATCGAGTTCCATCAGCTGATCACCAGCCGCTGCCCCAACGCCTACCTCTCCTCGATGCTCGAAGGGCTCGCCAGCGCGACGGCGCGGGCGCGCGTATGGCGAGGTCTCACCGAGGATTCCGCCGTGGACTCCACCCTGGCCGAGCACCGTCGGATCCTGGACGCGCTGCGCCAGGGGCGCGGGGACCTCGCCCGCGTGCACGCCGCCGCACACATCGCAGGGGTCGAGAGCTGGATCCTCAAGGGAGCCGGCCTCCACTGAGCCTCACCCGGCCGGGCGCCGGTACACGCGCTCTGCCGTGCCGCGGTGGATCTGACCACGATCCGGGGCGGGCAGCTCCTCCAGCAGCGCGATCAGACCGCTGGTCCCGGAGGTGAGGTCGAAGGCGGTCGGGGCGATCGGCCAGTCGCTGCCGAACATCAGCCGGCGGGGCCCGAACAGCTCACCGGCCAGCTCCACGGCTCGGCGCAGGTCCGTCGGGGCCGCGTACCCCGCGCCGCTGGTGGCGAGCCCGGACAGCTTCGCGATGCTGGTTCCGAGGCCCGCGAGCGCACGCAGGGAGCGTTCCCACTCCCCCATCGCCGCGGCGTCGCCCAGCGGGGGCTTGCCGAGATGGTCCAGCACCAGCACCAGGCCGTCGACCTCCGATCCCACGCGGACGGCCTGGTCCAGGTGCCGGGGGAACGCATCGGGAACGTCGAGCGGGAGGCCTCGGGCGGCCAGCAGGGCCAGGGACTCGCGGACCTCCGGGCGGTCCAGGAATCCCGGGTCGGGCTCGTCGTGGATCAGATGGCGCACCCCGACGACGTGCTGCATCGCCGTGGCATCCTCCAGCAGCTCCGCGGTGCGGGCGGGATCGGCCAGCGGCAGCCAGGCGACCACATCGGCCCGCTGCACGGGGCCGGGGTCGGCCTCGATCCGGGCCGCGGCCCGCTGCATCGCGGCGGTGTCGGCGAGGGTGTCGTCGGCCTGCACCAGGACCACACGCCGGACGCCGAGCGCGGCGTGCTGGGGCGCGACCTCCTCCCAGCGGGCATCGCGTCGCAGGGCCTCCGCGGCCCCGGCGAGCCAGCGGTAGCCGCCTCCGCCGAGGTCCCACAGGTGCAGATGGGCATCGGTGATCCCCTCAGGCATCGATCTGCTCCCAGAGCTCCTCGGGAATCGTGCGGGCGAACCGCTCCAGGTTCTGGCGCACCTGGTCCGCGGTGCGCATGCCGAGCACCACCGAGGAGACCGCCTCGTGGCGCAGCGGGTACCGGACGGCGAGATCCGGCAGCTGGACCCCGTGCTCGGCGGCGAGCGCGGCGAGATGCCGGGCCCGCTGCAGGAGGTCGACCGGCGCGGTGCCGTACTCGTACTTCGCGTCGTCGGGCACCTCGGGCCGGGAGAGGATCCCGGAGTTGAACACGGAGACCGCGACCACCTCCACCCCGTGCTCGAGGCAGGCCGGCAGCAGCTCCGCGGCGGCGGGCTGCTCGAGCAGGGTGTAGCGCCCGGACAGCATGATCACATCGACCAACCCGGTGCGCACGGCGCGCAGCAGCACATCGACGTCCTTGGATCCGACGCCGACGTGGCTGATCAGCCCCTCCTCCCGCATCGCGGCGAGGGTCGGCAGCGCCTCGGCGAAGGCCTGCTCGGTGGGCCCCTCCTCGGGGTCGTGGAGGTAGAGCACGTCGACCCGGTCCAGCCCCAGTCGTTCCAGCGACTCGACGTGGCTGCGGCGGATCCCGGCCCCGCTCATGTCCCACACGCGCCGATGGGAGTCCGGGACCGCGAACCCGTGGGCCATGTCGTCCCCGTCGCCCGGGCCGGGCACCAGCAGGCGCCCCACCTTGGTCGAGAGCAGGTATTCCTCGCGGGGGTAAGAGGCCAGCAGGGCGCCGAGCCGGCGTTCGCTGGTGCCGATCCCGTAGTGCGGTGCCGTGTCGAACAGGCGGACGCCGCCGTCCCAGGCGGCGCCGACGGCCCCGCGCGCCTCCTCGTCGGTGGTGACCCGGTAGAGGTTGCCGAGCTGGGCGGCGCCGAAGCCGAGAGCGGGCAGCCGCGTCGGCCCGGGTCGACGACGGCGACCGTGCGCGGTCGGCGACCGCACGGGACCGGACGGAGCCTGCGAGGGCTCACCCTGCGAGGGCTGCGAGGAGGAGTCGTCCTGGGAGGCAGGGTGCGTCATCACGTCACTCTGTCCCGGAAGGGGTCGAAGGGTCCCCGCCGTCGGCCGCGGCGTCGGTGAGCACCAGCTCGACGACGGGCAGCAGCACGTCCGGCCTCCGGATCGGCAGGGTCAGGGTGGCGACATCGGACTCGAGGCCGCCCATGGTCGTGTTCTGGGCGTGCTGATCCGGATCCACGGTGGCCACCTCCACCTCGGACCCGTCGTGCAGGAGGCGGGCGAAGAGCACCCGTCCCGCCAGGCCGCGCAGGTGCACATGCTGCATCGGCCAGGTGGTCAGATGGACATAGAGCCGGTCGCCGCGGCGGGTCAGCAGCGTGCCGGGCGGGGCGTCGAGCCCGTCGGCCGACCCCGCCCCATGGATCGATGCGGCGTGCAGGTCCATCCATCCGCCGATCGCCGCGAGGATCTCCGCGTCCGGCGGGGCGACGGCGCCGCGGCCGTCGGGACCGATGTTCAGCAGCAGATTGCCGCCCGCGGCGACCGAGCCGACCAGCATCCGCACCAGCAGATCAGCGCTCTTGTGGTCGTGGTTGTCGCGGTGGTAGCCCCAGGAGCCGTTGGTCGTCTGGCAGGCCTCCCAGCGCACCGGGGCGCCGTCGGGCCCGGTCATCGGGTCCCGGGGCTGGTACTGCTCCGGGGTGACGAGGTCGCCGGGGATGCCCAGGCGGTCGTTGACCACGCAGCTCGGCTGCAGCTGCCGCACCATCGCCAGCAGACCCTCCGCATCCCAGTCCTCGGGCCGCTTCCCGTCGGGGCCGGGGTCGGTGAAGTCGAAGAACAGGTAGTCGATCGTGCCGTAGCCGGTCAGGAGCTCGCGCACCTGGGCGTGGAGGTAGGCGCGATACCGGGCCATGTCGCGCCCGGAATTCAGTGCGGCGACGTCCTCGCGGTCACGCTGCGGATGGTTCTGATCGATCGTGAAATCCGGATGGGACCAATCGAGCAACGAGTGGTAGAACCCGACGCGCAGCCCCTCGGCGCGCATCGCGTCGACGAATTCGCGCACCAGGTCGCGCCCGCAGGCCACCGGAGCGCTGTAGTCGGTGTGCGCGGTCTCGAACAGACAGAATCCCTCGTGGTGCTTGGTGGTCAGCACTGCGTAGCGCATTCCCGCCCTGCGGGCCCGACGGGCGAGATCAGCCGCGTCGAAGCGGTCGGGGTCGAAGAACTCGGCGTAGCGGCGATAGTCCTTCACCTCGCGCCGCTCGTAGCTCATGGACCATTCGTGACGGGCCGGCAGCGCGTAGAGCCCGAAGTGGACGAACAATCCGAAGCGGGCCGCGTCGAACCAGGCATGGGGGTCCGGGACCTCGGACGAGGCATGGCGCCCCGGGACCGCGGAGGACGCATGAGGGTCCGTGCTCGCGGACGAGGCATGACGATCCGGGGCGGTCGAGGTCGCGGCGGGACCCGGTTCAGACGGCGTCGGCACGGGCGAGATCCTTCCACACGGCGCCGTCGGGGAACAGGTGCGGCGCGATCGACTCGGCGTGCATGCGGGCGCTGGAGCCGGGCCGGGCGGGGGCGCGGTAGGCGCCGTCGTCGATGACCACCGGGTCCTCGAAGTGCTCGTGCAGATGGTGGACGTACTCGATGAAGCGGTCCTCCCGGTCCCCCGCGACGGCGGCCGCGTCGAAGAAGGCGTAGTGCTGGACCAGCTCGCAGAGGCCGACTCCTCCGGCGTGCGGGCACACGGGAACGTCGAACGCCGCGGCCAGCAGGAGGATCGCCACGTTCTCGTTGACCCCTCCCACCCGTGCGGCATCGAGCTGGAGGACGTCGACCGCTCCGGCCTGCAGCAGCTGCTTGGCGATGATGCGGCTGGCCATCTGCTCCCCGGTCGCCACCGGCAGCGGCGCGACGGCCCGCCGGATCGCGGCATGGGCGAGCACGTCGTCAGGACTGGTCGGCTCCTCGATCCAGGCCGGATCGTACGGGGCGAGGCGTTCGAGCCAGGCGATCGCGTCCGCCACGTCCCAGCGCTGATTGGCGTCGGCGGCGATGGGGAAGCCCTCCCCCATCTCCGCACGGGCGATCCGCATCCGGCGCACATCGTCCTCGACGTCGGCGCCGACCTTGAGCTTGACCATCGCAAAGCCCTCCTCCCGCGCCTCGCGCAGGAGCCGCAGGAGCTTCTCGTCGCTGTATCCGAGCCAGCCGGGCGTGGTGGTGTAGGCGGGCACCCCGTGAGCACGGAGGGTCTCGATCCGCTGGGCCTTGCCCACCTCGGCGCGACGCAGCATCGTCAGGGCCTGATCGCGGGTGAGGACGTCGGAGAGATAGCGGAAGTCGACGAGGTCGACGATCTCCTCCGGGGACAGCTCGGCCAGCAGCAGCCACAGGGGCTTGTCCTCGCGACGGGCCCGCAGGTCCCAAGCGGCGTTGACCACGGCTCCGATCGCCATGTGCATGACGCCCTTCTCCGGGCCCAGCCAGCGCAGCTGCGAGTCGCCGACGAGCTCCCGGGAGAAGTCGCCGAGATGGGAGAGCAGCTCGTCCACGTCGCGGCCGGTGACGTGATCGGCCAGCGCCGCGATGGCCGCGCACTGCACGTCGTTGCCGCGCCCGATGGTGAACACCAGGGCGTTGCCGGCCTCGCCGTCGCTGGTGAGCAGCTCGACGTAGGCGGCCGAATAGTCGGGATCGGGGTTCATCGCGTCGGAGCCGTCCAAGTCCCGGGAGGTCGGGAAGCGGACGTCGCTCACGCGCAGTTCAGTGATGGTGGGCACGGTTTCCTCGAATCATGCTGCGGGCGCCTGAGCCCTGAATCCTCCGATGTCTGCGTCGATAGTACGAAGCGATCGTCTTGCAAGCAAGGATGTTCGCGGATCGATCAGGCAGTTCTCTGCTCGCCGCCCGTCATCCCGGAAGCACAGATCGGATCTCTACGTCGTCTGGTGGCGCTCTTGCCCAGCGGACCTCAGCTTTCCGGCACCTCAGTGGGGGCGCGGTAGGCGCCGGCGAGGTCCGGCACCGGCGCTCCGGTGGCGTCGTGCACGCAGGCGGCCTCGAGAGCCGCGCCGTCCCCGACCAGCTCGACGCGGAGCGCGGAGGCGCGGACCGGCTCGGGCAGGCGGTGGATCCGGCGCACGCCGATGGTGCCGCCGGCGGCGAGCTCCCCGCCGTCCTCGAGCAGGACTCGATGGGACCTCACGTGCTGGCCCTCCTCGAGTCGCTCGGCGAGCTCGATGTGGTCGAAGATCGCCTCGCCGTCCAGATCGACGTGCACCGCGTCGTCCTCCACCGCGTCGTCCTCGCTCTCGAGCCGACCCGCACGCGGATCCCCGAAGCGGGCTCGCAGCGCCTCGCCGAGCTCCTGGACCCGGGCGGAGTCGGCCGGATCGATGCGGCCGCGGCGGTCCGGCGGGACGTTCAGCAGCAGACCCGCCCCCAGGCCGATCGAGCGGTCATGGATGGCCAGCAGGTGCGGGAGGGACTTCGGCTCCTCCCCCTCCTGCCAGAACCAGCCCTTGCGCAGGGAGACGTCGCACTCCGGCGGCAGGTACCGGGCCTGCGCGCTGGTGACCACGTCGTCGTCGTAGTTGTTCAGATCCGCCTGGTCGGTCACGTACTGCACCGGATCGGCCGCCAAGCCGTCCTCGTTGCCGATCCACCGGATCGTCGCCGGGCCCATGTTGAACACCATGGCCTGGGGCTGCAGCTCCTCGATCACCGCGCCGATCCGATCCCAGGCGTACTCGCGCCCGGCGGAGCCGGCGCCGTCGAACCACAGCTCGTACAGCTCGCCGTAGTTCGTGCACAGCTCCCGCAGCTGGGCGAGATAGAACTCGTCGTACGCGGCGGGGTCCTCGTACTGCGGGGCGTTGCGGTCCCAGGGCGAGAGGTACAGGCCCAGCTGAATCCCGTGACGACGGCAGGCATCCGCCACCTCGGTGACGACGTCGCCCTTCCCGTCCTTCCATGGAGAGGAGGCGACGGAGTACTCCGTGGTGGCGGTGGGCCACAGGCAGAAGCCGTCATGATGTTTGGCGGTCAGCACCACGTATGTCGCGCCGAGGTCCCGGGCCATGGACACCCACTCGTCCGCGTCGAGGTCCGTCGGGTCGAAGATCTCCGGCGGCAGGGTGCCGTCGCTCCATTCCTTGCCGGCGAAGGTGTTGACCCCGACGTGGAAGAAGACCCCGAGTCCGCCTCGTTGCCAGCGGAGCTGTGCGGGGGTGGGGGTGAGCAGGTCGGCAGCGGACGGCGCGACATCGCGCGATCGGTGTGTCATGGGAAGCATGACATCAAAGATCGGGCCTTTGAGGCAACACTCCTGGAGGCGTTCCTGAGCCACCTGGGACACCTCACAACGAGTCGACTGCTTCCCGCGAACACATCGGTTCTTTATGGATCACCTGTGCCCCGCATCACCGACCGGCCGATACCCTGGGCGCATGAGCCGAATCGGAACGCCGACGGGACCCGCGCAGGTCCCTGCCTGGGTGATGCACGCGAACGAAGCCGTCGAACGCGTCTACCTGGTGCTGCGGGTCAATCTCCTCGGGATGCTGCTGAGCCTGCTCGGCCTGGTGGTCCTCGGTTCGGCTCCGGCCGCGGTCGCCGCGGCGGACGTCTTCATCGCCGCCCGTCACGGCGCCAAGGTCAAGGTGGCACCGACGATGTGGGCGAGCTTCCGCTCCCACCTCGTGAGCGCCAACGTCCGGATGCTCCCGCTGATGATCGTGCAGCTCGGCTCGGCCTCGATGCTCTGGATCGTCATCGGCGGAGGCACCTCGAACTCGCTGATGACCATGGTGCTGGCCGGTCTGGCCGTGGTGAGCGCGGCGTGGTCCACCCTCAGTGTGGCCGTGCTGACGGTCGTGCCCCGGGTGCGGCGCCAGGACGTCCTGGTCGCCTGGCGGCTGGCGCTCCTGCTGCCCGGGGCCCTGCCGATGCGCTTCATCGCCCTGGTCCTGGGGCTCGCCGCCTGGATCGCGCTGTGCTCGTTCCTGTGGCCCCTCGCCCTGCTCGTCGGGGCCGCGACCGCCATCGACGGGGCCCGGACCCTCCTGGGCATCCGCACGGAGATTCTGCTCGAAGACCTCGACCGCTCCCGCTCCGTGACGGTCTGACACCGCGGCGGAGCATCAGCGCAGCACCTGACAGAACCGGGCGCGGGACACGGGATACCCTGGACGGCACGACCGCCCGGGGCCGCGCGAGGATCGCGCCCCACCCCTCGGGCGCGCCCGAGACAGCTGGAACGGAGAGACATGGCAGACCTGGATGTGACCCGTGCGGATGCGGTGCTGATCGGCGGCGGGGTCGCGAGCGCCACCCTGGCCGCGATGCTCACCGAACTCGAACCCGACTGGAACGTGGTGGTGCTCGAGAAGCTGGATGATCTCGGCCGGGAATCCAGCCAAGGATGGAACAACGCCGGCACCGGCCACAGCGCCCTGTGCGAGCTGAACTACACGCCGCAGGACGTCGACGGGTCGGTGAGCCCCGCCAAGGCGATCACCATCAACGAGCAGTTCCAGGTCTCGCGCCAGTTCTGGGCGCACCTGGTCGAGAACGACAAGATCGGCGACCCCTCCACCTTCATCCACCCGGTGCCGCACATGAGCTTCGTGCACGGCATCGAGAACGTGGACTACCTGCGTCGTCGGCACGAGGCGCTGACGGCGAACCCGCTGTTCGACCGGATGGAGTTCACCTCCGAGCATGCCCAGCTGACCGAGTGGGCCCCGCTGGTGACCGAGTCGCGGCCCGTCACCGAGACCATCGGGGCGACCCGCTCCCCCGACGGCACCGACGTCGACTTCGGCGCGCTGACCCATCAGCTGCTGCAGCACGCCGGCCGCGTGGGCACCACGGTCTCGACCGGCAGCGAGGTCATCGATCTGCGCCGGATGGGCAGCGACTGGGGCGTCATGGTCCGTGACACCACCGACGACTCGACCCGCGTCATCCGCGCCCCCTTCGTCTTCGTCGGCGCCGGCGGCGCGGCCCTGCCGCTGCTGCAGAAGTCCGGCATCGAGGAGATCCGCGGCTTCGGCGGGTTCCCGATCTCCGGCCAGTGGCTGCGCTGCACCGACGAGGACGTGATCGCCCGCCACGACGCGAAGGTCTACGGCAAGGCCGACGTCGGCGCTCCGCCGATGAGCGTCCCCCACCTCGACACCCGGTACGTCGAGGGCCGCCGCTCGCTGATGTTCGGCCCCTACGCCGGCTGGTCCCCGAAGTTCCTCAAGTCCGGCAGCTACATGGACCTGTTCGCCTCGGTGAAGCCCTCCAACATCACGCAGATGATGGCCGTCGCCCCGCCCAACCTCGACCTCATGGTCTACCTGGGCTCCCAGCTCGCCGCGACGCGCCGCCAGCGCTTCGAGGCGCTGCTGGAGTACATGCCCTCGGCGCAGATGGAGGACTGGGAGGAGGTCACCGCGGGTCAGCGCGTCCAGGTGATAGCCCCCGACGCCGACAAGCACGGAGTGCTCCAGTTCGGCACCCAGGTGATCACCGCGGCCGACGGGTCGATCGGGGGCATGCTGGGCGCCTCCCCCGGTGCCTCGACCGCGACCAGCATCATGCTGAACCTCCTCGAGCGCATGTTCCCCGACCGCATCGAGGGATGGCGCCCCGGCATCGCCCAGATGGTGCCGAGCTGGGGCACGCATCTCTCGGACGATCCCGATGCCGCGCACCGCAGCCTCGCCGAAACCGCCGGGGCACTGGGCCTCGAGCACCGCTGATCCGCCCGGAGCGCCGGGAGGCCACCCTCCCGGCGCTCGGGACGACCGCAGGAACACCCCAGGAAGTAGGACGTCGGATGCGCATCTCGCTGATGACCACGTGCTTGGTGGACGTGATGGCCCCGGACGTCGCCCGGGCCACCGTGACCGTGCTGGAGCGGCTGGGCCATGAGGTCGTGTTCGACAAGCGCCAGACCTGCTGCGGGCAGATGCACACCAACACCGGCTACTACACGGAGGCGGCACCGGTGGTGCGCAGCTTCGTGGACACCTTCGAGCCCTCACTGGACTCGGTCGACGCGATCGTGATGCCCTCGGGCTCCTGCGCGGGCTGCGTGCGAGATCAGCACCAGCTGGTGGCGCGACACGAAGGCGATGAGGAGCTCGAGCAGCGGGCCGCGGCGGTCTCGGCGAAGACCTACGAGCTCTCCGAGCTGCTGGTGGACGTGCTGAAGGTGTCCGACGTCGGTGCCTACTTCCCCCACAGCGTCACCTACCACCCCACCTGCCATTCGATGCGAGTGCTCAAGGTCGGTCCGCGACCGCTGAAGCTGCTGGGTGCGGTCGAGGGGCTCGAGATGAAGCGGCTGGAGGAGTCGGACACCTGCTGCGGATTCGGCGGCACCTTCTCGGTCAAGAACGATGCCACCTCGGATGCGATGGTCACCGACAAGGCCGCGAACGTCGTCGCCTCCGGCGCCGAGTACGTGGTCGCCGGCGACGCCTCCTGCCTGATGAACATCGGCGGCAAGCTGCGCCGCACCGATGCTGCGCCGCGCGCCATCCACCTCGCGCAGATCCTCGCCTCCACCCGGGAGGATCCCTTCGTCCCGTCCGAGACCATCCTGGGGAAGGCCTCATGAGCATCAGCCCCGTTTCTCTGACCGAGTTCTGCAGTGTCGTTGCCACAGCGCTCCATGGCCACGACACCGCAGAAGTCACCGTCGGTCGACGAACTGCGAGGACCGAGCGGGAGGAGACGACCGCATGAACACGATCGATCTCGGCATCCCGTCCGTGCGTCCTCAGCACGCCTCGCCGTCCTCGAACCTGCTCGGGACGCGCTCCTTCCCCGAGGCGGCACGGGACGAGCTGGGCGATGCGACGCAGCGGGAGAACCTCCGCACGGCCACCGCCACCATCCAGTCCAAACGCGCCTCGGCGGTGCGCGAGGTGCGCGACTGGCAGAAGCTGCGCAACGCCGGAAGCGCCCTGAAGTGGCAGGTCACCGATCACCTCCCGGAGCTGCTCGAGCAACTCGAGGAGTCGGTGACCGCAGCCGGGGGCGTGGTGCACTGGGCCCGCGACGCCGAGGAGGCCGGGGAGATCGTCGCTCGCCTCGCCCTCGAGCGCGGCGCCGAGGAGGTGCTCAAGGTCAAGTCGATGGCCACCCAGGAGATCGGCCTGAACGAGACTCTCGCCCACGCCGGCATCCGCGCCGTGGAATCCGATCTCGCCGAGCTCATCGTGCAGCTGGCCGACGACACCCCCAGCCACATCCTGGTCCCGGCGATCCACCGCAACCGCGCCGAGATCCGGGAGATCTTCCTCGCGGCGATGCCCGATCTGGATGAGTCGATCACCGACGACCCGGGCGAGCTCGCCGAGGCCTCCCGACGCTTCCTGCGCGAGAAGTTCCTGGACATGCCGGGCTCGGTCGCGATCTCCGGGGCGAACTTCGCCGTCGCCGAGACCGGCACGATGGTGGTCGTGGAGTCCGAGGGCAACGGCCGTATGTGCCTCACCCTGCCCAAGACCCTCATCTCCGTGGTGGGGATCGAGAAGATCGTGCCCACCTTCGAGGATCTCGAGGTGTTCCTGCAGCTGCTGCCGCGCTCCTCGACCGGGGAGCGGATGAACCCCTACACCACCTTGTTCACAGGGGTGACCGAGGGGGACGGTCCCGAGGAGTTCCATCTGGTGCTGCTGGACAACGGGCGCAGCGCGGTGCTGGAGGACCCCGAGGGGCGCAGCGCCCTGCACTGCATCCGCTGCTCCGCCTGCCTGAACGTGTGCCCCGTCTATGCCCGGACGGGCGGGCACGCCTACGGATCGACCTACCCCGGCCCCATCGGCGCCATCCTCTCGCCGCAGATGACGGGGATGAACGGCCCGGACGATCCCAGCACGTCGCTGCCCTACGCCTCGAGCCTCTGCGGTGCCTGCTACGACGTGTGCCCGGTCAAGATCGACATCCCCAAGATCCTGGTGCACCTGCGCGCCGAGGACGTCGACGGGCGCCGCGACACCCGCGGACAGTTCCGCAGCAGATGGGACATCACCATGAAGGGGGCGAGCTCGCTGATGTCCTCCCCGGCCGCCTACGACAAGGCCGTGCGCTCGGCCGGTCCGCTGACCAAGCTCCTGCCCGGTGCGAACATCGGCAAGCTGCCGGGGATCGTCCCCCTGGTGCCGGGGTGGACCGACCACCGGGATCTGCCCAAGCCGGGGCCCTCGTTCCGCAGCTGGTGGGACGCCCGGGAGAAGGACCGCTCCCACGACGCCGGCGGGGACGGCCCGCGGGGCGAGGAGCAGGCATGAACGACTGGGACGACCAGCGTCCCGCCCGCACCCCCGGGCTGAGCGCGAAGGACGAGATCCTGGCCCGGGTGCGCACGGCGCTGGCGGCGCCGCGCCGCGACCAGGTCACCGAGGCGGAGGACGTCCCCCGCACCTATCAGCGCGCCGATGGCAAGCCGGAGGTCACGACGGATCCGGCGAAGATGCGCGACGTGCTGGTGCGACGTCTGGAGGACTACACCGCCGTCGTCCACCGCACCACGGCCGCCGAGCTTCCTGCGGCCGTCGCCGAGGCGCTCGGCGACGCCCGCAGCGTCATCGCATCGCCCGGGGTCCCCACGTCGTGGACGGACGGGCTGGAGCTCCCGGTGACGCGGGACGACGGCACGGCCGGGCCCCGGCAGCTCGATGCAATCGACGCGGTCCTGACCGGCTGCCACACCGCCATCGCCGCGACCGGCACGATCGTCCTGCGCGGCGACGAGCTCGGGGGCCGACGGGCGATCTCGCTGGTGCCCGACCGCCATGTGGTGGTGGTCGACGCCGAGCAGGTGGTCCTCGGCGTCCCCAAGGCCATCGAGCGCATGGACACCGACCCGGGCGCTCCCTGGACCATGATCTCCGGGCCGAGCGCCACCAGCGACATCGAGCTCAGCCGTGTCGAGGGGGTGCACGGTCCGCGACGGCTCGAGGTGGTTCTCCTCGAACCCGCCGACGAGCCCGAGGACCCGCCGGAGCCCTCGACCCCACAGCACGACCAGCACGACCACCAAGACCAGCACGACCAGCACGACCAGCACGACCAGCACCAGGAGAGGACAGCATGAGCCCCAGCGAGAGCACCCAGGGGACGGGCGTCGCCGACGTCCGGGACCGCGGAGACCTGTACACCCTCGGCGCCGGGACCTACCGGGCGGAGGTCTCCTCGGTCGGCGCGATCCTCGAGTCCCTCACCGTCGGCGGACGGGACCTGCTCGTGCGCAATCCCGAGCAGGGGCCGATGCAGTTCTACCGCGGCGCGGTCGTCGCGCCGTGGCCGAACCGGATCGGTGACGGCGCCTACACCTGGGGCGGGCAGCAGATCCGGACGGCGCTGAACGAGCCCGAGCGCGGGAACGCCCTGCACGGGCTGGTCTCCTTCCAGTCCTTCACCCCGGTCACGGTCGCCGAGGACGCGATCGTGCTGCGCACCGAGCTGTTCCCCTCCCCCGGGTACCCCTTCCACCTGCTGCTGACCGTCCAGCACGCCCTGGATCCCCACGAGGGGCTCACCACCACGGTCACCGCCCGCAACCTCGGCGGCCAGGACGCCCCGTACGGCGTGTGCCCGCACCCGTACCTGGTGGCGGGACCGGAGGCTCTGGACACGTGGTCCCTGCAGGTCACTGCGGGGACGGTGCTCACCGTCACCGAGGATCGCCTGCTGCCGACGGGCACCGAGCCCATCGCCCCCGGCAGCGCCTTCGACTTCCGCGAGCCCCGGGTGATCGGTGAGACGTTCATCGATCATGCCTTCACCGATCTGGGCCGGGACGAGGCCGGTCGGCTGTCGGTCACGGTGACCGCCCCCGGCGGCACCGGGGTGGCGCTCAGCGCCGGGCAGGAATGCGGCTGGCTGCAGGTGCACACCGGAGATCGTCCGGAGCCGGAGAACGATCGTCTCGGCCTCGCCGTCGAACCGATGACCTGCCCGCCCGATGCGTTCCGCAGCGGGATCGACGTGGTGTCCCTGGCACCCGGCGCAGAGAGCAGCGCCGGCTGGTCGATCCGGGGCTGGTGACCGCTGCCCCACGCTGACCGGCGGCTCAGCCGCCACCGCCGGCCGGACACCCCGGACACCTCGGACACCCCGGACACCTCGAACACGACGAGAGCCCGTCACCGGCATCGGCGACGGGCTCTCGGACGATCGGGGATGGATCCCCGGATGAGGGGGACGCGATCAGTTCGCGTGCGCCTCCTCGTAAGCCTTGCGGATCGTGCCCGAGATGCGCCCGCGGTCGGGGACCTCGTAGCCGGCCGAGCGGGCCCACTCGCGGATCCGCGCGGAGTCGTTCGAGCTGCCTCCGCGCGATCCCGTGCCACGGCTGCGGCGGCCGCCGACGCGGCGGGCCTTCGCGACCCAGCCGTCGAGCTCCTCGCGGAGCTTGCGGGCATTGTCCTCGGACAGATCGATCTCATAGGCGACGCCGTCGACGGCGAAGCTCACGGTCTCCGCGGCAGTACCGCCGTCGAGATCGTCGACGAGCTCCACGTAAGTCTTCCGTGCCATAGGGGTTCTCCCTCGCTGATGTGGGTATTCAGGGCCGACGAAGCCGTGCGGCGCCGTCGGCGTGATCCAGTATCAACGAGTAACGGTCAGATATCAATCCGAACCTCAGGAATGTGGAAGCACGGTGACGCTATTCATCCGAGTCGTGCAGTTCCCGGTAATCTTGATCGGCCTGACGCTGGGCCTCGCGTTCCCGTCGATCGGAGCGCAGAATGGCACGCATCACGAACCAGAACAACAGGCCCACCCCGATCGACGGGAGCAGAGAACCTGCTTCGTACCAGAATCCGCTGTCCATCTCAGGCCTCCGGCTTCACGAGGGGGAACAGGATCGTCTCGCGGATCCCCAACCCGGTCAACGCCATGAGCAGGCGGTCCAGGCCCATGCCCATGCCACCCGTCGGCGGCAGCGCATACTCCATGGCCTCGAGGAAGTCCTCGTCCAGGCGCATCGCCTCGTCATCGCCCTGGGCGGCCAGAGCCGCCTGCTGGGCGAAGCGCTCACGCTGGATGACGGGGTCGACGAGCTCGGAGTACCCGGTGCCCAGTTCGAAACCGCGCACGTATAGGTCCCACTTCTCGACCACGCCCGGGGTCGAGCGGTGCTCGCGCACCAGCGGGCTGGTCTCGACGGGGAAGTCCCGCACGAACGTCGGCTCGTAGAGGTGATCGCCCACGCGGTTCTCGAACAGCTCCTCGACGAGCTTGCCGTGACCGAACCTGGGGTGATCGAGATCCAGACCCAGCGAACGGGCGATCTCACGCAGATGCTGCGGGGCGCTCTCGGGGGTGATCTCCTCACCGAGCGACTCGGAGAGGGAACCATAGACGGTGATGTTCGCCCATTGTCCGGAGAAGTCGTATTCGCTGCCATCCGCCAGCGTCACCACCTGGGAGCCGGTGGCGCGCTCGGCCGCCTCTTGGACGAGGATGCGGGTCAGGTCCCCGATCGTGTCGTAATCTCCGTACGCCTGATACGCCTCGAGCATCGCGAACTCGGGGGAATGGGTGGAATCAGCACCCTCGTTGCGGAAGTTCCGGTTGATCTCGAAGACGCGCTCGAGACCGCCGACGGCCGCGCGCTTCAGGAACAGTTCAGGGGCGATCCGCAGGAAGAGGTCCAGGTCGAAGGCATTCATGTGGGTCACGAAGGGACGTGCCGCGGCACCCGAGGGGATCACCTGCAGCATCGGCGTCTCGACCTCGACGAAATCGCGGTCGTGGAAAGAGGTGCGCAGGGAGTGCATCACCTCGGCGCGCTGACGCACGGTGTCCCGTGCCTGCTGGCGCACGATGAGGTCGACGTAGCGGTGGCGGACCTGCGATTCCTCGGACAGCTCCGCGTGCAGGACCGGCAGCGGGCGGACGGCCTTGGCGGCCATCTGCCAGGCATCGGCGAACACGCTCAGCTCGCCGCGGCGGGAGGCTCCCACCCTGCCGTGGAAGAAGACGTGGTCGCCGAGGTCGACGTCGGCCTTCAGATCGGCCAGACGCTGCTCCCCGAGCACCGCGAGGGAGGCCATGATCTGCAGGCGTCGGCCCTCGCCGTCCTGGACCGTGACGAAGGCGAGCTTGCCGGTGCTGCGCAGGAACACCACGCGCCCGGCGACGCCGACGAGGTCGTCCGTCTCCTGACCGGCCTCGAGGTGTCCGTATCCCTCGCGCACCGCGGCGATCGTCGTCGTCACCGGGACCGAGACCGGGTAGGCCTCCTCCCCGCGCTCCAGCAGTCGCTCCCGCTTGGACTTGCGGACCGCGACCTGGTCGGAGGTGTCCGTCGGGTCGGAGGCAGGCGCGTTCTCGTTCATGGTCTCCATTGTCGCATCACTGCCCGCCGGAGAGCCCGCCGGCTCAGGGTGCTGTCGCCTCCACCACAGCGGCGTCGAGCAGGCGGGTGCCCTCGACCCGTCCGGCGAGGGTCACGAGCACCTCGCCGCGGTGGTCCTCGGCGATCTCCTCGAGGGTCGCGGGGTCCAGAGCCAGGGCGTAGGCCCAGTCGATCTCGGCGCGGGCCAGTGCCCGCTCCAACGCCGCACGGATCGCCGCGACCGATGGCGCTGCGGCCTGTGCGGCCGCGATCGTGCGGGACAGGGCCAGCGCCTGCTCCCGGCCCGCTGCGGTGAGGTAGACGTTGCGGCTGGAACGGGCCAGGCCCGTCGGCTCGCGCTGGATCTCGACCGGTTCGATGCGCACCGGCAGGTCGAGGTCGGCGGTCAGGCGCCCGATGATCGCCAGCTGTTGGGCGTCCTTGCGGCCGAACACGGTGACATCCGGGGCCGTCAGGTGCAGCAGCTTCGCGACGACGGTGACCACGCCGTCGAAATGGCCCGGGCGGGCCGCTCCCTCGAGCACCCTGCCGGCCCGGCCCGCGGACACCGAGACCGTCGGGGGCAGCACCGGGTACATCTCCTCGACGCTCGGGGCGAAGACGAGGTCCACCAGGCCGTCGACGAGGGCGAGGTCCTCTGCGAGAGGTCGCGGATACGCCGCGTAGTCCTCCCCCGGCCCGAACTGGAGCGGATTGACGAAGTCGGTGAGGATCACGTGGTCGGCGATCTCCCGGGCGCGCCGGACCAGGGCCAGGTGCCCGCCGTGGAGGGCCCCCATGGTGAACACCGCGGCGACGGTGCCGCCCAGCGCCGCCCGAGCGGCGCGCAGCTCCGCCTTCGTGGTGATCAGCGTGGTGGTCGGGCGCTCGCCCCGCGCGCTCCGGGCATGCGCGAGCCGATCGGACCCGGGGCCCTGGTCCTGATCGTGGTCCTGGATCATGCGTCCTCGTCCTGGGTCATGCGTCCTCCGTCGGCGGGTCCTCGAGCAGCTCCCGGATCTGCGCCCGGGTCTCCTCCGGGAGTCTCGCACGGGTCAGGGCGGCCCGCGCGAGAGCGCGGTAGGTGTCGCTGGTGTCGCCGCGGCGCCCATCGATCCCGGTCGCATCGAGGTCGTCGAGGGCGTCGAGGTGTGCGGTCACGGTCCCGGCGTCCCCGCGCATCACGGGGCCGGTGAGCGCCCGCGATCCGTGCCGCAGGGACTCGTCGAGGGCGGCCTCCAGCAAAGGGCGCAGGTACGCCCCGGGGTCCTCGATCCCGAGTCGCGCCAGGGCCTCGCGGGCCTGGTCGACGAGGACCACGAGGTGGTTCGCGGCGTGGGCGAGGGAGGCGTGGTAGAGCGGACGATCGCCCTCGGCCAGCACCACGGCCTCGCCCCCGAGCTCGACGACGAGGGCGCCGGCGACCGGGAGGAAGGTGGGTGAACCGGTGATCGCCATCGGGCAGCCGATCAGCCGGGACAGGTCCGCGCGGGTCCCGGTGAACGTCATGGCGGGGTGGAGGGCGAGGGTGGCGCTGCCTGCCCGGGCCAAGGGGTCGAGCACCTGGGTCCCGTAACGGCCGGAGGTGTGCACGACCAGCTGTCCTCCCGGGGACAGGCCGGTGGCGGCGATGCCGGCGGCGAGCGGGCCCAGCTGGTCGTCGGGGACGGCCAGCAGCAGCATCTCGCTGCGTTCGACGATCGCCGGCACGTCCAGCAGCGGAACACCCGGCAGCAGGTCCTCGGCGCGTTCGCGGGAGGCGTCCGAGACGGCGTAGGCACCGGTGATGGCGTGTCCCTCGGCGCGCAGGGCGGCACCGAGGACGGAGCCCACGCGACCGGCGCCGATCACCCCGATGCCGAGTCGGGGCGTACTCATCGATCCTCCCGAGGTGCATCCGTGGGCTCATCAGCAGCGGTGGCGGCGGCATCCACCGCGACCGTCCGGAACGCGGCGGTCTCGTCTCCCTCGCCGCTGTCGCCGCGGTCGATGGCGGCGACCTCGGCGACGCCGGGCGCTCGGCGTCCCAGCGCGGGCTGGGGCCACTGCTCGCGGTCCCGGTAGCGTCGCAGCGTGCGGGCGTCGCGGGCCAGGACCGCGTGCAGGGCGCGGGCGTCCTCGCGGGCGAGCCCCGTGAGGCGCTCATCGGTGTCCCCTGCGACGCCCACAGCCAGGTCGAGCACCCCGAGCCGGCGGCCGAACGGGTCGTCCTCGAGCGTGAGCCCCTGGACGCGCTCGCGCGGGATGATCGCGACCGTCCTGGCCAGCAGTCCGCTGCGGTGGATCAGCGCTCCTGGCAGCAGCACGGTGACCTCGGTGCGACGGGCGATCCAGAACGGCCGCACCGGGGTGCGCAGCCCCTCGATATCGCGTGCCCGCGCCGTGAGCAGGTGCTCGAGCGTCTCGAGGTCGTCGCTCGTCCCCAGCGGGACCGCGAGGTGGCCGAGCGTGGCCCCCAGCTCGTCCGGGGTGCCGACGGGCAGGACGTTCTCGGCGCCGTTCTCCCCGGCGTCGTCGATCCCGGAGACGGTCACGGACACGGCGGTCCAGGCGGGACCGCGCCACAGCAGCGGCCGACGCAGCACGAAGCGCTGGATGCGCCCCGAGGCGATGTTGTCGGTACGGGTGTTCGCGAGGCCGCGGCGCATCCGCAGGCCGCGATCGGTGTGGCGGGAGACGAAGCCCCAGCCGGACTCGATCCGTCCGAAGACGTACTTCGGGATCGTGATCGCCGTGGGCAGCAGGGCGATGATCACCGCGAAGGAGAAGCCGTCCTGCCAGAGGGCGAGGGAGATCGCGACGCCGACGCCGACGATGCTCATGATCGTGCCGAGGAGGAACCCGAGATCCCGCAGCAGCGAGCGCACCAGACGGCCCGTGGGGATCTTCGCGATCAGCTCGCCGTCGGTCACGCCGTCATAGAGCACGTTCTCGAGCGTGCCGGTCCCGGCACGCTCTGCCTGCTCCTCCAGCGGCTGCCCGTCCCCGCTGCCGGTCTCCGCCTCCGACCCGGCACCGGCTCCCCCGGGGGAGGGGGGCGCCCCCTCGGCGGCCGGCCCCGGGAGGGCGGCGATGCCGAGGATCCGGCGCCGCAGCCGCTCGGCGTCGGCGGAGCGGATGTACTCGATGTCGAGGTAGGACTCGCCGCCGCCGGCGAGCTCGACCCGCACCTTGGCCAGTCCGAGCACCCGCGCCAGCAGCGGGCGCTCGACGGAGACGGACTCGATCCGGGCGCGGGGAGCGTACTGACGGGACTTGCTGATCATTCCGGTGTGCAGGGAGACCCCGTCGTCGTCGACCGCATAGGTCATGAACCACCAGCTGATGCCGGACAGCGCGATGGCGACGACGATCGCCGCGACCAGCACGCCGGCGCCGATCAGCGCGCGGGTCACGGTGAAGTCCTCGACCAACCGGGCGATGTTCTGGGCGGAGATCACCGCGACGATGCCGACGACGATCTTCCAACCGGTCACCAGCGGCGTGATCGGGTGGGTGCGGCGGCGGGGAGTCGGCGGCGCGGCAGGATCCGACGGGGCGGCGTCCGGCGCGGCGGCGCCCGACGGGTCGGAGTCTGCGGGAGCGGGGCCCGGCGGGGCGGAGCCCGGATGCTGCTCGGGCGTGCTCACAGGGCGGCCATGATCTCGATGCCGCGGTCGGTCACCATCGCGCGCAGGCGTTCGGCCTCCTGCCGGGGCAGGCCGGGCAGCACCACGGTCGAACCGCCCGCCGCGGTGCTGACCGAGAGCTTCGCGAGCCCGTAGCGGCGGTCCACCGGGCCCTCGTCGATCTTCACGGACTGCACGCGGCCGTAGGGGAAGGTGTGCACGGCGCGGAACATGATGCCGCTGGCGATCGTGAGGTCCTCCTCGGCGTCCAGGTAGCCGATGGCCCGGACCCGGCGCGGGGTGAGCAGGAGGCTCTGGAGCAGGATGATCAGGGGCAGCAGGGCGATCAGGGCGAGCCACCACAGACCGGTCAGCGCTGCGGCGACGATCGCGCCGGCGATCATGAGCACCCAGATCACGTAGGCGGCGATGCTCGCCACGTAGCGGGCGCGGACCAGGAGCGGAGAGACCGGGCGCAGCGCGTCGGCGCCGAGGAGGCCCTCGGGGTCGTCGCTCATCGGGTCTCCCGCGGGAGCGAGGTGCACCGGCTGGGCAGGTCGCTCGACGGGGTCGGGGATGGTGCTCATGGGCACCATCGTGTCACCTCGCCGTCCGGGGATGCTCCGACCCCGGTGGGCACGTCCTCCGTCGAAGGTCGGTCCCGCCGCGGGGTTCAGCGGCCGACGCCGGCGCTCTCGGTCGGACTCTCGCCGTCCTCCGGGGGCAGGCGGCCCCAGCGCTCGACGAGCACGCCGAGCACCCCGAGCACGATCCCGGAGATCGCGGCGGAGCCGGTGGGCAGCGTCGCCCCCACCAGGTCACCGGTTCCGGTCAGAAGCAGGTACAGCACCTGCCCGGTGAAGATGCCGCCGACGACGGCGCCGGTGTAGGCGCAGGCTCGCGCGAGCAGCACGGTGCGGAAGGCGGTGGGCAGATCGATCTGGTACCGGCGCGGGGCGAGGCTCGGCTGCAGGCGGCGCTCCTCGCTCTCGAGCATGTAGCGGCGCAGCGGGAGGCCATAGGCCAGCAGCACCCCCACCAGCACCAGCAGCACCACCGTGGTCAGCCAGCCGGCGATCGGCAGCGAGTGGCCGCGGGCGGCGAGGGTCTCCAGCATCTGCGCTCCGAAACCGGCGCCGACCACGACGATCAGCGCCAGGAGCGGGATGTTCAGCGGCTTCACGAGCGGTCGAACCCCGTCAGGGCAGGGCCGGGGACCAGACCATCGCGGTCCGCGGCGGCCGCGAGCAGAGCGGCCACGGGGCCGTGGCCCGGCAGCTCCGCGCTCGGTCGGGCAGCATGCCAGGGCCCGAGGACGAAGGCGCGCTGGTGCGCGCGCGGGTGCGGGAGCGTCAGCTCCTCGTCGTCGCTGCGGAGCTCGCCGTAGGTGATGACGTCGACGTCCAGGGTGCGCGGCCCCCAGCGCATCAGGCGCTCGCGACGAGCGGCGCGTTCGGCGCGGTGGGCGGCCTCGAGCAGCTCGAAGGGCCCCAGCGTGGTGAGGACGCCGAGCGCCGAGTTGAGATAGGTGCCCTGCCCGTCGGGGCCGCCCACGGGGGCGGTCTCCAGCACGGGCCCGGTCCATGCGATCTCGATGCCGTCGGTGTCCGCGAGCAGCTCGAGGGCACCGACCAGGTGCGACTCGCGGTCCCCGAGATTGGTGCCGAGGGCGAGCACGGCCGGAATCGGCGCGGCGTCCCGCTCGATGGTGATCGCGACGTCCCCGACGGGGCGTCCGACGGGGGCCGCGGGCTTGTGCACGCGCACCCCGACGCGGCGCACCAGCGGGTGGCCGGTGCCGGTGAGGATCCGCGTCGCGATCGACTCGGCGAGGGTCTCCACCAGATCGTGGGGGCCGCCGCCGATCTCCTCGGCCACCGCGGCGGCGACCTCGGCGTAGTCGACGGTGCGTGAGAGGGCATCGGTGCGTCCGGCCGGGGCGGTCCAGAGATGCAGAGTCACGTCGACGACGAACTGCTGGCCGAGCTCCTTCTCCGCGGCGAGCACGCCGTGGTGTCCCCAGGCCCGGATCCCGGTGACCTCGATGCGGTCGAGCCGCCCGTGCTCGGGCCCGGGGCGGGCGGGGCCGGGCCGTCCGTCGGCGGTCATCGGTCCGTCGGCGGTCATCGGCGCAGGCTCCGACGCAGACGGTCCCCGACGCGCACGGCGGCGAGCGAGGAGGGGACCTCGTGGACCCGGACGGCCCAGGCGCCGTGCTCGGCGCTGTAGGCGCTGATGGCGGCGGTGGCGGCGTCGCGGTCGACGCCCAGGGAGCTGACGAAGCGTTTGCGGGAGGCACCGATGAGGATCGGCAGCTGGTGGGAGGCGATCCCTGCCCAGTCGGCCAGCACGTCCCAGTTCTGCTCGCCGGTCTTGGAGAACCCGAGGCCGGGATCGGCCACCAGGAAGCGGTCCTCCACCCCGGCCTCGCGCAGGGCGGTCAGACGGTCCTCGAGCTCGGTGGCGGCCTCGCGCGGCGCATCGTCGTAGACCGCCAGCTCGTTCATGACGTCGCTGTGCCCGCGCCAGTGCATGGCGATGAACACGGGCGGGGTGCCGGAGCGCGTGCGCAGGCGGGCCGCCTCGGCGCCCATGTCCACGTCGGCACGTCCGGCGGAGACGTCGTTGACGATGAGGGCGCCGGCGGCCACGCTCGCGGCCGCGACGGACGAGCGCATGGTGTCGACGCTGACCACGATGTCCTCGGCCGCCAGGGCATCGATCACGGGCAGGATCCGGCGCAGCTCCTCGTCCTCGTCGACCCGGGGCGCCCCCGGGCGGGTGGACTCGCCCCCGACGTCGACGATCGCCGCCCCCTGGGCGGTCAGCAGGCGGCCGTGCGCGATCGCGTCGGACGTCGCGAAGTGCTCCCCGCCGTCGGAGAACGAGTCGGGGGTGACGTTCAGGACGCCCATCACCAGGGTGTCGTCCCCCCGGAGTCGCTCGGGGAGTCCGTCCGGACGGGGGCGCGGCGCCGCGGTGCTCACGTCGTCAGCCCCTGTTGATGAGGCTCATGGCCTCGGCCCGGGTGCTCGAGTTCTCGCGCAGCATGCCCCGCACCGCGCTGGTGACGGTGCGGGCGCCCTCGGCGCGCACGCCGCGCATCGACATGCACATGTGCTCGGCCTCGATCACGACGATGGCGCCGCCCGCCCCGAGCTCGACCATCAGCGCGTCGGCGATCTGGGAGGTCAGGCGCTCCTGGACCTGCGGACGGCGCGCGTAGACGTTCACCAGGCGGGCGAGCTTGCTCAGTCCGGTCACCGCGCCGCCGTCGGGGATGTATCCCACGTGGGCGACGCCGACGAACGGCAGCAGGTGGTGCTCGCACATCGAGTGGAAGCCGATGTCGCGGACCAGCACCAGCTCCTGGTGGTCGATGTCGAAGGTGGTCGACAGGGGCTGGTGCGGGTCCTGGTCCAACCCCTCGAAGACCTCGGAGTACATGCGGGCGACCCGCGCGGGCGTCTCCAGCAGACCGTCCCGGTCCGGATCCTCGCCGATGCCGGCGAGGATCTCCCGGACCGCTGCCTCGACGCGGGCGTGGTCGACGGCCATGTCAGCGTCCTGTTCCCTCGTCGTTCCCGGTGCCGGGCTCGCGCCCGGACCCCTCGCCGTATCCCTCGTCGCCGCGGGAGGTGTCCGTGCGACCGTATCCCGGTCCGTAGGGACCGTAGGGGCCGGGCCCCTCGGGGCCGTCGCCGTGGGGAGCGCCCGGGATCTCCGGCCGGTCGCCGCCGGGGTGCGGGAGCTCCGGCGGGTTGGGCTGCAGGGGCTCGCCCGCATCGTGCTCCTCGGTGCCGGTGGCCGTGGTGGTCGAGCCGGCCTGCGGCGCCGCCAGCGAGGGGCGGTCCTCGCTGGAGACCCAGACCTCGCGCGGCGGCCGCTTGGTGACGTCGGAGAAGATCGCCCCGAGCTCGTGCTCGTTCAGCGTCTCCTTCTCCAGCAGCTCCTGAACCAGACGGTCGAGCACGTGACGGTTCTCGACGATCACGGACCAGGCCTCGTCCAGAGCGGTGTCCAGCAGCTCCCGGACCTCCTGGTCGATGATGCTCGCGGTCTCCGCGCTGAAGCGGGGGGCCTGCCCCTGCTGCATGCCGACGAACACCTCGTCCTGCTCGCCGGAGAGCGCGACCTGGCCGACGGCCTCGCTCATGCCCAGCTGCATGACCATGGTGCGCGCGATCTTGGTGGCGTTCTGCAGGTCGGAGCTGGGTCCGGTGGTGACGTCGTGGAAGATCGACTCCTCCACGGCGTACCCGCCCATCGCGTAGGCGAGACGGTCCAGCAGCTCGTTGCGCGACTGGTAGTTGCGATCCTGCGTGGGCACCACCATCGTGTAGCCGCCCGCGCGGCCGCGCGGCAGGATCGTCACCTTGGTGACGGGCGCGGAGTTGTTCATGGCCGCGGCGACCAGGGCGTGGCCGCCCTCGTGGTACGCCGTCATCTGGCGCTCGCGCTCGGTCATCACCTTCGAATAGCGCTGCGGGCCCATGGACACGCGGTCCACGGCCTCGTCCAGGGCACGGTCGTCGATGATCTGGTTGCCGCTGCGGGCGGTCAGCAGCGCCGCCTCGTTGAGCACGTTGGCGAGGTCCGCGCCGGACATCCCGATGGTGCGCTTGGCGACGGCCTCGAGATCGACGTCGTGCGCCAGCGGCTTGCCCTTGGCGTGGACGCCGAGGATGTGCAGGCGGCCCTTGAGATCCGGGGCCTCGACCCCGATCTGGCGGTCGAAGCGGCCCGGGCGCAGCAGCGCAGGGTCCAGGATGTCCACACGGTTGGTGGCGGCGATGAGGATGACGTTCTGGTTCTCCTCGAACCCGTCCATCTCCACCAGCATCTGGTTCAGCGTCTGCTCGCGCTCGTCGTGGCCACCGCCCATGCCGGCACCGCGGTGGCGGCCGACGGCGTCGATCTCGTCGACGAAGATGATCGCCGGGGCGTTCTCCTTCGCGGTGGAGAACAGGTCGCGCACGCGGGAGGCGCCCACGCCGACGAACATCTCCACGAAGTCCGAGCCGGAGATCGAGTAGAAGGGCACGTTGGCCTCGCCGGCGACGGCGCGGGCCAGCAGCGTCTTGCCGGTGCCCGGCGGGCCGTACAGCAGCACGCCCTTGGGGATCTTGGCGCCGACGGCCTGGTACCGACCGGGTTCGACGAGGAACTGCTTGATCTCGTCGAGCTCCTCGACCGCCTCCTCGGCGCCGGCGACGTCGGCGAAGGTGACCTTGGGGGCCTCCTTGTTGAACAGCTTGGCCTTGGATTTGCCGAACTGCATGGCCTTGCCGCCGCCGCCCTGGGCGTTCATGATCAGGAACCAGAACAGGCCGATGAAGATCAGCAGCGGCAGGAACGACAGCAGCAGCGTCGACCACCAGGAGCTGGTGGCGATCTCGTCGGTGTAGCCCTTCTCGGGGGCGGCGTCGGTGACTGCCTGCACGATGGCGTCGCCGCGGGCGTCGACGTAGGAGAACCGCACCTGGGTGCCCTTGTTCTCGTCGCCGTCGACGAAGTCCTCGCTGAGGACCAGGTCCACCCGCTGCTGGTTGCCGTCGATGATCTTGGCCTGCTCGACGGTGCCGCCGTCGAGCAGCTCGAGACCCTGTTCGGTGTCGATCTGCTGGTAGCCGTCGCGCCCGAACAGGGAGAAGAGGGCCATGCCCAGCAGGAGGGCGACCAGGATCCAGATCGCGACCCCGGCGAGCGGGCGACGCTTCTTGGACTTGTTCTTGTTCTTGGTGGAGGAGTCCGCCATATCAGTCCTCGTAGATGGAGCGCTCGAGGACGCCCACGTAGGGAAGGTTCCGGTAGTTCTCCGCGTAGTCGAGTCCGTAGCCGATGACGAACTCGTTCGGGATCTCGAAGCCGACGTACTTGACGTCGATCTCGACCCGTGCGGCGTCCGGCTTGCGGAGCAGGGTGGCGATCTCGACGTTGCGGGGTCCGCGCGAGCGGAGGTTGGACAGCAGCCACTTCAGGGTGAGGCCGGAGTCGATGATGTCCTCGACGATGAGCACGTTGCGATCGGTGATGTCGGCGGAGAGGTCCTTGAGGATCCGCACGACGCCGGAGGACTTGGTGCCCGAGCCGTAGGAGGAGACGGCCATCCAGTCCATCTCGACCTTCAGGTCGACCTGGCGGGCGAGGTCCGCCATCACCATCACGGCACCCTTGAGCACGCCCACGAGGATCGGCGGTTCGTCCGCGTAGTCCGCGGTGATCCTCTCTCCGAGCTCGGCGAGCCGATCACGGATCTGCTGTTCGTCCAGCAGGACCCGTTCGACATCAGGGTGGGGGTGCGTCTGGGGCACGCGGATCTCCTCCAGGGGACGTGTTGGGAGTGCGGTCGCCGCGTCTCACGTATCTGTGCGGCGCCACACCAGCAGGCCGTCGCGACGAGCGACTTCGATCCTACCCGGAACGGGTACAGGTGCCTGACCGTGCCATGTGACGACCAGGGCGTCGAGGGCGAGCACCTGTCTGCGCAGCAGGGACTTCGCCGCGCCGGGGGCGCCGGCGGCCCGCGCTGCGCTCTCGGCGGAACGTGAGCCATCGCGCAGGACGCGGGTGCGCAGCGGCGCGGGAGCGGCCGCGAGCGCGTGCACGTCGAGCAGGAGCAGATCTCCCTCCTCGCGGGCCTCGCCCCCGTCCCGGCGCAGGGCGTCGAGCAGATCGCGGGCCTCGCCGTCGAGGTGGTCGACGTCGGGTCGGAGCAGGTCGGCGGTGCGCGCGAGGTTCTCGTCGAGCTGTTCGCCGAGCATCTCCCGCAGCAGCGGCAGCGCCTGGTGCCGCACCCGGGCGCGCAGCATCGTCGTGTCCGCGTTCATCGGGTCCTGCCACCACTCCAGATCGTGCAGGCGGCAGATCTCCTCGGTGTCGGCGCGGCGCAGCGCCGTGGTCTCGTCACGTCCGCTGCCCAGGAAGGGTCGCAGCAGGGGGCCGCGGGAGCGGGGGATGCCGGCCAGGGCGCGGGGACCCGCGCCCCGAGCCAGACCCATGAGCACCTGTTCCGCCTGGTCGTCGAGGGTATGGGCCATGAGCAGGGCGAGTCCGTCGCGGTCGGCGAGCAGGTGGTCCAGGGCGTCGTGGCGTGCGCGGCGGGCGGCGTTCTCGAGTCCTCCGGCGGCGGTGGTCTCGACGCTCACCCGCAGCACGTGCGCGGCCACCCCCAGCCGTTCGGCCTGGCTGCGGGCGCGCTCGGCGACCTGGTCCGAGCCCTCCTGGAGGCCGTGGTCGACGATCGCCGCCTCGGTCTCCAGGCCCATCCGGGACCCGATCCAGGCGGTCGTCGCGAGCAGGGCGAGGGAATCGGCGCCGCCGCTGAGACCGACCAGCAGGCGCGGGGCGAGCTGACCGGCGGCGGTGTGATCGGCCAGCTCCTCGAGCCGGGCGGTGACGGCGACGCGCACGGCGGTGCGGGCGCGCGCGACGACGGGAGGGGGCCCGGCCATCAGGACGCCTCCACCATCTCGGCGGCGACCTCGTCGACCGCGGCGCGGGCGGCGACGGCATCGACCCCGTCGAAGCCGTGCACCACGATGGAGTAGCCGGCCGTGCGCCCGTCCGACAGGACGACGACGCCGGCCAGGGTGGCGGAGCCGCCGAGATAGCCCGTCTTGCCGCGCACCAGGCCGCGTGCGTCCCGGGTGTCGGTCTCGTCGAAGCGGTCGACCAGGGTGCCGGACAGCCCGGCGATCGGGATGTCGAAGAGGATCTGCTGCAGCACCGGAGCGTCCCCGGAGGCGACCTCGCCGAGCACGGCGGCCAGCAGCGCGGGCGGGACCCGGTCGTCCCGGGAGAGGCCGGAGCCGTCGCGGATGTCGAGGCCCTCGAGCATCTGCGGGTCCAGGCCCAGCTCGGCGGCGAGGTCGCGGATCTCCCCCTCGACCGCGGCGGCCGCTCCCCGGGGCGTGGTCTCCTCGCCCCGGGCGTCGGCCACCAGGTGGGCGAGCAGCTCGGCGGTGGTGTTATCGGAGATCAGCAGGGTGTGGCGCACGATCTGCTCCAGCGGCTCGGAGTGCACCTCGACGCTCGGTGCCTCGGCCGGGGCCTGACCGGCGGTGACCTCGCCCTGGACGGTCAGGCCCTGGTCGTCCAGCAGCCGGGCGAACAGCTCCGCGGCGTCGCCGGCGGGGTCGGTGGACTTGGGGCCGTACTGCTCGCCGTCGAGCCATCCTTCCTCGACGGCGAGCGAGGCCGTCGGCGTCACCCAGCCGCCGGCCGGGCCGTTGTCGCCCCAGGCCGGGTTCGAGCCGCCCACGAGGAAGGAGTCGTCCAGGGCCAGCGAGACGCTGGTGGTGCCCTGCTCCTTCGCGAGATCCGCGGCCTGGGCCGCGAGGTCCTCCAGCTGCTGGGTGCTGAGAGTCATGTCACCGCCGCCCTGCAGGGTGATGAGCCCGTCCTGGACGGTGGCCCGGGTGATGAGCACCTCGTCCCCGGTGTAGAGCCGCAGCACGGCGGCGGCGGTCAGGAGCTTGAGGGTGGAGGCCGGTGTGCGGGCGGTCTCGGCATCCCGAGAAGCGAGCACCGCGCCGGTGTCGGCGTCGACCACGCTGAAGGCGAGGTTCCCCTCCACCACCGGCAGGGCGGCCTGGGCCGACATGCGTCCTTCCAGGTCGTCGGCCAGTTCAGGATCCGTCGACGGGGCGACCGCCGGGCCCGGGGCGGGGGCGTCGACCCGCTCCCAGTCCTCCGCCTGCGCTCCCGGCCCGGCGCCGGGCGCCTCGGAGGAGGATTCCAGGGTGAGCACGCCCGGGAAGGCGTCGGTGAGGTCTCCGAGGAGGTAGAAGCTGGCGGGCACGGCGGCGCACAGCACCATCGCCGTGGTGCGCCAGATCCGCTCGGATGTCCGTCTCGCCATGACCTCACGATAAGGTGTCCGAGTCAGAACCAGTGCCCACTGGAAACAGAGCCCACAGGGCCGGAGCAACGGAGCGGCTGTCGTGGAATTCGACGTGACCATCGAGATCCCTCGCGGGAACCGGAACAAGTACGAGGTGGACCACCACAACGGGCGCATCAGGCTCGATCGGATGCTGTTCACCGCCACGCGCTACCCGGACGACTACGGGTTCATCGAGGGCACCCTCGGTGAGGACGGCGACCCGCTGGACTGTCTGGTCCTGCTCGAGGAGCCGACGTTCCCGGGGTGCCTGATCCGCTGCCGGGCGCTCGGCATGTTCCGCATGCGCGACGAGGCCGGCGGCGACGACAAGATCATCGCGGTGCCGGTCGGGGACCGCCGCCAGGTGCGTCGCCAGGAGCTCACCGACGTCTCCGAGTTCCATCGCCTGGAGATCCAGCACTTCTTCGAGGTCTACAAGGATCTCGAGCCGGGCAAGAGCGTCGAGGGTGCCCACTGGGAAGGCCGCAGCGACGCCGAGGCGGAGATCAACGAGTCCTATCGCCGCGCCGTCGGCACCGAGCACGCCAACGACTTCACCCAGGACGCCTGACCCCTCGCACTCCGGCCCCGGCGGCCCACCTCCGCCGAGCTCTGCGTTCCCGTGGCCAAGATCGCCAGAAGCAACAGCTTCGCAGAGCTCGGCGCCAGCGGAGGGCCGGCCCCGCGGGGTCGGCCCTCTGCTCGTTCCGGTCCGGACGCTCCTATGGTGTGTCAAGCGGGTAGCGGTGGGTTCTCGAGGAGTCGGTAGAGGTCTCGGACGATGTATCGCTTCAGGCAACGTTTGATCTCTCGCGGGGTCTTTCCTTCGCAAGTGCGGCGGGCGGTGTAGTCCTTAGTGCGCTGGTCGTAGCGCTGGCGTGAGAGCACGATCGTGTGCAGGGCGCGGTTGAGCTGCCGATCGCCGTACCGGTTCAGCCGGTATCTGGTGGTGGTCTTGCCGCTGTTGGCCGGCAACGGGGCGACGCCGGCGAGCATCGCGAACGCGGCCTCGTCACGCACGCGACCAGGGTGGGACCACGCGCAAAGCACCGTCGCCGCGACGATCGGCCCGACGCCCTTCTCAGCGAGCAGATCGGCACGCCAGGACCGCACGATCGCCCGGATCTGCTTCTCGTGCTCGTTGGACTCGGCCTGCAGCACCTGGGCGCGGCGGGCCAGATCGCGCAGCACCCTGGCGGTGGTGGCGGTCTCCGCATCCCACGAGGTATGGATGCGGAACCGGGAAGCGATCTCGACCATCTCGGGCAGCTTCCGGTCGCGCAGCTTGGCACGCAGGCGCTCGGGAGCGGCGATGGCGAGGCTGAACAGCTGCCGCTGTGCAGTGGTCGACGCGTCGACCGCGGAGCGGCGAGCTGCCAGTAGCACCGACAGAGCCTGCCGCTGCGGACCGGTGCGCGGGGTCCCGCGATGCGGGCGTGCCATCGCTTCACGGGCGGCGCGCACCGCGTCCAGCGGATCGGACTTCGCGCCATTGCGGCGCTTGGCCCGCTGGGGGCGGTCGAGCTCGAATACGACCTCGTCCCCACGCTCCAGCAGGTGGGTCAGGCCGGCGCCGTGGCCGCCGGTGCCCTCGATGGCCCACACCCGCAGGGGTGAGTGTTCCTCGGCCACTTCTACCAGTTCCTGGTAGCCGGCCGGGGTGGTGGGCACCGTGATCTCGGCGAGTACTCCACCGGTGGCGGTCTCGACGATGGCGGCGGTGTGGGTATCGACGTGGGTGTCGACCCCGATGACGATCTCTGCGATATCGGTCAGACTGGTCATGCGTTCCTCCTAGCTCCGGAGCGGACGAAATGGGTCCGGTCCGGGAGGAGTCACGGCAGGACTGTGACGGGACACGCGGGCGCGGCTACGCCCGCGGTCAAGCTCCTGATCAGGCCAGTCAGCTCCGACCGGGCCGGGTCCGACGACACCGAACGGACAAGTCCGCGCAAAGGCACGAAGCCAGTCAGCCCACGGGTCACGCACGGTGCCGTCGAACACACCCCATCAGCACGAGGCCGATAACGCCATCCTCACAGTCAGCCCTCCAGCGAGGGCCGATCGTCCGCGAGCTCCCCGTCGAGGGTGGGGGCCTGGGAGAAGATCTCCAGCATCGCCTCGACCACGGAGCGCGAGACCGACCGGGCCCCGAGCCCGCCGATCACGGCACCGATGCCGAAGGGCAGCAGACGCATGAGCCACAGCTTGCCGGTGCGGGCGATGACTCGACGGCGCACGTACCGGGAGATCTGCTTGCTGACCAGGCCGGGCAGGAATCCGCCGCCCCCACCGAGGACCGCGTTCCACTGCAGTCCCTGCTTGCCCATGGCGCGGGCGATGATCTCGGCACCGCGATCGCCGCTGAGCACACCCATCAACACCAGGCGACGCGTGGGCTCATCCGACATGTCCACGTCGTAGAGGTCCGCGACGGACAGGGTCAGGAACGCGCAGGCCTCCGCGAAGGAGACGCCCTCCCCGACGGTCAGCCCCAGGGCCGCGGCGGTGCCGAGCCCGGGCAGGGCGGCCACTCCCCCGATGCCGGCGCCGGTGGCGGTCATCAGCAGCGTGAAGCGACCGGTGACCTTCTGCAGCAGCTGGCGCTGCGTCGCCTCGGGATGCTTGGCGCGCAATCGCTCGACGTAGCTGTGGGCCAGCGGCGTCTGGACCTTCAGCGCGGCGTCGACCACGTCGAGCCAGCGCTCGTCGATCTGCTCGCGGAAATCGCCGCCGTCCTCCTGCTCGATTCCCGGATTGTTCGGGTCGCTCGTGCTCACCATCGGCTCCGTCCTGTTCGTGGTCGTGATCGGGCCCAAGCTATCGCGTGGGCCTGGGCGGTCGCGGGCCCCACGTGGCGCAGACCACCGCGCGGCGCGGACCTCACCGGGCGATGACCTCGCCGGGCCCGAGCCCCGCGACCTCGCCGCGCAGTCCGAGGCGGCGCACGGCCTCGGAGAGGTCGGCGTAGTGGACGCCGTACCCGGCGTCGATGAAGGAGCGCGGCACCATCAGGTCATGGCACAGCGTCCCGGCCAGGTGGTCGGTCTCGTGCTGGAGGATGCGCGCGGTCCACCCCACGTGCTCCTCGTCGACCTCCCGCAGGGTCCCGTCGGCCAGCAGCTCGCTCGTCCGCAGCCGCACCCGTCGGGCGCGGGGGACGATCGACTGCCAGCCGCTGACGGACAGGCAGCCCTCCCAGGCATAGACGCGCTCGCCGCCCAGCAGCTCGACCTCCGGATCGAGCAGGGCGCGCAGCGGAAGGCTCCGACGCTCGAGCAGATCATCCTCCTCGTCCTCGCCGGGCTCGCCCGCGACGCGGTCCTCGACCACGTACAAGGACACGGGCAGCCCGATCTGCGGAGCGGCGAGGCCCACGCCCGGGGCGGCCCGCATCGTGATCGTCATCGCCTCGACCAGCTCGAGCAGCAGCGCGGGCCCGAGCTTCGCCCGGGCGGTGACGGCGCGACGGCGCAGCGCGGGGTGGCCGGCCTGCACGATCCGCAGCGGGTCGGTCGGCTTCTCGCGGCGGTCGAGGATCTTCCGGGTCAGCTCAGGGGTGTCCACTCCCCCAGTATCCCGCAGCCGTGCCGCTCTGCCCACCGCGGACGACCCCGACCCGCCGCTCGGACAGCGCTCGCCATCCGGATGAGACCTGGGATACACTTCCTCTGGCCGGTGCAAGGAAGCGCCTCCTCGCGAGAGCGACCGAGACCGGTGATCATCACTTCACAACGGACCGTCCGGCACGTACCTGCCGGTGAAGGAGTACCACCATGGCAACTGTCACGTTCGACAACGCCTCGCGCGTCTACCCGGGCCAGGAGCGCCCGGCCGTCGACAACCTCAACATCGAGATCGGCGACAGCGAGTTCCTCGTCCTCGTCGGCCCCTCCGGTTGCGGCAAGTCGACGTCGCTGCGCATGCTCGCCGGCCTCGAGGAGATCGACGCCGGCCGCATCCTCATCGGCGATCGTGACGTCACCGACGTCCCGCCGAAGGACCGTGACATCGCGATGGTGTTCCAGAACTACGCGCTGTACCCGCACATGACGGTGGCCGACAACATGGGCTTCGCCCTGAAGATCGCCGGCAACCCGAAGGCCGAGATCCGCAAGCGCGTCGAGGACGCCGCCGAGATCCTCGACCTGACCGAGTACCTCGACCGCAAGCCGAAGGCGCTCTCCGGTGGTCAGCGTCAGCGTGTCGCCATGGGCCGTGCGATCGTCCGCTCGCCCCAGGTGTTCCTCATGGATGAGCCGCTGTCGAACCTCGACGCCAAGCTCCGCGTGGCCACCCGTACCCAGATCGCGTCCCTGCAGCGCCGTCTGGGCGTCACCACCGTCTACGTGACCCACGACCAGACGGAGGCCATGACGATGGGAGACCGCGTGGCGGTGCTCGACCGCGGCGTGCTCCAGCAGATCGACACCCCGCGTCGGATGTACGACCACCCGAACAACGTGTTCGTGGCCGGATTCATCGGCTCCCCGGCGATGAACCTGTTCGACACGAAGCTCACCGAGCAGGGCGTGGAGTTCGGCGGCGCCGTGCTGCCCGTGGACCGCGCCACCCTCTCCGGCACCGACCAGAACTCGGTCACGGTCGGCGTGCGTCCCGAGGACCTCGAGCTCGTCAGCGATGAGCAGGGCATCGCCGTGGAGATCGACCTCGTCGAGGAGCTCGGCGCCGACGCCTTCGTCTACGGCCGTCGTGCCGGCTCGGACGAGACGGGCAAGCCCTTCATCGCGCGAGTCGACGCCCGTCGTCCCCCGGCCAAGGGCGAGACGGTCTACTTCCGCCCCGCGGAGGGCCATGTGCACCTCTTCGATGCGAAGAACGGACTGCGGCTGGGCGACTGACCCTCCCCCGCATCGCGCGACGGGCGCTCGGCTGCGGCCGGGCGCCCGTCGTCGTCGTCATGCCCGACGTCACCTGCGCCCGGTCGTCGTCCGCGCTCGCATCGGTGATCGGCGTGAGGTTCGTGGTGTCATCCGGTGAAAAAGAGCCCACAGGTGGGCACGCCGCCACGGTTCGGGAGAGAATGGAGCAATGGCACCTCTGGAGATCACCGCGTCACGGGCCGATCCGGCGCTGCTGGACCTGCCGTGGGACCAGCCGCTCGAGGATTGGCCCGAGGACATCCTCGCCGCTCTCCCCCGCGGCATCTCCCGCCATGTGGTGCGCTTCGTGCGCGTCTCCGGGCGCGTCCTCGCGCTGAAGGAGATCAACCATGATCTCGCCCGGCGCGAGTACGAGATGCTGCGCCTGCTGGGGCGCATCGGCGTGCCCTCGGTGGCGCCCTTCGCCGTGGTCTCCGGCCGCACCACGCCGAGCGGGGAACCGCTGGACGCGATGCTCATCACCCGTCATCTGCAGTTCTCCCTGCCCTACCGGGCGGTGTTCAGCCAGGTCTCGCGCGAGGACACCGCGCAACGGCTGCTCGATGCCCTGGCCGTGCTGCTGGTCCACCTCCATCTCGAGGGCTTCTACTGGGGCGACGTCTCGCTGTCGAACACGCTGTTCCGCCGGGATGCCGGCGCATTCGCCGCCTACATCGTCGACGTCGAGACCGGCAGCCTGTACGAGACGCTCACGGAGGGCCAGCGCCGGTACGATCTCGACCTCGCCCGCACCAACATCATCGGCGAGCTGATGGATCTGCAGGCCGGGGAGATGTTCGACCCGGAGGCCGATCCGATCGCGGTCGGCGACGACCTGATCGAGCGGTACGAGAGCCTGTGGGCCGCTCTGACCGAGCGCGAGCTGTTCTCGGCCGACGAGCGCTGGCGCGTCTCCGAGCGCATCGAGAAGCTCAACCGCCTGGGCTTCGACGTGGGAGAGCTCGAGATCACCACCGACCTCGACGGCACCACGCTCTCGATCCGCCCGAAGGTGGTCGACGCCGGCCACCACGCCCGTCGGCTGATGCGCCTGACGGGGATCGACGCCCAGGAGAACCAGGCCCGTCGGCTGCTCAACGACCTCGACCAGTTCCGTGCCTCCACGGAGCAGCAGGCCGAGGACGAGGAGTTCGTCGCCCATGAGTGGCTGCAGAACCAGTACGAGCCTGTGGTCCGCGCGATCCCGAGGTCGATGCGCTCCAAGCTCGAGCCGCCGGAGTTCTATCACGAGGTGCTCGAACACAAGTGGTTCCTGTCCGAGCAGGCCGGGACCGACGCCAGCCTCGATGACACCGTGCGGCACTACATCCTGAACGTCCTCATCCACCGCCCGGATGAGAAGTCCCTGGTCACGACCGAGACGTCGGCGTTGCCGATCACTGAGAGCTGAGGGTCCGACCCCGACATGGCCGAGCCCTCCTCCCCGCTGCTGGCGAACCTCTCCCTCCGCGATCAGCTGCGCGTGGACCGACTGCCGCTGCGTCTGCTCCAGATGATGATCGGCCTGACCGGTTTCGGCCTGTCGCTGGCGATGCTGCTGCGCTCGGGCCTGGGCGGCGCACCCTGGGACGTGCTGCACGCGGCGCTGGCCGAGCGCGCGGGTCTGAGCGTGGGCACGCTCAGCATCACGGTGAGCTTCGTGGTGCTCCTGGCGTGGATCCCGCTGCGGGAGCAGCCGGGCATCGGCACCTTCGCCAACGCGATCTGGGTGGGACTGAGCATCGATCTCGGGATGGCCCTGCTGCCGCCGGCGACAGGTCCGCTGCCGGCCGTCGTGCTGATGGTCGCCGGGGTGGCCGTCAACGGCGTCAGCGCTGCGGTGTACATCGGGGCGCAGCTCGGTCCCGGGGCGCGCGACGGGCTGATGACCGGGCTGGGGCGCGTGCTGGGCCGACCCGTCGGACCGGTGCGGATCGCACTGGAGGTGCTGGTGCTGGCCGCCGGCTGGGCGCTCGGCGGTCCGATGGGCGTGGGGACGGTGCTGTATGCCCTCGGTCTGGGACCGGTGATCCAGCTGGCGCTGCCGCACGTGGTCCTGCCCGTCCTCACCCCGGCCGGCGGGGCGTCGGCAGCAGAGCTCGACGAGACCCCGCCACCCGATCCGGCCTGAGCGCAGCGGCGCTCAGGCACGACCGTGCTCGGCGCGGACCCCCGAGATCTCGTACAGCGCGATGGCCGCCGCGACCGAGGCGTTCAGCGACTCGGCGGGGCCGGTCATCGGGACCGAGACCACCTGGTCGCTGATCTCGCGCGCCAGGCGGGACAGCCCCTTGCCCTCCGCGCCCACCACGAGCGCGGTCGGCTGCGTGCCGAGGTCGAGGCCGCGGGTGGTGACGTCGCCGTCCGCATCCAGACCGAGGACGAACACGCCCTTCTCCTTGAGCGAGGTCAGGGTGCGATTGAGGTTGGTGACCTGGGCGACGCGGACCCGGCCGGCGGCCCCGGCCGCGACCTTCCACACGCTCGCGGTCATCGAGACGCTGCGCCGCTCGGGCAGGATCACGCCGTGCACCCCGAAGGCATCGGCGCTGCGCAGGACCGCGCCGAGGTTGCGCGGATCGGTGATGCCGTCCAGGGCGACCAGCAACGGCGGCTCGAAGGCGTCGGCGGCGATCTTCAGGAGGTCGTCGACCTCCGCGTACTCGTACGGGGGCATGGTCAGAGCCACGCCCTGGTGCACGGCGTGGTCGGTCATCCGGTCCAGGTCGGTGCGGGAGGCCTCGGCGACCGCCAGGTTCTGAGCCGTGGCCAGGCGCATGATCTCGCCCACCCGTTCATCGGCGTCGAGGCGGACCATGACGGTCAGCTTCGTGGCCGGGACCTGCTCGCGCAGCGCCTCCAGCACCGCATTGCGTCCGGCCACCTGGTCGGTTCCGGGAGACTTCCTGCCGCCCTTGCCGCCGGATCCGCCACGACGGGCGGGGGCGCCGGAGCCCCCGGTGTACTTCTTGTGCGCGGGGCGGTCCTCGGCCCGGGGCGTCGGCCCCTTGCCCTCGAGGGCGCGGCGGCGCACTCCGCCGGATCCGACGGACGCCCCCTTCTTGCCCTTGCGCATCGCGCCGCGGCGCGAGCTGTTGCCTGCCATCAGGTCGACTCCTCGGTCGTATCGGTCATCGTCATCATCGTGCGGGCTGCTCGAGGCTCCAGCGGGCGCCGTCCGGGCCGTCCTCGATACGGATCCCGGCCTCGCTCAGCGCATCGCGCAGGGCGTCGGCCCGGCCCCAGTCCTTCTCCGCGCGGGCTGCTGCCCGCGCGCTGAGCTGGGCGCGGATCAGCGCGTCCAGCGCCGCGTGGTCGGCTCCGCCCGTGTCCGCGGCGCCCGCCCACTGCGCCGAGAGCGGATCCAGGCCCAGCACGTCGAGCATGGCGCGCAGCCGTCCGAGCCCTCCGGCCACGGCCGCGTGATCGCCGCCCTCGGCCAGCAGCGAGTTCAGCGCGGCCTGCTCATGGTGGATCACCGCGAGCGCCTCGGGCACCGCGAGATCGTCGTCCAGGGCCGCGATGAAGTCCGCCGGCAGCTCCACACCGGTGAGGTCGGCATCCGGCGCCGTCAGCCGCTCGCCCGCGAGATGCTCGGCCGCGCGGTGGGCGGTGGCGGAGAAGCGCTCCCAGACCACTTCGGCCTCTCGCATCGCCGTCGCGTTGTACTCGACGGTGGCTCGGTAATGCCCGCTGACCAGGGCGAGCCGCACGGCCGGGGTCGGGTGCTCGGCCAGGGCGCGGGCCGCGGTGACGAAGTTGTCGAGGCTCTTGCCCATCTTCAGTCCGTCGACGGTGAGCACCCCGGCGTGCATCCAGCGCCGGGCGAAGCCGTACCCGGCGGCGTGGGACTGCGCCTGTTCGTTCTCGTGGTGCGGGAAGCGCAGGTCGAGACCGCCGGCGTGGATGTCGAAGGTCTCGCCGAGGTACTTGCGGCTCATGGCCGAGCATTCCAGATGCCAGCCCGGGCGGCCGCGCCCGTAGGGCGTGTCCCAGGAGGCGGTCTCCGGCTCGGTCGGCTTCGCGGCCTTCCACAGCGCGAAGTCACGGCGGTCCCGCTTGCCCGGCTCCGGCACCTCGCCGGCGTCCTGCATGGCCTCGAGGCTCTGCCGGGTCAGCGCGCCGTAGGTGGGGAGCGAGGAGACGTCGAAGTACACCGAGCCGTTGCCGTCCGCGTAGGCGTGGCCGCGCTCGATGAGCCGCTGCATCAGCTCGATCATCTCGGGCACGTGCCCGGTGGCGCGGGGCTCGTAGGTGGGCCGACGGTTCCCGACCTGGTCCAGGACGTCCTGGAACTCCCGCTCGAAGCGCAGCGACCACGCCCACCACGCGGAGCCCGCCTCGGCGGACCTCTCCAGGATCTTGTCGTCGATGTCGGTGACGTTGCGGATGTGGGTGACCTCGCGGCCGCCGCGCTCCAACCAGCGCACCAGCACGTCGAAGGCGAGGAAGGTGCGCAGGTGGCCGAGGTGCGGGGCCCCCTGCGTGGTAGGGCCGCACACATACAACGACACCGCCCCCTCGCGCACCGGGTTCAGCGGCGGCGTCGTGCGGGTGGCGGTGTCGTGCAGGTGGAGAGTCACGTGCACCAGGGTACTGCCCTGGCCGGGACCGGATGGCCCCTCACTCGTCGCGGGCGCTGCTCACTCGACGCGCGCGCTGACCTTCTTGCCGTAGAGCTCCTCGAAGGTGTCGTCGTAGGAGACGGCGTTCGCGCGCCGCTTGCCCTGGACGGCGTCGACCGCGGTCTGTGCGGTCTCGATCGTGGTCTCGGGTCCCTTGATCTTCTTGGAGACGAGGAAGGCGACCAGCCCCGCGATCGCGGCGATCACGATGAACACGCCGGCGACGATCAGGAACGCCGCCCAGTACGGCAGGCCGAGGGCCTCCAGGCCGGTGGCGGCGGCGAACAGCAGCATCACCCAGGCCGAGAGCAGGAGGAACAGCAGCACCGCGGCGCAGGCGGCGATGATGCCCACCTTGATCGCGAGCGCGATGAGCTCCTTCTTCGCGATGTCGATCTCGTGGTGGACGACACCGAGGAGCTCGTCCCGGATGGACTGGACGAGTTCACCGATGGACCGCTGGGTGGGCGGCGTGCTCGGATCGTTCGTGGTGTTGATCATGGTCGGAGCCTATCGCAGGGGGTCGGGGTCACGGGTCACCGGGTGACGGATCCGGGGGTCCGCCGGGCGGTGGTCGGTCAGCCGGTGGTGGGTCAGCCGGTGATGGATCTGCCGGTGGTCAGTCCACCGAGATGCGCTTGCGCTTGGTCGCCTCGGGGCGCGGCCCGGCCGAGCTGGAGCGCCGCACCACGACGGAGGGGGCGACCGCGACGTCCCGCGGCGGGGCCTCGAGCCCGGAGACGCGCTCGACGAGGAACTGCGCGGCCAGCGCGCCCAGGCGGTCGGAGTTGGGGTCGACGCTGGTGATCTGGGAGATGCCCGAGGAGGCCAGGGAGGTGTTGCCATACCCGGCGACGGCCAGCTCCTCGGGGACGGAGAATCCCGCCTCCCGCGCAGCCGAGAGGAGGCCGACGGCGGTGACATCGTTCGCGCAGGTGACGGCCGTGGGGACGCGGCTGCCGCGCAGCAGCATCGAGCCGGCGGTCTGCCCGACCTGCTCGGTGAAGTCGCCGGGCTCGATGCGGGCCTGGTCCTCGAGGCCGTGGCGGGCCATCGCCTTGCGGAAGGCGTCGGCGCGCTCGCGGGCGACGGCCGCTCCGACCCCGCCGACGTGGGCGATCTCGCGGTGGCCGAGGCCGACCAGGTGATCGACCAGCAGTCCCTGGCCGACCTCGTCATCGATGCGCACGGTGTCGAAGCTGCCGCTGAAGGACCTCGAGCAGCCGATGCCGACGAAGGGCCGGTCCCCGGTCGCCTCGAGCACGCTGTCCATGTCGGCGAGGTCCGAGATCATCAGGAAGCCGTCGACGCCGAGCTGGACCAGCGACTCGATCGCTTCGGTGTCCGCCGCGACGGGGTGCTCGGGCACGCGGCGGCGGGTGGGAACGACCACCGCCGACCGACCGGTCGCGGTCAGCTCGATCCGGATCGCACGGACCAGGTCCGAGATCCACGTGTTGCGCATGGTGTTGACCAGGACCGCGACGACGCCGCGATGGTCGGTCTCCTCGCTGAGCTCCTCGAGCGGGAACCGGAGGCGTTCGGCCGCCTCCTGCACGCGGGTGGCCATGCGGGGCTTGATCTCCTCGGCACCGCGCAGCGCACGCAGGGCGACGGCGCTGGAGATGCCGAGGGAATCGGCGACGTCGCGCAGCGTGCCGCGCTGCTGGCCCGCGTCGTCGAGCTCGGAGCCCGTGTGATCGACGTTCTCGACGACCTGGCCGCTCTCGCCCTCGTCGCCGCGGGGCGTTCGGGAGTCGGGGGCGGGGTCGATGGTGCCGTCGGAGGAGGCGCTGGCGTCACTGCTCATGACCCCATTGAACCGCATTTCTCCCACCCGCCGTGACACCTCGACAGGGTTCGGTCCGCTCCCGCCGCGCCGGGACCGCCGGGACCGGGGGTTTTCCCCCGCTCGGAAGGCGGGAGGCCCCCGTGGGCAGCGGACACCGGCCCGCCTAGGCTCGAGGTCATGAACGAGACCACTGCGCCTCCGCCGGCGCCCCGACGCCCCCGGCTGACCGCTGCGGCGCTCGCCTCCGTGCTGCTCGGAGGCCTGCTGTTCTGCTCCTGGTTCTGGATCAGTCTCACCCTGCTGCTGGGTGGGCTGGGGTCCCTGCCGGCCCTGGGCTCGGGCCTGTTCCTGCTGGTCCCCTGGCTCCTGGTGATGCAGGGCGCGGTGCGGATCGAGCGCCGCCGGGCGGTGGCCGTGCACGGGATCGGGGTGATCCTTCCCGCCCGCCGCCGTTCCCTCCGGACCGGGGTCGGGGGCTGGATCCACGACCGCTGGCTCGAGCTCGGCACCGGCGCGTTCTGGCGCGGGACGCTGCACCATCACCTGGCGATGCTCGTGGCCGGGGCGTTCTTCGTCCTCGTCCTGGCGCTGCTGTGGCTGGGCTGGACGGCCGGGGACATCGCCCTGCGGCACGGTCCGGTGACGCTGGGCTCGCTCACCCTCGGGCGGTGGATGCTCGGTCTGCTCGCCACGACCTCTGCGGTGCTGGCCGTCCTCGCGCTGGTCCTCGGCGCTCTCGCCGACCGGGGCCTGGCCCGCATGCTGATCTCCGGATCCGAGGACGACCTGCGCGAGCAGGTCGCCGAGCTCGTCGAGCGTCGACAGGGCGCCGTCGATGCCTCCGCCCAGGAGCGGCTGCGCATCGAACGCGATCTCCATGACGGTGTCCAGCCCCGCCTGGTGAACCTCGCCATGACCCTCGGGATGGCGAAGAACACGATCCATGCCGACCCTGACCGGGCGAGCGATCTGGTCGGCCAGGCCCATCTCGAGGCCAAGGGGGTGATGACGGATCTGCGTCAGCTGGCCCGCGGCATCCACCCTGCCGTGCTCACCGACCGCGGGCTGGACGCCGCGCTGTCCGCGCTCGCCGCCCGCTCCTCGATCCCCGTCGATCTGCAGGTCGATCTCGACCCCGGGGACCGGGCGCGCCTGGACCGGGAGCGGGAGGCCGTCGCCTACTTCGTGGTCTCCGAGGCCCTGACCAACATCGCCAAGCACTCCGCGGCGGACTCCGCCTCGGTGACCGTCACCCAGACCCCCGAAGCGCTGCGGGTCCGCGTCGAGGACGACGGCCGCGGCGGAGCCCGAGTCCATCGTGACGGGCTGTCCACCGGGCTGGCCGGCCTCACCGACCGCGTCCGGGCGACCGGCGGACGCCTCGACGTCACCAGCCCCGCCGACGGCGGCACGACCCTGGTGGCCGTGATCCCGCTGGCACCCGGGACGGGCGCAGCAGCGACCGTCCGATCCGCCGCACCCGGTTCCCCCGCGGCGCCCGCCGGCACCGACCCCCAGGAGGTTCAGCGATGAGGATCGTGATCGCCGATGACGCCGTGCTTCTCCGCGCCGGGGTGGAGCGGCTGCTCACCGAGGCCGGCCACGAGGTGGTCGCCGCCGTCGGTGACGCCACCGCCCTGCTCAGCGCCGTCTCCCACCACCGGCCCGATCTCGCGGTGATCGACGTGCGGATGCCCCCGACCTTCACCGACGAGGGAGTGCGTGCGGCGATGCTGATCCGACAGCAGGATCCGCAGGTGGCGCTGCTGGTGCTCTCGCAGTACGTCGAGGAGCGCTACGCGACGGATCTGATCGCCGATTCCTCGCACGGTCTGGGCTACGTGCTCAAGGACCGCGTCGCCGACGTCGACGACTTCCTGGCCGTGCTCGGCGACGTCGGGGCCGGCGGCACCTGGCTGGATCCCGAGGTGGTCCAGCAGATCTTCGTGCGCTCCCGACGTCGTCGCACCCTCGAGGGCCTGACCCCGCGGGAGCGGGAGGTGCTCTCGCTGATGGCCCAGGGACGCTCCAACCAGGCGATCGCCGACACCCTGTTCGTCTCCCCCGGCAGCGTCGAGAAGCACATCTCCTCGCTGCTGACCAAGCTCGACCTCCCTCCCGTGGACGGGGAGAACCGTCGAGTCATGGCCGTGCTGCGCTTTCTGGAATCCGAGGACAGATCATGACCACCACGCATCCCTCACCCCGTCGCGGCACCGTCGAGGTGCCGGGCCGTCGGCTCGCCCCTTCCCCGCAGGGTGATCGCGGCTGGCGCACCCTGATCACCCTGCTCGGCGCGGCCGTGCTGGTGCTGATCCTGCTCGCGCTGGGGGCCGCCTCCGTCTCGGGCTGGTGGCTCGGACGCGGCTACGACGACGTCCCCGCCACCATGGAGCTCGGCACCCCGGACGCGCTGACGCTGAGCACCGGCGTCGGGGACGTGCACGTGGTGGCCTCCCCCGAGGTCACGGCGGTCACCCTCGCCCTGGTCGAGGACGGTGCGACCTCGTTGCCGGCTCCGGGCACGACGGTGCGGGCGGACATCACCCGGCACGGCGGAGCCGCCGCCCCCGTGCTGGACGTCCGCCAGTCCGACGGGTACGGGCCGGTGCCCTGGCAGGACGAGCACCATGACGTGCTGGTGCTGGTCCCGCAGGGTCATCGTCTCGCCCTCGACCTCACGGCGGATGTCGGCGACATCCGGGCCGACGGCGAGTTCGCCACGCTCGACCTGACCTCCTCCGTCGGCGACGTGCAGCTCGACGAGGTCACCGTCGCGGACTCCGTGACGGTCCGGGCCGATGTGGGCGACGTGCAGCTCGAGCTGGGCGGGCCGGCACCGGCATCCGTGGACGTGGTCGCCTCCGTCGGCAACGTCGAGATGCGCCTGCCCCCGGACGCGGAGGCCGACGTGCGGATCGACGCGGAGCTCGGGCAGGTCGAGGTCTCGCTCCCCGGTGCCGGCCGCTGGGAGGTCGAGGCCCGCACCGAGCTCGGCGAGACGCAGGTCGAGCCCGATGTGACCGGGGCTCCCGGTCCCGCGGTCGGCACCCTCACCGTGACCTCCGAGCTCGGCGACCTGCTCATCACCCGCTGATCCGTCGTCGGTCGCGGGCCCGCCCTCCGGACGACGACGAGGGGGCGGGGTCCCGGTCCGTGGACCGGGACCCCGCCCCCTGCGGCTGATCCGCGGCGAGCACGGCTCAGCTCCCGCCGCTCGGCTCCTGCGGAACGGCTTCAGCCGCTCAGCTCTTCGCGTTCATGCCGTCCTGGATCAGGTCCATGACCGAGGCGTCCGCGAGGGTCTGGGTGTCCCCCACCTGACGGTTCTCGGCGACGTCCCGCAGCAGCCGGCGCATGATCTTGCCGGAGCGGGTCTTGGGCAGCTCCGTGACCAGGAGGACCTTCCGGGGCTTGGCGATCGGACCGATCTCCTTGCCCACGTGGGCGCGCAGGAGCTCGGGGACCTTCTCCTCGCCGCCGGCCTCGGCGATCTCCGCCTCGTTGCCGGTGCGGAGGATGACGAAGGCGACCGGCGCCTGGCCGGTGGTCTCGTCGTTCGCGCCGACGACCGCGGCCTCGGCCACCCAGTCATTGCTGACCAGGGCGGATTCGATCTCCATGGTCGACAGCCGGTGTCCGGAGACGTTCATGACGTCGTCCACGCGGCCCAGCAGCCAGATGTCGCCGTCCTCGTCGCGCTTGGCGCCGTCCCCGGCGAAGTAGAGGCCCTGGAAGCGGGACCAGTAGGTCTCCTTGAAGCGCTCGGGATCGCCCCAGATGCCGCGGAGCATGCTCGGCCACGGCTCGTCGAGCACCAGGTAGCCGCCCTGACCGTTCTCGACCGGCCGACCGTCATCGCCCACCACGTCGGCGCCGATGCCGGGCAGCGCGACCTGTGCGGAACCGGGCTTGGTCGCGGTGATGCCGGGCAGCGGCGAGATCATGATCGCGCCGGTCTCGGTCTGCCACCAGGTGTCCACGATCGGGCAGCGGTCCCCGCCGATCACCCGGCGGTACCACATCCAGGCCTCGGGGTTGATGGCCTCGCCGACGCTGCCGAGCAGACGCAGGGAGGACAGGTCGTACTTCGCCGGGATCTCCTCGCCCCACTTCATCGCGGTGCGGATCGCCGTGGGCGAGGAGTAGAACTGGGTGACCTTGTACTTCTCGATGATCTCCCACCACCGGCCCTGATGCGGGGTGTCCGGGGTGCCCTCGTAGATCACCTGGGTGGTGCGGTTGGCCATCGGGCCGTACACGACGTAGGTGTGCCCGGTGACCCAGCCGACGTCCGCGGTGCACCAGTACACGTCGCTGGAGGGCTTGAGGTCGAAGACGTCACGATGGGTGTACGCGGCCTGGGTGAGGTACCCGCCGGTGGTGTGGATGATGCCCTTGGGCTTCCCCGTCGTGCCGGAGGTGTAGAGGATGTACAGGGGGTGCTCGGCCTCGACCCACACGGGCTCGTGCTCGCTCGAGGCGCTCTCGCGGGCCTCGTGCCACCAGACGTCGCGACCCTCGGTCCAGTCGACCTCGCCGCCGGTGCGGCGGACCACGAGGACCTTCTCGACGCTGTCGCCGCCTCCGGCGAGCGCCTCGTCGACCGCGTTCTTCAGCGGCAGCTGCTTGCCCTTGCGGTTCTGGCCGTCGGCCGTGATGACCACGCGGGCCTCGGCGTCCTCGATCCGCGAGCGCAGCGCGTCGGCGCTGAAGCCGCCGAAGACCACCGAATGCGGGGCGCCGAGACGGGCGCAGGCCAGCATCGCGAACACGGTCTCGGGGACCATCGGCATGTAGATGGCGACCCGGTCGCCGGTCTTGACCCCGAGATCGGTCAGGACGTTCGCCATCTTGCTGATCTCGTCCTTGACGTCGCCGTAGGTGAACGTCGCGTCGGAGCCGTCCTCGTACTCGGCGAACAGGGCGACCTGCTCGCCGTGCCCGGACTCGACGTGTCGGTCCACGCAGTTGTAGGCGGCGTTCAGGGTGCCGTCGGCGAACCAGCGGGCGAAGGGGGCATCCGACCAGTCGAGGGTCTCGGTGAAGGGGGTCTTCCAGCTCAGCAGGCTCGCCCGCGCTCGCCAGAAGGCCAGCCGGTCGCGCTCGGCCTCCTCGTAGAGCGAGGGGCGAGCGACCGCGTTCTGGACGAATTCGGAGGATGGGGAGAACGTGCGGGTCTCCTGCGAGAGATTCTCGATCCCGGGTGCGGCGTCGTCGGACATCACTACTCCTGCTGGGTGGGCCCCGGATCCACCAGGGCGTTGCGGACTCCCTCACCGTATCGCAGGAGACGCACGTCACGCGCATCGTCCATCGCTCGCCCTTCCCGGAGATCACCGGCGGATCGGGAGACGTGGCGGTGCACCCCGATGTCCCGTCGTGCCCGCTGTCCCCGTCGTGGTCGGTCCCGCGCCCGCGCTGGTCGGGGCGCTACCGTGAGGAGTCATGGTCCCAGAACCCGCCACCGCCCTGCGCGAGCCGGGCCGGCCCCAGCGCGCCGCCGACGAGCTCGGGGTGCGCGACGCCTCGCTCCATCCCGGCGCGTACCGCCGCGGCTCCTGGTGAGCGGGGGACGGTCGCTGTGATCCCTCTGCTGCGGACCTCCACCGCCCTGCGGGCCCGGGTCGCGCTGCGCCCCGGGCGCGTGGTGCTCACCGACCGTTTCGGGGAGCTGACGGCGGCGGAGCTGCTCGACCAGGTCCACCTCCTCGCGCACCGTCCCGATCGCGCCGCACGCCACACCCCCTCCCGGGGTCTGCGCGCCCTGGCCCCCGACGCCGCGCTGCGGCAGGTGCTGCTCACAGCGCTGTCCGGCGACGGGACCCTCGACGTGCGCACCCCTGATGCCGTCGGCGGGGCCAGCACGCTGCATCGCGGATCGCTGACGGCCACCCAGCTCGCCACCCTGGCGGATCTCGCGCGACGCATCGGGCTGCGGCCCGGCCGACGGCTGGCCAGCGCCGCTCCGGGCGTGCACCTGCACGGTCTGCTGGTGGCCCTCGGGGCGCTCGCGCTGGGGGCGCCGCTGGTGGACCTCTCCCACCTGTCGGCGGCCCGGCGGATCGCCCTGCTGCACCGCGCACCCCCGGCGCTGCTGACCGGGGTGCCCGTGCACCTGGAGGACCTCCTGCACGCGGACCGGGAGTTCGGGGGCCGCCGACCGCTGCGGATCCCCCGCATCATCTCCGGCACGGACCAGCTCCCCGAGTCCTTGCGGGCGGACCTCGCCCGGCACTTCGCCGGGCGGGTCCACGACGTCTACGGCACCACCGCGACCGGGCCCCTGACCGTCGACGGCAGACCGCTGCGCGGCGTCCGCCTGCGGGCACAGGACGGGCTGCTGCGGGCCCGGACCCCGTTCACCCGGGGCCGCACGCTGATCATCGACCAGGGCCGGATCGAGCCCGACGGAACGGTCCGGGTGACCGATCGGGCGGACGGGGCCGCCTCCCCGGGCGGGATGCTCCCCGATCCCGCTGCCGTGGCCCGGCTGCTGCGGGCCCAGCGCGGCATCGCCGCCGTGCAGCTGCGGATGGTCCCCGGGGAGCGGGCGGGCTCCCGCACGATCGCCGAGGTGACCCTCGCACCCGGGATGCCGAGCGGCCTCGCTCCGGGCCCGGAGGAGCTGCGCGCCCTGGTGCGCGATCAGCTCGGCGCGGACTCGGTGCCGGGCGAGGTGCGTCTCAGCAGTCCGGGACGCTGACCGGGACCGCGGTGACGGCGAGCCCGCCCATCGCGGTCTCCTTGTAGCGCTCGCTCATGTCGGCGCCGGTCTGGCGCATGGTCTCGATGACCGTGTCCAGGGAGACGAAGTGCTCCCCGGTCCCGCGCAGCGCGAAGCGGGCCGCGGTGATCGCCTTGACCGCAGCCATGGCATTGCGCTCGATGCACGGCACCTGGACCAGACCGCCCACCGGATCGCAGGTCAGGCCCAGGTTGTGCTCCATCGCGATCTCGGCGGCGTTCTCCACCTGTGCCGGCTTGCCGCCCATCGCCTCGCACAGCGCGGCCGCGGCCATCGAGCAGGCCGAGCCGACCTCGCCCTGGCAGCCGACCTCCGCGCCGGAGATCGAGGCGTGCTCCTTGTACAGCGACCCGATCGCCCCGGCCGTCAGCAGGAAGCGCACCGCGATCTCGTCGGGATCGACGCCCTCGATGTAGGTGGTGGCGAAGTGGAGCACCGCGGGGACGATGCCCGCCGCCCCGTTGGTGGGCGCGGTGACGACCCGACCGCCGGCGGCGTTCTCCTCGTTGACGGCCAGCGCCGCCAGCGAGACCCATTCGAAGGCGTTCATGGGCAGGCGGACCGGGTCCTCGGCGCTCAGCGCGTCGTGCCAGGAGGACGCCCGGCGCTTGACCTCCAGGCCGCCGGGCAGCACCCCGGGGGTGCGGATGCCGCGGTCGATGCAGTCGCTCATGGTGTGCCAGATCGCGAGGGCGGCGACGCGGATCTCCTCGTCGCTGCGCCATTGCCGCTCCCGCAGCAGCATCGCCTCGGAGACGGAGATGCCGCGGTCCTCGCACACCCGCAGCAGCTCGTCACCGGTGGTGAAGACGGCCTGACCCTGGCCCTCGGCCGCGACCTCGGCGATGGACTGGTCCATGTCGGCCTCGTCGACCACGAAGCCGCCGCCGACGGAGAACATCGTCCGACGCAGCACCTCCTCGCCGTGGACGTCCAGGGCCACGAAGGTCATGCCGTTGGAGTGCTGGGGCAGGACGGTGAGCGGGTGCAGGGCGATCGTCGAGGGGCGCAGACCCACCTCGAGCGTCCCGCTGAGCAGCAGCCCGCCGTCGGCCTCGATCCGTGCCACCCGCTCGCGCCCGGCGATCGGGTCGACGTCCTCGGGGTCGGCGCCCTCGAGCCCCATCACCACGGCGTCCAGGGTGCCGTGCCCCTCGCCGGTGGCGGCGAGGGAGCCGTACAGGTGCACCGCGACATCGGCGACCTGCGGTCCGGACCGCTCGTCCTCGAGGACCTCGCGGGCGAACTGCGCGGCGGCGCGCATCGGGCCGACGGTGTGCGAGCTGGAGGGGCCGATGCCGATCTTGAACATGTCGAAGGTGCTGATGCTCATCGGGAACCTCCTCGGCGTCCGCCGCGTCCCGGCGGGGCGGAACCACCGCGGCGACCGCCGGCGGCGCCACGGCCACCGCCGGATCCCCGCCCGCCGGCGGCCGGCCGGCCGCCTGCGCCGCCCTTGCCGCCCTTGCCGCCTGCGTCGCGCTTGCCGCCCGGGGCCTTGCCGTCGCCGCGCGGGCCGGCACCGGACCGTGCGGCGGCGCTCTTGCCGGAACGAGTTTTCCCGGACCCGGCCCCGCCGCCGCTCGGCCCGCCACGGCGGGGCCCCGCCCCACCGCGCCCGGGGCGCGCGCCCCGGGGATCGGGCTCGGAAGCCTCCTCCCAGGAGGCCCTGCGCTCCTCGTTGGCGCGGCGCTCGTCGGCGCGGCGCGCATCCGCCCCGCCGCGGCGGGTGAGGTCCAGCTTGCGCGGAGCGCCCTTGTACTTCACCAGGGTCGGGTCCTCGGCGGGCTCCCCCGCCGGGGCGCGGCCGCCGAGCTCATCGAGCGCCGGCTCCTCGGCCGCGGCGACGTCGGCCCAGCCGGCCTCGACCCCGGCCTCGCCGACGACGCGGCGGGTCCGGGAGACCTGATGCGGCAGGGCGAGGGTGACCACGACGCCGGCGGCGCCCGCGCGGGCCGTGCGGCCGGAGCGGTGGACGTACTCCTTGACGTCGTCCGAGGGGTCGACGTGGATGACCATGCCGATGTCGTCGATGTGCAGGCCGCGGGCGGCGACGTCGGTCGCGACCAGCACCGGGAAGGCGCCCTGCCGGAACCCGGCGAGCACGTTCGTGCGCAGTCCCTGCTGCTTGTTCCCGTGCAGGGCCGCCGCCGGCACCCCGACCTCCACCAGCTCCTGGGCGACCCGTTCGGCCCCGAGCTGGGTCCGGGTGAACAGCAGGGTGCGTCCCTCCCGCGCGGCCAGCTGCGCCGTGACCTCCCGCTTCGCGGAGGGCTCGATGGCGAGCACGTGGTGGTCCATCGAGGTCACCGCCGCGGCGACGGGGGTGGTCTCGTGGCTGACGGGGTCGACCAGGAAGGCGTCGACGATCTCCTCGACCTGCCCGTCGAGGGTGGCCGAGAAGAGCATCTTCTGCGTCCCCATCGGGATGGCGGCCAGGATGTCGCGCACATCGGGCAGGAACCCGAGATCGGCCATGTGATCGGCCTCGTCGATGACGGTGGTCTCCACCAGGTCCAGCTGCAGGGCGCCGCGCTCGGCCAGATCGATCAGACGGCCCGGGGTGGCGACGATGATCTCCACGCCGCGGGCGACGGCATCGGCCTGCTTCTCGATGTTCATGCCGCCGGAGACCAGCTGTGCCCTGATCCCGACCGCGCGGGCGAAGGGGTGGATGGTGTCGACGACCTGGACGGCGAGCTCGCGCGTGGGCACCAGCACGACGCCGAGGGGGCGCTTGCGGTGCACCTTGCGCCCCCGGAAGCGCGAGGTCATCGCGAGCGTGAAGGCGAGGGTCTTGCCGGATCCGGTCTCGGCGCGGGCCAGCACATCGCGTCCGGCGAGCGCGTCGGGCAGGATCGCGGACTGGATGTCGAAGGCACGTGCGAGCCCCTGCTCGGCGAGGACGCCGAGCAGCTCATCGGGCAGTGCCATGTCCTCGAACCGCTCCGAGCTGTGGGCGGAGCGGCGACGGGCCTTGGGCATGGTGATCCTCCTGACGATGCGGACCCGCCCATCATCGCTCATATGCAGGACGTGGGAGAATGGCAGGACGATGTTGCGCACTCTCATGACTTCGAAGATCCACCGGGCCACGGTCACGCAGGCGGACCTGCATTACGTGGGCTCGGTGACGATCGACCCCGAACTCACGGAGGCCGCAGGGCTGGTCGAGAACGAACAGGTCTCGATCGTCGACATCACCAATGGTCAGCGCCTGGTCACCTATGTGATCGAGGGGACGCGCGGAAGCGGCGTCATCGGGATCAACGGTGCCGCGGCGCACCTGGTCGCCCCCGGCGACCTCGTGATCATCATGGCCTACGGGCAGCTGGACGAGAGCGAGATCTCCACCCATCGCCCCCGCGTGGTCCACGTCGACGAGAGCAATCGCATCGTCGCGCTCGGGGCCGACGGCGCCGAACCGGTGCCGGGCATGCCCGATCAGTTCTGCGGGCGCACCTCCGGCGGGATCCGCTGAGGCCCACGCCCCGCCCGTCGGGCCCCTGCCCGGCAACCCATGGACATCGGAAGCCCCTTTCCCGCGCGGCGGATAGGATCCCGCCCGTGATACGTCCTCGTCCCAGCCGCCTGCCGTGACCGGGGTCCTATCCGGCTTCTTCATCGTCTGGGCGCTCATCGCCGTGGGCTGGGTGGCCGGCCGCGTCGGCGTCCTCGGCCCGCACGGTCGGTACGTCCTGAACCGGGCGACGTTCTTCATCGCTTCCCCCGCCCTGGTGCTCATCGGACTGCTGGGGTCCGACATCGGCGAGGTGCTCTCGATCCCCATGGCGGTGGCCGCCGTCTCGGGCCTCGCCACCGGTGGCCTGCTGATGCTCGTGCTGCGCGTGTTCACGGGGCGTCGCGGCACCGAGCTGCTGATCGCCGCGATCAGCGGCTCCGTCGTCAACGCCGCGAACATGGGCTTCCCCATCGCCGCCTACGTGCTGGGGGACATCTCCCACGCGCTGCCCGTGATCCTGTTCCAGATGGCCCTGTACAACCCCCTGTACCTGTTCATCCTGCATCAGAGCACCGAGGAGGAGTCGATGGGCCTGGCCGGGGTGGCCCGCACCATCGGCGCGAACCCGACCATCGTGGCCGCGGCCGTCGGGCTCGTCCTCACGGTGATCGGGGTGCAGATCCCCGAGGTTGCCCTGGAACCCGTGCGCTCGCTGGCCGACATGGCGATCCCCGCGATGCTGCTGGCCTACGGACTGTCCCTGCACGGCTCCCGGCCGCTGGCGAAGGACGACGGGTACCGCGGTCTGATCGCTCTGGCGGCGAGCGCGAAGCTGCTGGCGATGCCGCTGATCGCCCTCGGGGTGGGTCTGCTGTTCGGGCTGACGGGGCACTCTCTGTACGAGGTGGTGGTGATGGCGGCCCTGCCCACCGCCCAGAACGTCTATGTGGCGGCGGCCCGGTACCGTGCCGCGGAGAACCTCGCCCGCGACACGGTGCTGATCACCACCATCGGGACCGTGGTGGTGCTGCTGCTGATCTCCGGAGTGCTGGGGGTCTGAGGCCCACCTCGTGCTACGTCCCCACCGGCGCCCCGGTGCCGGGCGCGAGCTCCTGCTCGAGGAAGAGGCTCGCCGCGCCGATGGCCCCGACGTCATCGCCCAGATGTGAGGACTCCAGCACGCCCGCGGTGTCTTCCAGCCAGTCCCCGAGCACCCGGCGCACCTCCGCCTCGCCGACGTCGCGCAGTGCGGGCCAGGTGGGCCCGCCGATGATGATCCGCTGCGGATCATGCACCCCGGCCAGGATCAGAATCGCCTCTCCGAGCGCACTCGCATGGGAGCCGATGATCGCCCGCGCCGCCTCGGAGCCGTCCGCCGCGGCGGTCGCAAGGGCGTGGAGCGCCGCCGTCGTCCCCACCTTCCCCGACATCGCGATCCCTGCCTCGCGGGCGGCGGCGACCAGGACGTGCGCATCGGTGTACAGGCTCTGGCACCCGTGACGGCCGCAGCTGCAGATCCGATCGGCCCGGCCGATGGGCAGGTGGCCGATCTCCCCCGCCTGGGTGCTGCCGCCGCGGTGGACCCGGCCTCCTCCGCTGACCGCCGATCCCACCCCGTGCCCGACGTACAGGTACAGGATCGTCTGCGCGGCATCGAGGTGCCGCGTCCAGATCTCCCCGGTCAGCGCGGCGTTGGTGTCCTTGTCCAGCGTCGCGGGCAATCCGGTGACGGCGCTGAGCGCATCGACCACCGGCACGTCCCGCCACCCCGGGATCCACGGGGGATTGCGCAGGATCCCGGCGTCGGCGTCGAGTCCCGCCGGGGCCGCGATCCCGATCCCCAGCAGGCGACGATGGGTCGACAGCACTGCCTCCCCCTCCCCCGGCACCGGTCCGCTCGCCCCCAGCGAGCGGCTCAGCTCCGCGATCGCCCCGGCGACCCGTTCGAGATCCGCGCGCGGATCCTCCGTCGGCGGCGCGAGCGTCGTGCGAGCCACCGGGCGCGCTGCGAGATCGCAGATCACCACGGCGATGTGCGCCGGGTCCAGATGCACGCCGATGGCGAGCCGGGCGTCGGCGACCACCCGTAGCAGCGTGTGCGGCTTGCCGGGCCCGGAGATCCGCGTGCCCGCCTGCTCCACCAGCCCGTCGGCCAGCAGGCGCCGGGCGATCAGCGAGACCGCCTGGCGGGAGAGCTGGCTGCGCCGGACCACCTCCGCCTGACCGATCCCGTCCGGGGCGCTGCGGATCGTCTGCAGGACGAGCTTCTCGTTGAACGCGCCGATGTCCGTCATCGATGAGCCGCGCACGGGGCCTCCCTCCGACCGCCGACGCGAGTGCTTAAGCGGTTATTGCATATGTCCATCGGTGTGAGTAACCTACCTCACACGGGACGACGCGGCCCCTTCTCCCCACGGATCCGCGAGGCACCGACGCCTACTGCTCCCGCTTCACCGCACCGAGGGCGGCGCGGTACGTACCCGAAGGGAGAGCGATGAGCGCCAGCAACGCCGTCGCGGCGGACACCCCCCGAACCGGAACATCCGGCTCCGCCGCTGACCTCACTGCGCGCAGCGGGCCAGGGGCCCGTGACGGCACGACGGGAGGGAGATCGGGCAAGCGGAAGCTCACCGGGCGGGAGAAGCGCAACCTCCGGGTGGGCCTGCTGTTCATCTCGCCCTGGATCATCGGGGTCGCGGTCTTCGTGGTCTACCCGCTGGTCTACTCCTTCGTGATCAGCCTGACCCAGTACTCGGGCATGCAGTCCCCGACGTTCATCGGGTTCCAGAACTACATCGCGGCCTTCGTCGATCCGCTGCTGCATACCGCAGTGGGCAACACCGTCTACTACATGCTCCTCGCGGTCCCGATCGGGCTCGTGGTGGCACTGCTGCTGGCCCTGGCGATGAACCGCAACGTCCGCGAGGTCGCGCTCTACCGGACGCTGCTGTACCTGCCCTCGCTGATCCCGATGTTCGCGCTGTCGTTCATCTTCATCGTGTTCGTCAATCCCCAGTACGGCATCGTCAACCAGTTCCTGGGACTGTTCGGGATGCCGGCCACGAACCTGCTGGGCGATCCCCGCTACGCGAAGATCGTCATGATCGTGATGGCCCAGCTCGGCGCCGGCAATGCGGCCCTGATCTATCTCGCCGGCCTGCGGAACATCCCGGAGACCCTCTACGAGGCCGCCCGGATCGACGGCGCGAGCCGTTTCCGTCAGTTCTTCGCGATCACCGTCCCGCTGCTGACTCCCACGATCCTGTTCAACCTGATCACGGGAGTCTCCGGCGCCATGATGGTGTTCACCGAGGCGTTCATCATGACCGACGGCGGTCCGGACAACTCGACCCTGTTCTACATGCTGTACCTCTGGCGCAACGCCTTCTCCTACGGGCAGCTCGGCTTCGCCTCGGCTCTGGCAGTGCTGCTGTTCCTGTTCGGCATGCTGCTGGCCGGACTCATCTACTGGCTCTCGCGCCGGTTCGTGAACTACGACGTGTCGGCCGGCTGAGGAACTGAGGTAGAAACCATGGCTCTCAATACACTCGACTCCGGGACGAAGAATCTCGGCAATGCGCCGAAGCTGAAGTCCCGCTCCAACTACGGGCGCAATGCCGACGGCTCGCGTCCCACAGCGGTCAGCGCGTGGATCTCACGCCTGGTCATGCTCGTGGTCCTGGTCCTGTTCTCCCTGCCCGTGTACTGGATGATCATCTCCGCGCTGAAGACGCCGGAGGAGCTCGCCCAGTTCCCGCCCACGCTGTTCCCGACGGAGCTGCGCTGGGAGAACTTCTCGGACGCGGTCACCGTGATGCCGTTCTGGACCTTCTTCCGCAACAGCGCGATCATCACGATCAGCGTGGTTGTGTTCAGCGTGATCTCGAACTTCATCGTGGCGTACGGCTTCGCCTGCATCGAATGGCCCGGTCGCAACAAGGTGTTCTTCATCGTGCTGGCCACCCTGTTCCTGCCGTTCCCGGTGACCCTGATCCCGATGTTCGACATGTGGGCGGGCCTCGGGTTCGTCAACACCTGGGTCCCGCTGATCGCCCCGGCGCTGTTCGCGGGCGGGTTCTTCACCTTCCTGCTGCGCCAGTTCATGCTGCAGACCCCACGCGACATGCTCGACGCCGCCCGGGTCGACGGGGCCAGCGAATGGTCCATCGCCTGGCGCATCGTGTTCCCGACCGCCCGCCCCGCCGTCACGGTGATCGCGATCTTCGCGGCGGTCGGCACGTGGAACGACTTCATGGGACCCCTGATCTACCTGCAGGACGAGGACAAGCAGACGCTGTCCATCGGTATGGAGGTCTTCCGCTCCGTGAACTCCCAGGACGTCCAGTTCAACCTGCTCATGGCGGCCTCGTTCCTCGTGCTGCTCCCCCTGGTGATCCTGTTCTTCATCTTCCAGCGCTACTTCGTCAGCGGCATCACCCTCGGAGGTTTCAAGTGATCGATCGTCGAACCCTGCTGCGCGCCCTCGGCGCCGGCGCCAGCGTCACCTTCGCCGGCGGCTCGATCGTCGGCTGCACCAACCGTCCCGTCGGCGAGAACCGTGACCCGAACACGGTGCGCGTCTGGGGCATCTGGGCCTCGGACCAGGAGAAGGAGATGCAGGTCATCGAGGCCTTCTCCGAGCAGAACCCCGATGTCAAGATCGAGGTCTCGCAGGTGCCCTCCAACGGCCAGGGCGATGCCTCCAGCGTGATCACGGCAGTCCGCGGCCGCACCGGCCCGGACATCTACTTCATGGACCGGTTCAACGGCGCACAGTTCGCCTCCCTCGGTCTGCTCGAACCCATCGACGGCCTCATCGAGGAGCACGAGGACGTCAGCGTCGAGGAGTTCATGGCCGGATGGGTCAAGTTCGCCACCGACGAGCTGTACTACGACGGTCAGTACTACGGGCTGCCGATGGACACCGACACCCGCGGGATGTACGTGAACCTGGGGCTGGCCGACGAGGCCGGCATCGACCGATCCCTGCTGGACCCGGCCAACGGGCCGATGTCCTACGAACAGCTCTGGGAGATCAACGACGCGTTCAACGTGCAGGACGACAGCGGCACCTACGAGAAGGTGACCTGGATCCCCTGGGACGACCAGGCCTCTCTGCTGATGTGGGCGATGGCCAACGGCGTCACGTTCTTCTCCAACGAGACCTGCCATACGCTGCTGGACTCCCCGGAGATGCTGGCCGTGGCCGAGATGTACGCCGGCTGGATCGAGCGATTGGACTTCGCCCGGCTGGACGCCTTCAAGGCGACCTACCAGCCGCCGAACGCCCCGCCGACGCAGACCTCCTTCTTCTCGGACCGGCAGCTGTTCCAGATCACCGGGCCCTGGGGCGTCCAGTCCCAGGCGGACTACAAGCCCGACATGGAGTACACGGTCACCCACCTTCCGGTGCCGGAGGAGGGCGACGAGCCCTTCACCTGGGCGGGCGGCTTCGCCCTGACGATGCCGAAGGGCGCGAGCATGTCCAAGGCCGCCTGGGACTTCTTCACGTTCTACGCGGGCTACGAGGGCCAGAAGATCCTCATGCCGCAGATCAGCCGTATCCCCACCAACATCGAGACCATCGAGGATCCCAAGGGCTGGGATCGGGACATCAAGTTCTTCGTGGAGCTGCTGGGCGTGGCCAAGTCCCGTCCCCCGCTGCCGGTCGGGACGAAGCTGTGGGACGCCATGATGACCATGCAGGGCAGCCTCAACCAGGCCTCGGACACCCCCGAGAACCTGGTCACGGAGGCCCAGCAGTACGTGGACCCCACGATGCAGCAGTTCTGTCCGGTCACGCTCCCCGAGGGCTTCGGTGAGCCGGATCCGCACTTCCCCGTCGAGGACGTTCCCGGCGCCTGAGCGCCCGACGCCCCGCCCTGACCCCGCGCTCCCGGCCGGCCCTCCTTCGGGCCGCACCGGGGGCGCGGTAGGATGCGGACGTGACTGGACGGCTGCTGCTTACGCAGCCGCATCGGACAAGGCCTGCGCCGACCCTGCGCTCCTGAAGCGCCTGCGGTGCGCACGTGTGGGCACCGGTGCGGCTCCCCTCGCATGCGCGAGGGTTTTTTCATGTCACGAGACGCCTGGCGGCATCCGCCGCACTGATCCTTCGGAGGACGATTCACCCATGAGCGAGGCCCCGCACCGTTACACCGCCGCGGTGGCGGACGAGATCGAACGCCGCTGGCAGCAGCGCTGGGACGAGGACGGCACCTTCTACGCCGACAACCCGGTCGGTGCGCTGCGCGGCTCGGCCGAGTCGCTCGAGCAGGCCGCTTCCGCGACGCCGCCTGAGAAGATGTACATCATGGACATGTTCCCCTACCCCTCGGGGGCGGGGCTGCACGTGGGCCACCCGCTGGGCTACATCGCGACCGACGTGGTCGCCCGCCACCAGCGCATGCTGGGCAAGAACGTGCTGTACACGATGGGGTACGACGCCTTCGGCCTGCCCGCCGAGCAGTACGCGGTCCAGACCGGGACCCACCCGCGCACCACCACCGAGGCCAACGTGGCGACCATGCGCCGCCAGCTGCACCGCCTGGGCCTCTCGCACGATCCGCGGCGTTCGCTGGCGACCACGGATCCGCAGTTCGTGAAGTGGACCCAGTGGATCTTCCTGCAGATCTTCGACTCCTGGTACGACCCCGAGGCGCCGAACGCCGATGGCATCACCGGTCGCGCTCGTCCGATCGCCGAACTGCGCGAGGAGCTGCGCACCGGCCGGGTCGACCCCTTCGCCTTGGCCGAGCGCCAGAGCGTCGAGCTCCCCGAGGCCTGGTCAGCCCGCTCGGCCGCGGACGTTCCCGGGGCCTCCGCGACGGAGATCGAGGAGCTGGCCCATTCCTTCCGCCTGGCCTACATCTCCGAGACCCCGGTGAACTGGTGCCCCGGCCTGGGCACCGTGCTGGCCAACGAGGAGGTCACCGCCGACGGGCGCTCCGAACGCGGCAACTTCCCCGTCTTCCGCAGCCGCCTGCGCCAGTGGAACATGCGCATCACCGCCTACGGCGACCGACTGATCGACGATCTGGAGCGGGTGGACTGGCCGGAGTCGATCCGCACGATGCAGCGCAACTGGATCGGCCGCAGCCACGGCGCGCAGATCACCTTCGACGTCCTCGGGCTGGAGGGCACCGGGCCGGCAGATGCCGCGCAGGATGCTCCGGGCACGGCGGGCGCGGGGCCGGCGAGCTTCGACGTCTTCACCACCCGCGCGGACACCCTGTTCGGGGCGACCTTCTGCGTGCTGTCCCCGGAGCATGCGCTGCTGTCGGACCCCTCGGCCCTGCCGTCGCAGTGGCCCGAGGGCACCCTCGCGGCGTGGACGGGCGGTGCGGCGACCCCGCACGAGGCCGTCGAGGCCTACGGGGTGCGCGCCGCCTCCCTGGGCGAGGAGGAGCGCACGGCCGAGGGGCGCGAGAAGACCGGGGTGTTCACCGGCCTGTTCGCGAAGAACCCGATGGACGGCCGCGAGCTGCCGGTGTTCACCGCGGACTACGTGCTGACCGGGTACGGCACCGGCGCCATCATGGCGGTCCCGGCCGAGGACCCACGTGACTTCGAGTTCGCGACGACGTTCGAGCTGCCCGTGATCCGCACCGTGCGCCCGCCGGACGACTTCGACGGCGGCGCCTGGACCGGGGACGGCGAGAAGATCAACTCCGCCGGCGCCGAGCTGGATCTGAACGGTCTGGACCCGGACGAGGCGAAGGATCGCGCCACTCGGTATGCGCAGGAGAAGGGCTTCGGCCGGGCCCGGACCACGTACCGCCTGCGGGATTGGCTGTTCTCCCGCCAGCGCTACTGGGGTGAGCCGTTCCCGATCGTCTACGATCCCGAGCGCCCTGAGGTGCCGATCGCGCTGCCGGAGTCGATGCTGCCGCTGGATCTGCCGGAGGTCGCGGACTTCTCCCCCAAGACCTTCGACCCGATGGACGCCGACTCCGTGCCGCAGACCCCGCTGTCGCGGGCGACCGAGTGGGCCGAGGTCGAGCTGGACCTGGGCGAGGGGCCGAAGACGTACCTGCGCGAGACGAACACGATGCCGCAGTGGGCGGGTTCGTCCTGGTATCACCTGCGCTACATCGACCCCACCGAGGACGACGTCCTGGTGCGGGCCGAGAACGAGCAGTACTGGCTGGGCCCGCGCGAGGACGGGGGCGTCGGCGGTGTGGACCTCTACGTCGGCGGGCAGGAGCACGCGGTGCTGCATCTGCTGTACGCACGCTTCTGGCACAAGGTGCTGTTCGATCGCGGCGTGGTCTCCAGCCAGGAGCCGTACCACCGCCTGTTCAATCAGGGGTACATCCAGGCCTACGCCTATACCGACTCCCGCGGCGTCTATGTCCCGGCGGAAGAGGTCGTGGCCGAGGACGACGGCACGTACACCTACCAGGGACAGCCCGTCACCCAGGAGTACGGGAAGATGGGCAAGTCGCTGAAGAACGCTGTCGCCCCGGACGACATGTACGAGGAGTTCGGCGCGGACACCCTGCGGGTGTACGAGATGTCGATGGGCCCGCTGGACCTCTCGCGGCCCTGGGAGACCCGGGCCGTGGTCGGCTCCCAGCGGTTCCTGCAGCGGCTGTGGCGCCTTGTCGTCGACGAGGAGACCGGCGAGCTGGTCGTCTCCGACGAGCCTGCGGATCTGGCCACGAAGCAGGCCACGCACCGCACGATCGAGGGCGTCGACCGGGACATGTCCCAGATGCACGTCAACACGGCGATCGCGAAGCTGATCGAGCTGGTCAACCATCTGACCAAGCTCGGATCCTCCCCGCGCGAGGCCGTCGAGCCACTGGTGCTGATGGTCTCGCCGATGGCCCCGCACCTGGCCGAGGAGCTGTGGTCGCGGTTGGGGCACGAGGGCTCCATCTCGCGCGTCGCCTACCCGGTCGCCGATCCCGAGCTCGTCAAGGCCGACGCCGTCACCTGCGTCATCCAGGTCAAGGGGAAGGTGCGCCACCGGATCGAGGTGGACCCGGAGATCTCCGAGAGCGACCTGGAGGCGCGGGTCATGGCCGAGGAGCGGGTCCAGGAGCTGCTCGAGGGCCAGAGCATCCGCAAGGTCATCGTGCGGGCCCCGAAGATCGTGAACATCGTGGTCTGAGCTCGCACCGGACCCTGTCGAGCGGCCCCGGGACCACGGTGGTCCCGGGGGCCGCTCCGTCGTCGTCCCGGGACGCTCCGTCGTCGTCCCCGGCCCCTTCCTCCACAAAGCTCCCTGTCCACAATCGAGCAGCCTGCGCCGTGAGCGGGTGTCCGTGCTGGCTACGGTCTCGCCATGGACATCATCTGGGGATGCGACACCGAGGACATGGACGAGCTGGCCGAGCGGATCGTCGAGGGGGTCGAGCGACTGCGACGGCTGATCGAGCTGCTGCGCGGCACCTCCGCGTCCGTCGCGTGGACGGGCCCGGATGCGACGGCGCATCGGGAGCGGACCGCCGTCGTGACCTCGGAGGCGAGCGACCTGTGCGGGATCCTCCGCGACCGCTCACAGCAGCTGCACGAGGAATCCGGCCAGCAGACCCGCGCCTCTCGGGGCGGGCGCGGTCTCGCCGTCGACCCGTTCGCGGCGGTGCGCGCCGAGTGGCCGGATCACCTCCCTCGCGGCCCGGTGCGGCCTCCCGGCCTCGGGGGCGGTCCCCCGATCGGATTCCGCGCCCCGATCGATGCTGACGAGATGCCGGCTTTCCCGTGGCCGGAGGGGATGGGGAAGCCCGGCCCCTGGATCGGTGGCCCCTTCCAGCGCCAGGATCCGATCGATCCGAGCCGTCCGCTCCCCGAAGGGGAGGCGTTCGGCCTCACCGAGGAGTCGCTCGCCCACGGCGAGGACTGGCGGCGGCTGCTGATGAAGACCACCACGTACTCGGCGCTCGCGCAGGGGGCCATGGACGCGCACGATGCCGTCGGCGACGGGCTGGACCGGGCCGAATCCGCCCTGGTGGACAGCGGCCATGAGGAGTTCGTCCCGGTGGTCGACGCAGCGCGCGTCCCCCACGACGTCTCCTCCCTGGTGCTCGGGGAGAATTCCGTGCTCCACGAGGTCACGCACGGGGCCGATCGACTCCTGGGCAACGTCGACCAGACCACCACCGAGGTGGCCGAGGCCGTGGGAGACGGGGACCTGACCGGTGCGCTGCGTGCCGGCGAACGAGGGGCCTACCGGCACCAGGGCATTCTCGCCGACGTGGCCGTCGATGTCTCGCTGCCTGACCTCCCGGCGGCGGCGGGGGACGTCGCCGAGCACACCGCCGACGCCGTGGAGCCGATCAGCCCGGACGCCGCGGAGACGCTCCGCGCGGCCGGTGCGCGTTCCGATGCGCTGAGCTTCTCCCTCGAGGAGTCCGCGGATCGCATGACGGATGCCGAGCGGTGGTACGACGCCCGCCGCCGCTACCTGCCGATGCCGTGGGATCCGCAGGGGTGAGCGGTGCGGGCCGACGGAGCGGAGTCGACGGCGCGGGCCGGCTCCCCCGGGACCATCGGTCAGGACGTGCGGTCCTCCCCCACGCCCGGCGCCGGCCTGCCCGCCGTCGGCTCGTCCGCCGTGGACGCATCGTCTCCTGCCGCCGGTTCCCCGTCGCCCGGCGCCGGCGCGTCCTCGCCGTCGCCGACCACGAGCACCAGATGGGGCTCGGTCCCATCGGCGCGGACCTCGACCGTCTGGCCGTCGTGGACCTCGCCCTTCAGGATCAGCCGCGCCAGCCCGTCGCCGATCTCCTTCTGCACCAGACGCTTCAGCGGACGCGCCCCGTACAGCGGGTCGAAGCCCTCTGCGGCGAGCCATCGGGTGGCCGACTCCTCGACCTCCAGGCGGATGCGCCGATCCTCGAGGCGCTTCGCGACCTCGGCGACCTGCAGGGTGACGATCCGTGCGAGCTGCTCGCGCGAGAGCGCATCGAACATCACCACGTCGTCCAGCCGGTTGAGGAACTCGGGCTTGAACGACGCCCGCACCACCTGCATCACCCGCTCATGCTTCTCGGACTGCCCGAGGGTCGCATCCTGCAGCACGTGCGCGCCGAGGTTCGAGGTGAGGATCAGGATCGAATTGCGGAAGTCCACGGTGCGGCCCTGACCGTCGGTGAGCCGACCGTCGTCGAGCACCTGCAGCAGCACGTCGAACACATCGGGGTGGGCCTTCTCGATCTCGTCGAGCAGCACCACCGAGTAGGGGCGACGCCGCACGGCCTCGGTGAGCTGGCCGCCCTCGTCGTACCCGACGTACCCCGGGGGTGCCCCGACCAGCCTCGAGACCGTGTGCTTCTCCCCGTACTCGGACATGTCGAGGCGGATCATGGAGCGCTCGTCGTCGAAGAGGAAGTCGGCCAGCGCCTTGGCGAGCTCGGTCTTGCCCACGCCCGTCGGCCCCAGGAACAGGAAGGACCCGGTGGGGCGGTTCGGGTCGGCGATGCCGGCGCGGGAGCGGCGCACGGCATCGGAGACCTCGGCGACCGCGCGCTGCTGGCCGATCAGCCGGTGGCCGATGAGGTCCTCCATCTCGAGCAGCTTCTCGCTCTCGCCCTGCAGCAGGCGGCCGGCGGGGATGCCGGTCCAGCTTCCCACGACGTCGGCGATGTCGTCGGCCCCGACATGGTCGGAGACCAGCGGCCGATCACCCTCGAGGCCGCCGGCGGCCTCCTTCTCCTCGGCGTCCACCAGCTGCATCTTCAGCTCAGGGATGTCGCCGTAGAGGATCTTGGATGCCGCCGTCAGGTCGCCCTCGCGCTGGGCGCGGTCGGCCTGCATACGCAGCTTCTCGAGCTGGGCCTTGAGGTCGCCGACGAGGTTCAGCCCGGCCTTCTCGCGCTCCCAGCGGGCCGACAGGGTCGTCATCTGCTCGGTGCGATCGGCGAGCTGGGAGCGGACGGACTCGAGCTGGGCGATGCTGCCGGCGTCCTCGCTGCCGGTCAGCGCGAGCTCCTCCATCTTCAGCCGGTCCACCTGACGGCGCAGGATGTCCAGCTGCTCGGGCGAGGAGTCCAGCTCCATGCGCTGACGGGATGCGGCCTCGTCGACGAGGTCGATGGCCTTGTCCGGCAGCTGACGGCCCGAGATGTAGCGGTCCGAGAGCGTCGCGGCGGCCACCAGGGCGGCATCGGTGATGGAGACCTTGTGGTGGGCCTCGTACTTGTCCTTCAGGCCGCGCAGGATCGTGATGGAATCCTCGACGCTGGGTTCGCCGACCAGCACCTGCTGGAAGCGCCGCTCCAGCGCCGGGTCCTTCTCGATGTTCTCGCGATACTCGTCCAGCGTGGTGGCACCGACCATCCGCAGCTCGCCGCGGGCGAGCATGGGCTTGAGCATGTTGCCGGCGTCCATCGAGCCGTCTCCGGTACCGCCGGCGCCGACCACCGTATGGAGTTCGTCGATGAAGGTGATGATCTGCCCGTTGCTGGTGCGGATCTCGTCGAGCACCGCCTTCATGCGCTCCTCGAACTCGCCGCGGTACTTCGAGCCCGCGACCATCGAGGGCAGATCCAGCGCGATCAGACGCTTGCCGCGCAGCGAGTCGGGGACGTCCCCGGTGACGATGCGCTGGGCGAGGCCCTCGACGACGGCGGTCTTGCCCACGCCGGGCTCGCCGATCAGCACGGGGTTGTTCTTGGTGCGGCGGCTGAGCACCTGCACCACGCGGCGGATCTCGGCGTCGCGGCCGATCACCGGGTCCAGCCGACCCTCCTGGGCCTGCTCGGTGAGGTCGACGCCGAACTTCTCGAGGCTCTGGAACGTGCCTTCGGGGTTCTGGGAATCCATCTGGGTCATGCGCTCATCTCCTGGAGTCAGTCGGGCCACGGCATCGCGGAGGGAGGCCGGCGTCGCCCCGACGTCGGCCAGCAGGCGCGCGGCCTCATCCTTCCCGAGTGCGATGCCGATCATCAGGTGCTCGGTGGACAGGTAGGTGCGGTGCTGGGAGTCGGCCTCGCGCCGTGCCGCCTCCAGCGCGTCGAAGCCGGTGCCGACGAAGGTGGGGGCCGAGTTCGACCCCGACCCGCTGACCTGCGGGAGGGCGTGGACCGCCTGCTCAGCGCGGGTGGCGAGGCCCCGGGGGTCCGCGCCGACCTCGGCGAGCACGGCGCGGCCGATCCCGTCGGCCTGCGTCGCCAGCACCCACAGCAGGTGCAGGGAGCTGATCTGGGGGTTCCCGAGCTGGACGGCCTTCTCCGCAGCTGCGGTCACGGCTTCCTGCGAGCGGGTGGTGAACTGGAACTCCACGATGCTCCTTCTCTGGGTCCGGACGAGGTGTCACTGACGATAACGACCCCTGGGTTGAGTCTATTCCGCTCAATCCTGATCGCGGCCGACGGTCGTCCATATCCGGCGCGCGATCCGGTCCGTCCCCGGCGTCGACGAGGGCCGGCCCCTGTAGCATCGCAGGGAACCCGGAGCCGTCCCGTATGGGGGAAGACAGACGGAGGCGCGCGCTGGGGTCTCCTCCCGTCCCCGTCTCCGAACAGAGGCCTCCATGTCCCAGCCCCCGTACCAGCCGCCGGGCGGGCAGTTCATGCCCAACGGCCGGCCGCGCCCCGGTGCACCGACCTCCGCCGAGGGCTCTCCGTCCTTCCAGTCCCAGCCCCGCTACGTCGACTACGGCAATCCACGGGCCTACGACACCTCGGTGCGGCCCACCTCGGGTCTCACCGCGGCGCGCCACGCCCCGGCGCAGATCCAGCGGCCGGCGCAGGCGCAGCCGCAGTCGGCCTGGTCCACCCAGATGCGGCGGGTCCAGGAGGTCGCCCAGCACGGCACCCGGCTGCCGACGGTGAGCATCCTGGTCTGGATCGCGGCCGTGGTCCTGGGCATCGCCCTGCTGCTGGTGCTGGGCTTCTTCTTCCTGCGGTTCGTCTCCGGGTCCAGCGCGAACCCCATCTGGTGGCCGGTCACGGCGTTCATCGCCCTGATCTCCCTGCTGGTGATCGCCCTGGTGATGTTCCTGGCGGATCGTTGGGACCCGCAGCCCTTCCCGCTGCTGATCATCGCCGTGTTCTGGGGGGCGGCGATCTCCGCGTTCATCAGCTTCTGGATCAACACCTTCAACTCCAACCTCACCTGGTGGATCACCCAGAGCGAGGCGGCAGTCGCCTTCGTCGGCCCGGTGATCAGCGCGCCGCTGGTCGAGGAGACCACCAAGGGCCTCGGCCTGCTGCTGCTGATGGTGCTGGCCCGGCGGTACTTCAACGGGCCGTTGGACGGGTTGATCTACGGCGCCCTGATCGGCGGCGGATTCGCCTTCACCGAGAACATCATCTACTACACCCGCGGGCTCGAGCTCGCCGGCGGCTGGGGTGTGCTGCTCTCGTTCGGCATGCGCGGCGTGCTGAACATCTTCGGTCACACCATCTACGTCTCGGCGACCGGCATCATCGTCGGCTTCGTGGCCCGCAAGTGGGGCACGGCGATGGGCTTCCTCGTGTTCATCCCGGCGCTGATCCCCGGCATGCTGCTGCATGCGCTGTGGAACCTCGGTGCCACCCTCGGCGGAGGCAGCGGGCTGTTCCTGGTGGTGATGTACATCCTCGAAGCGGGCCTGTCGCTGCTGTGGATGGGGGTGATCGTCGCACTGATCTGGGACGAGTCGCGTCTGACCCGGGTGCGCCTGGGCGATTACGCCAACCAGGGCTGGCTCACCCATGAGGAGGTCGACATGCTCGCGACCTGGAAGGGCCGGCGCGAGGGCAAGCGCTGGGCCGATCAGCTCGGCGCGAAGCCCGTGATGAAGAGGTTCATCCGCGAGAGCGCGGACCTCGCCTCCATCCGCCAACGACTGCTGGCCGACGGCGCGAACCCGAAGGTCGTCGCCACGGAGACGCACCTGCTGGGACGGCTGACCAGCAACCGGCAGGAGCTGCTCTCCCACACCGCCTGACGCAGGTGCGTCGGCCGTGCAGGTCGGCTCCGGGATCTCGATCCCCGGGGCCGACCCTTCGCTATGCGGCCGGCGCGCCCTCGTCCGCACCGGCACACCAGGGCACCAGGGCGCCAGGGCACCTCAGCGCCGCTGATCCTCGTCCCGGCCCCGCAGGCGGTCCAGGGCCCGACGTTCGCGCTTGGTGGGTCTGCCGGTGCCGGGCTCGCGGCGGGGCGGGGCGGCGGCCAGCTGCGGCGGCGGCTCGGGGCTGTGGTCCTCGTACGCCGCGCGCGCGATCGGGTACCCGACGCGGGTGGTGAGGATCCGGGTGATCACGTAGATCCGTTCGCGGCCGGGCGAGCGCAGGCGCAGCTCATCGCCGACGACGACCCGCTGAGCGGCCTTGGTCGGGGCCCCGTTGCGCCGCACGTGGCCTGCGCGGCAGGCCGTGGTGGCCGCGGAGCGGGTGGGCATCAGCCGTGCGCTCCACAGCCACATGTCGAGACGGACGGACTGCGCCTCGGTCATGCGGCCCCGGGCGCGCGCACCAGCGGCCACGGGTCGTGCGCCTCCAGCTGGGCGGCCAGCTGCAGCAGCAGCGTCTCGGCTCCGCGGCGGGTCGCGCCCAGCTGCACGCCGAAGGGCAGCTCGGTCCCGTCGACCTCCTCGCGGTGGATCGGCACCGCCAGCGCGGCATCGCCGGTCATGTTCCAGCTGCTGGTCCAGGGGGTGAACGCCCGCTGGGCGTCGAAGTCGGCCGCGCCCTCGCTCAGCTGCAGGTCCTCGGGGAGAGCCGGCGGGCCGGACAGGGCCGGGGTGAGCACCACGTCGTAGTCGGCGAAGGCCTCCGCGGTCCGGCGGGCCAGGGTCTGGACCCCGGCCAGGGCGGCGGCGAGGTCGACGCCGCTGTAGGTGCGGCCGCGCTCGCGCAGCCACCGGGTGAGCTCGAGCAGCTGGGTCTCCTGCGACTCGCTCAGCGCGATGGTGGCGGCCCCGACGGTCCACAGCGGCATGAAGGCCGTCCAGTCCTCGGCGGTGAACGGCGCGGGGATCCGGCTGATGCGGTGGCCGAGGCCGCGCAGCGTCCCCACGGCGCGATCCAGTCCGCGCAGCGCGGCAGGGTGCACGGCGGTCTCGGCCGCGAGCGGCTCGTCGAGCACGGCGATCCGCAGCGGGCCCGGCGGCTCCTCGACGGCATCGAGGTAGCTGGCGGTGCGGCGCGGCAGGGGCATGAAGTCCCCGGGTCGCCCGCCGGCGAGCAGGTCGAGGCCTGCCGCGACATCGCGCACGCTGCGCGCGAGGACTCCGTCGGTGCCCAGCCCCATCCCCTCGGTGGAGTACGGGCCCGGCGAGATGAGTCCGCGGGAGGGCTTCAGGCCGAGCACTCCGCAGCAGGCGGCGGGGATCCGCACGGACCCTCCCCCGTCGGAGCCGTGCGCGATCGGCACGATGCCGCGGGCGACCGCCGCACCGGCGCCTCCGCTGGACCCGCCGGCGGTGCGACGCAGGTCCCAGGGGGTGCGGGCCGGGGACCCGGTCGCCGGTTCGGTGTAGCAGGGCATGCCGAACTCGGGGGTGGTGGTCTTGCCGATCGTCACGGTGCCGGCGTCGAGGATCCGCTGGGCCACTCCGTCGGTGACCTCGGCGATGTTTCCCCGCAGGGCGAGGGATCCGGCCTCGAAGGGCTGCCCGGCGATCTGGGTGAGGTCCTTGATCGGCAGCGGCACGCCCAGCAGGGGGTGGCGGGCGGCGAGCTCCTCGAGCTCCCCGGCGCGGCGGCCCGCGGCGAGGGTCTCGGCGGCGTGGCGGGCCTGCCGGACGGAGAGGTCGGGCAGGAGGTGGGCGAAGGCTCCGACCTCTCCGCCGGCGGTGCGGGCGGCCTCCAGGGTCTGCTCGGCGAGCTCGAGGGCGTCGAGCTCGCCGCTGCGCAGCGCGGCGGCGGTCTCCAGCGCACCGCGGGCCCCGGGGATCGTCGGCCCGGTCACGGACGTCCCCCGGATCGTCCCGCGCGCTGAAGGGCGGTGCGGACGTGCCCGACGATCCCGGGCGCGGCCTCGGTGATCTGCTCCCAGGCGAGCTCGAAGTTGCTCTCGTCGCCCCACCAGGGGTCACGGATACCGGTGTCCTCGACCGGACCGGGGGCGAAGTCGCGCACCATGTGGAGGCGGTCGATGATCTCCCGCCCGCCGGCGCGGTGCAGGGGGCGGACGTGGTCGTGGTCCAGGGCCAGGACGAGATCGGCGTCGCCGAGGTCGCGAGAGCTCATCTGGCGGGCGCGGTGTGCGGAGGGGTCGAGGCCGTGGGAGCGCAGCAGCGCTCCGGCCCGGGGGTCGATCGGGTTGCCGACCTCCTCGCGCGTGGTCCCGACGGAGGCCACCTCGACCTGCTCGCCGAGCCCGGCCTGCTCCAGGGCGTCGCGCAGCGCGTACTCGGCCATCGGGGAGCGGCAGATGTTGCCGGTGCACACGGTCAGGATGCGGTACGTCATCAGGCCCGGCCCCCTTCGTCGTCGGCGGATTCCTCGCGCAGGTCGGCGTACTCGGGACCGGAGAGGATGCCGCGGGCGAACCAGCAGGTGGCGCGGACCCGGTAGCCGCGCCCGCGGGCGTCGTCCAGGGCGAAGCGCACCAGGGCGGAGCCGATGCCGCGGCCGGAGCGCTCCGGCGCCACCACGGTCGAGCGGAGGTCGCGCACGGTGCCGGTCCCGGACTCCGGCGCCTCGTCGCCGTAGTAGAGGACACCGACCGTCTCGGTGTCCTCGAGGGCTTCGTAGCGGTCGCGGTCGTCATCGTGGACCAGGCGCACCGCGCCCGGCCCGGCGGAGGTCTCATCCATGCCGGTCACGGTACACTGCCGGTCATGCCTGCGCCTCTGATCTGGCACATCACCGAACTGTCCGCCTGGGAGGCGGCCGTCCGGACGGGCTCCTACACCCGGGCCACCCGGGGCCGCGATCTGTCCGAAGTCGGCTACATCCACGCCTCCTGGCCCGAGCAGGTCTCGATGGTCGCCAAGCGCGTGTACCCCGAACGGCCGGCGGACCTCGTGATCCTCGAGATCGACGTCGCCCGCGTCGAGGCCGCCGGTGTCGCGGTGGACATCGAGGCCGATGACGACGGCGCGGGGCGCGGCTATCCGCACATCAAGGGACCGCTCCCGGTCACCGCGGTGCTGCGGCTGCGCCGCACCAAGTGGATCGGCCGCGAGTTCGTCGTCGTCGCCTGAGCGACGAGGACCGCCCCGGCGACGGCGACCACCGAGCGACGGCCACCGAGCGACAGGGACCGCAGCGGCGGAGACCCCCGTGGCGCCCCCGCATCCGGCGACGTAGCATCGGGCATGGCCAGATCCTCACGGCGTGCCCGCTACCTCGACATCCATCCGGTCGACCCGCAGCCGCGTCTCGTCGACCAAGCCGTCGCCGTGCTCCGTGACGGCGGCCTGATCGCGTACCCGACGGACTCCTGCTACGCCCTGGGCTGCTCCCTGGGCGCCACCGAGGGACTCGAGCGGATCCGTCGCATCCGCCAGGTCGACAAGAACCACCACTTCACCTTGGTGTGCGCGGACTTCGCCCAGCTGGGCCAGTTCGTGATCGTCTCGAACCCGACATTCCGCCTGGTCAAGAACGCCACCCCGGGTCCGTACACCTTCATCCTGCCGGCCACCAAGGAGGTGCCGCGGCGGATGGCGCACCCCAAGAAGCACACCGTCGGCGTGCGCATCCCCGACCACCGGGTCGCGCACGCACTGGTCGAGGCGCTCGGCGAGCCGATCGTCTCCTCGACGCTGCTGCTGCCGGGTCAGGAGGACCCGCCGTCGGAGGGCTGGGTGGTCCAGGACCTGCTCGGCGAGCAGGTCGACGTGATCATCGATTCCGGGGAGGTGGGCATCGAGCCGACCACGGTCGTGGACCTCTCCACCGGTGAGCTCGAGATCGCCCGCGAGGGAGCCGGGGACATCACCCGCTTCTGACCCGCCGCCCGACGTGCTCCGCCGGTCGCGCCCCGGACCGTCGACGCGGACGAGCCGATGCCTCACGCGGGCCGGTCGTCCCCGCTCACCGGTGCGCTCCGCCGCCGACCGGTCTCGAGCACCCCGGAGAAGACCAGGATGCCCAGCATGTACAGCGGCACGATCCACAGCGCGTAGCGCAGGGTGAACGCATCGCCGAGCGCCCCCACGATCGGTGGGGTGACGAAGAATCCCAGGCGTGCGAACCAGCCCACCACGGTGATCCCCACCCCCGGCGGGACGCCCGGCATGTCGTCGGCCGCGCGGAAGGCGGAGGGGAACAGGGTGGCCACGCCCCAGCCAGCGGCGGCGAAGCCGATCAGCGCGGTGACCGGGTGGGGCACCAGCATGGCGATGCTCATGCCGAGCGCGCCGACCAGGGCCCCCAGACGGGCGGTGGCGCGGTCTCCGATCCGGTCCACGACGGCGTCCCCGGTGAAGCGTCCGATGGTCTGGGCACCCTGGAGGGCGACGAAGGCCATGCCGGCGAAGAACGGGGTCGCCCCGAAGGTGGAGGTCATGAACAGCGCGCCCCAGGTGTTGCCGGCGTCCTCGGTGGAGCCGGCGAACACCAGCACCATGCCCAGCGCCGAGATCAGACCCAGCGCACGCAGGCTCATCCCTGCGATCCTCACCCCGCTGGGGGCGACCTCGGCGGGCACCTCGGCCCCGGAGCCGGCCGACGGCCCTGCGGTCGCGGGGGTGCGCTCGGTGGCGTCGTGCCCGGGCAGCATGAAGCGCAGCGATCCCGCCGCGAGGACGCCGAAGACGACCAGCCCGATCACGCCCTGGACCCACAGGGGGACGCCGATCTGCGCGAACGTCGATCCGATCAGGCCGCCGGCGACCGCGCCGAGCGACCACCAGCCGTGGTAGCTGTTCATGATCGAACGGCGGTAGCGGCGCTCGACCCGCATGCCGTGCGCGTTCATCGAGATGTCGGTGATGGAATCGGCGGCCATGGCCAGCACGAGCGCCGCCGCGAGCCACAGCCAGGACCCGGAGACGTACACGGCCAGGTGCGTGGTCGAGGCGACGATCTGTGCGAGGACGGCGACGCGGGCGGAGCCGAACCGACCCATCAGCCGCGCTGCACCCAGCCCCGCCAGCAGTCCGCCGACCGGGCCGATGCCGATGGCGAGGCCGAAGGCGGTGTTGGACAGCCCGATGCTCTCGACCAGCTCGGGATAGCGCGGCATGATCGCGCAGAAGGAGGCGCCGTTGAGGAAGAACAGCAGGGAGATCGCCCGCCGGGCGAAGCGCGCGTCGGCGGCGACAGGAGCAGTCGGCGGGGCACCGGTCGAGTGAACGTTCACGAGGCCCTATTGTCCGGCACCGGGCCGCGAATTCCAATGATCTGCGACCCGGCCTGCCCGCGGCGGCACCGCTGCGCGGCCCCACGACGAGACGTGCCCGGCCGCCAGAGGGCGACCGGGCACGAAGAATGCCGAGGGACGGATCAGGACAGGAAGCGCGGCACCAGGTCGAAGGTCAGGAACAGCGAGAGCAGGCACATCCCCAGCCCGACGACGAAGGTCACGGCCGTGAACAGGCTCATCACGTAGAGGCCACCGGCGAAGAGGCCGAACACCACGGCGAACAGCACGATGCTGAGCACCACGTTGTTGCCGTGCGAGGTCTGGTTCTCCTCATCACGCTGCGTGGTCTCGACGGTGCGCGTGACCTGCTCGTTGCTCATGCTGGCTCTTCCTCCGTGTCACCTGATCGTTCCGCCCGCAGCGGACCGGGGTCCGAGGGCGCGGACGTCCGGGCCCATTCTAGACCAGCGAGGGGGCCGGTGCCGACTCGGCGCGGTGGCGGATCGCGGTGAGCAGGCTCTCGAAGACGGCGGCGCCGTCGGCCCCGTCGATCTCGGGATGCCATTGCACGGCGAGCACGCTGGAGCCCGCTGCGGCTTCGACGGCCAGCGGCAGGGAGCTCTCGTGGCGGGCGACGACCCGCAGGTCCCCGGCGACGGCGGCGATGCCCTGGTGGTGGAAAGCGGTGACCTCGGCGCGGGTGCCGAGGGCGAGGGCGAGGTCGCTGTCGGCGTCGATGGCGGCCTCCACCGCGGTGGGCCGCTCCCCCGTGGTGGGATGCGCCGGGAGGTCCGTCGGGAGATGGCGGTGCAGTGCGCCGCCTTCGGCGATGACGATGATCTGCAGGCCGCGGCAGATGCCGAGCACCGGGACGTCGGCGCGGCGGGCGGCACGGTACAGCGCCGTCTCGAAAGCGTCGCGCTCCGGGTCCGGGGTCATGTCGGTCGCCAGGGCGTCCTCGCCCCAGGTCGTGGAGTCCAGGTCGGTGCCGCCGGTGAGGACGAGTCCGTCGAGCTCGGAGACCTCCTCGTCGGTCCACTCGTCCTGCGGGGCGAGGATGACGGGCCGGGCGCCGGCCGCACGGATCGCCCGCACGTAGTGCTCGGTGACCACCACGGCGTCATGGCCCGCCCAGGCGCCGGTCATCATGGCGCGGGTCCCTGCGGTCACTCCGATGAGCGGGCGACGGGTGGTGCGCTGCGCCATGATGGTGGTCCTTTCCGCGGGAATCCGTGCCGCCGGGAACGGCGACAGGACACAGTCCATCGTGCGGGCAGGGGCCGCGGCGAGCTGTGTGGCCGATTGTGAACCGGGAGCCCGCGACGGGCGGGTCGGCCGATGGCGCACCGGGAGCCCGCTACGCATGGGTCGGCCGATGGCGCACCGGCAACCCGGTCGCGCGGAGCGGCGGCCGACGACCTCGGAGCCCGCGACGGGCGGAGCGGACGCCGCGAACCCGCGATTGCTCAGCGAGCGCCGAGCAGGCCTCGATGGCTCTCGAGGGCGGAGAGGTAGTAGCCGCGCAGCTGCTCGGCGAGCACCGGCCAGGTGCGCTTGTGCACGCTCTCCTGTGCGGCCCGACCGAAGGCGCGCCGCTTGGCGTCGTCGAACAGCAGGTCGGCGGCCTGTTCCTGGAGCTCATCGAGCATCCCCGGGGTGTACAGCCACCCGGTGCGACTGGGCGAGACGAGATCGACGGGGCCGCCGCGGCGGGGAGCGATCACGGGCAGGCCGGAGGCCATGGCCTCCTGGATGGTCTGGCCGAAGGTCTCGAGCTCGCCGGGGTGGATGAAGAGGTCGGCGCTGGCGAGGTGGGCGGCGAGGTCGGTTCCCGAACGGAAGCCGGCGAAGCGGGCCCGGGGCATCCGGCGGCGCAGCGCCTCCCGTTCGGGGCCGTCGCCGACGATCAGCAGGCGCACCCCCGGCATGTCGTGGATGACCTGCAGATCGGCGACCTGCTTCTCGGCCGCGAGGCGCCCCATGTACACCACGAGCTTCTCGCCGGGCTCCGCGTACTGCGCACGCAGCGGCGCGCTGTGCAGCGCAGGGGAGAACAAGGAGGTGTCCACGCCGCGGCGCCACAGGTCCACCCGCTCGATGCCGTGCTCGATCAGCTCGTCCCGGGTGGTGGTGGAGGGGGCGAGGGTGAGCGTGGCGCGGTTGTGGACCTCGCGCACCGCCCGCCAGGACGCCCGGGCGAGGAACGGCATCCCGTAGCGCGCGGTGTAGCCGGGGATGTCGGTCTGGTACACGGCGACGGTCGGGACCCCCGCCTTCTGCGCGGCCACCATCGCCCTCCCGCCGAGGACGGTGGGCGATGCCAGGTGGACGACGTCGGGCCCGAACTCCTCGATCCGGCGGCGCAGTGAGGTGGCGCCGACCGCGGCGATCCGCACCGCCGAGTAGCCCGGCAGCGGGGCCGACGGGACGCGGTGCACCTCGATCGTGCGCCCGCAGGAGGTGCGCAGCGAGGTCTCGGCCCCCGGCCATTGCGGGGCGATGATCGCGACCTCATCACCGGTGGCGGCGAAGTGATCGACGATGCGGAGCACCGAGTTGGTGACTCCGTTGATGTGCGGCAGGAACGATTCGGCAACGATGAGGATCCTCACGCCCTCGATACTCCTCCGCCTGAGCAGAATCGGGTCCACGCCCGCATGACATCTCGGCGACGCCGAGGTGAACTCTCCGTCGCCCGGCCGGCCGCTCCCCCACCGTGCGCACGCTCTGCCGCGGGCCGGCGAGCGTGCCCGGGCGGGACGAGGCGGGCGCTGCGCCCCGGCGCTCAGACCCGCCCGGACGCGATCTCGGCGCCCCTGACCAGGGAATCGAGCTTCGCCCAGGCGATCTGCGGGTGGATGCGTCCGCCCAGACCGCAGTCGGTGGAGCCGATGACCCGCTCGGGGCCCACCAGGCGCGCGAAGCGCTCCAGGCGCTGGGCGACCAGCTCGGGGTGCTCGACCACGTTGGTCGCATGGGAGACGATGCCGGGCACGAGGACCTTGTCCTGGGGCAGCTCGAGGTCCTCCCACACGGTCCATTCGTGCTCGTGGCGCACGTTGGCGGCCTCGAAGCTGTAGTACCTCGCGTCGATCTCGAGCAGCAGCGGAGCGATGTGGCGGAACTCGATGTCGGTGGTGTGGGGGCCGTGCCAGGAGCCCCAGCACAGGTGGAAGCGGGTCTGCTCGGTGGGGACGTTCACCAGGGCCCGATTGACCGCCTCGACCCGCTTGCGGGTGAAGGCGAGGTAGTCCTCGACGCTCGGCTCCGGATTGATCTGGTCCCAGTTCTCGGCGATCGACGGGTCGTCGATCTGCACGGTGAGCCCGGCGGCGGCGATGGCCTCGTACTCCGGGCGCATCACCTCCACCCAGGCGTCGAGGAACGCGTCCTCGTCGCCGTAGTGGTCATCGACGATGCGGCTGCCCGAGCCCGGGGAGAGGGCGTTGAGGAAGCCGCGGTCGTAGCCGGCCGCCTCGAGTGCCGCGCGGACGTTGGCCACGTCCTGGGCGCCCAGCTCGCGGCCGGTGTCCGAGTAGGAGATCTCGCCGGTCGCCGCCGGGAAGGTGGCCTGGCCGCCGACGGTGATGCCCGAGGTGGGGTCCTGATAGGCGTCGGCGAAGATCGTCCAGTCGCGCCGGTCGGGGAAGGTCGTCAGGCGCACGTCGCCCGGGCCGGAGCGCACCGGCTCGCTGGAGAAGTGGTCGCTGCCGGTCAGCTCGAGGCCGCTGACGCGGTCGAAGATGTAGGACCACCAGGAGCCGTAGTTCACGGCCGAGCCCATCAGGTGTCCGTACTCGCCGTCGTTGGGGATCGCGATGCCGATCTCGCGCTGGCGGGCGACGACGTCCGTGACCGCCTGGCGCAGCACCTCGCGGAACTCGTCGGTCGGGGCGGGGGTCAGTCCGTCCGCGCCGACGGGGCGCGCGGCGTTGGCAGCGATCAGCTCCTCGCTGCGAGGCAGGGAACCGGCATGGGTGGTGAGGATCTCGGTCATGCTCACGAGGGTATGGCCCGGGCGCCCCGGCCGGAAACCGGGCGTCACAGCTGTTCACGAGCCGCCGAGAGGTCGCTCCCGCCGCACCGTGCCCGCTGCGCCGCGGGAACCTCAGTCCGTCTCGCGCGGCCAGGTCGGCACCAGGTTCCGGTCGCCGTAGGCCTGGTCGACGCGACGCACCGGCGGCCAGTACTTGGACTGGATCCGCATCTGCGCGCTGTCGTGCGTCGAGAGGTCCTCGGGCGCGGTCCAGCTGCCGGGGTAGACGGCGACCTCCCGCGAGTAGGGATGGGTCCACTCCCCCGTGGCGATCGCTGCGGCCGTGTGCGGGGCGTTCACCAGCGGGTTGTCGTCCTTCGCCCAGGTGCCGGAGACGATCTCCTCGGCCTCCTTGGCGATCATGAGCATCGCCTCGACGAAACGGTCGATCTCGGCGAGGTCCTCGGACTCCGTCGGCTCGACCATGAAGGTCCCGGCCACCGGGAAGGACATGGTCGGGGCGTGGAACCCGTAGTCGATCAGCCGCTTGGCGACATCGTCGACGGTGACCCCGGTGCGGGCCGTGAAGGGGCGCAGGTCCACGATGCACTCGTGGGCGACCAGGCCGTTCTCCCCGGTGTAGAGGATCTCGAAGGACTCCGAGAGGCGATGGGCCATGTAGTTGGCCGCGAGCACCGCGGCGGCGGTGGCGTGCCGCAGCCCCTCGGGTCCCATCAGCCGGATGTACGTCCAGGAGATCGGCAGGATCGACGCCGACCCGTAGGGGGCCTGCGAGACCGGGCTGCCGCCGTGGGGCTGCGCGCCCTGCCCCGTGACCGGGTGCTCAGCCTGCTGGATGCCCGGGTGACCCGGCAGGTACGGCGCCAGATGCGCCTTGGCCGCGACGGGGCCGACGCCGGGCCCGCCGCCGCCGTGGGGGATGCAGAACGTCTTGTGCAGGTTCAGGTGGGAGACGTCCCCGCCGAACTCGCCGGGACGGGCCACCTGCAGCAGGGCGTTGAGGTTCGCGCCGTCGACGTAGACCTGCCCGCCGGCGTCGTGGACCAGCTCGCAGACGGTGCGCACCTCCTGTTCGTACACGCCGTGCGTGGAGGGGTAGGTGATCATGATGGCGGCGAGCTCGTCGCCGTGGTCCTTGATCTTCTGCTTCAGGTCGTCGAGGTCGATGTTGCCGCTCGCATCGGAGTCGACGACCACCACGCGCAGTCCGGCGATCACGGCGGAGGCGGCGTTGGTGCCGTGCGCCGAGCTCGGCACCAGGCACACCTCGCGTCCGCTCTCGCCGCGGGAGGCGTGATAGGCGCGGATCGCGAGCAGGCCCGCGATCTCCCCCTGGGAGCCGGCGTTGGGCTGCAGGGAGACCGTGTCGTATCCGGTGAGGTCGGCCAGCCAGGTCTCCAGCTGGGTGATCATCTCCAGGTAGCCCTCGACGTCCTCGCGCGGTGCGAGGGGGTGGACGGCGTTGAAGGAGGCCCAGGTGATGCCGGCCATCTCGGTGGCGGCGTTCAGCTTCATCGTGCACGAGCCCAGCGGGATCATCCCGCGGTCCAGGGCGAAATCGCGGTCCGACAGGCGGCGCAGGTAGCGCATCATCGCGGTCTCGGAGCGGAAGGAGGAGAACACCGGGTGGGTCAGGAACGCGTCCTGGCGCACCAGGGTTCCCCAGTCCGTGCCCGAGCCCACGTCCGCGAGCTCATGACCGGGGTCCGGCGCGAATCCGTCGAAGACGGCCGCGATCGCCCGCAGGTCGTCGTCGGTCACGGTCTCGTCGAGCGAGAGGTGGACGAGGTCGTCGCCGACGGTGTGGACCAGGTACCCGGCCTCGGCCGCCTTCGCGGCGATGTCCTGGGCCCGGCCCGTGGCCCGGACCTCGAGGGTGTCGAAGAAGGCCTCGGCGGTCAGCTCGAACCCGCTGACGACGAGGTGGTCGGCGAGGGTCGCCGTGCGGTCGGCGACGAGGCGCCCGATCCGGGTCAGGCCCTCGGGGCCGTGGTAGACGGCGTACATCGCGGCCATGACGGCCAGCAGCACCTGGGCGGTGGTGATCGAGCTGGTGGCCTTCTCCCGGCGGATGTGCTGCTCGCGGGTCTGCAGCGACAGCCGGTAGGCTGGATTGCCGTCGGCGTCGACCGAGACCCCGACGAGTCGCCCCGGCAGCTGGCGCTCGAGACCCTTGCGCACCGCGACGAACCCGGCGTGCGGGCCGCCGAAGCCCATGGGGATGCCGAAGCGCTGGGAGGATCCGACGGTGACGTCGGCGCCGAGGGATCCCGGGGAGGACAGCATCGTCAGGGCCAGAAGGTCCGCCGAGACGATCGCGACGGCCCTGGTGGACCTGACCTCGGCGATCACCTCGCTGGGGTCCCACACGCGGCCGGAGGCCCCGGGGTACTGGATGAGCGCGCCGAAGTACTGGCCCTCGGGGGCGCCGTCGGCGGCGAAGTCCCGCTCGCGCAGCTCGATGCCGAGCCCATCGGTCCGGCCGCGCAGGACGGCCTTGGTCGCGGGCAGGGCGTCCGAGTCCACGTAGAACACGGTGCCGTTGCGCTTGGCGGTGCGCCGAGCCAGCATCAGCGCCTCGGCGGCGGACGTGGCCTCGTCGAGGGTGGAGGCGTTGGAGACGTCCATCCCGGTGAGGTCGCAGATCATGGTCTGGAAGGTCAGCAGCGCCTCGAGGCGGCCCTGGGAGATCTCGGGCTGGTACGGGGTGTAGGCGGTGTACCAGGCGGGGTTCTCCAGCACATTGCGCTGGATCACCGCGGGGGTGTGGGTGCCGTGATACCCCATGCCGATCAGGGAGCGGCGCACCGTGTTGCGGTCCGCCAGCTCCCGCAGCTCCTGCAGCGCGGCAGGCTCCGTGGCCCCCTGGGGCACCACCGAGGCGGCCTCGGCGCCGTCGTTCTCCAGCAGGATCGTGCTGGGCACCGCCGCCTTCAGCATCTGGTCCAGGGTCTCGTGGCCGAGGACCTCGAGCATGTGGCGCTGGGCCTCGTGATCGGTGCCGACGTGGCGGCGGACGAAGGAGTCGTGCTCGAGCACGGATGGATCGGTCATGTCGGTCATGGTTCAGCAGTGCCCCTGGTCTCGCGGTTCTCGGTGGGTGCATGCGCCGTGGCGGAGGCGGCCGCTCCTGGATTCCTCGGGGCGGCCGCCTCCGGACGGCTCGGTCTCAGGATGCGGTGAAGGCCTTGTAGTCCTCGGCGCCGAGCAGGTCCTCGGGCAGCGCGTCGAAGCTGACGGTGAGCAGCCATCCGTCGTCGAACGGGGAGGAGTTGACCAGCTCCGGGGAGTCGACGACCGCCTGGTTGATCTCGGAGACGGTGCCGGAGATCGGGGAGAACAGATCCGAGACCGACTTGGTGGACTCGATCTCGCCCATCTCGGAGCCGGCGGAGATCTCGTCACCGGACTCGGGCAGGTCGACATAGACCACGTCGCCGAGCTGCTCGGCGGCATAATCGGTCACGCCGATCACGGCGACACCGTCGGAGACGACGCGGACCCACTCGTGGTCCTTGCTGTAGAGGAGCTCTGCGGTCATGAGGATGGTCCTTCCTGGAGGGGAATCGGGGATCATACGAGGGGTCGAGCAGGGAGGTCGGAGGGTCAGCCGTGCCGGTAGAACGGCAGAGCGACCACCCGGACGGGCAGGTCCTTGCCGCGGACGTCGGCGACGAGCTCGGTGCCCTCGTCGGCGACGTGCGAGGACACGAAGGCCATGGCGATGGGATGACCGAGCGTCGGGGACAGCGCGCCGGAGGTGATCGCCCCGACCGCGCGGCCCTGCCCGTCCCGCACCTCGGAGCCGGCGCGGGCGGCGCGACGTCCCTCGGCGACCAGGCCCACCAGGACGGGACGATCGGTCAGGTCCGCCGCCTCGATGCCCGCTCGGCCGACGAAGTCCCCCTTGGACTTCAGGGCGACCACGCGTCCCATCCCCGACTGCGCGGGGTACAGCTCGCGGGAGAGCTCGTTGCCGTACAGCGGCATCCCGGCCTCGAGCCGGAGGGTGTCGCGGCAGGCGAGCCCGCAGGGGGTGAGGTCCTCGCCGCCGGCAGCGGTGACCTGCTCCCACAGGGCGACGGCGAGATCGCTGGGGATGTACAGCTCGAAGCCGTCCTCCCCGGTGTATCCCGTGCGGGCGACGAGGAGCTCCTGGCCGCGGTAGGTCCCGGCGGCGAAGCGGTAGTTCTTCATCGCGGTGAGGTCCTCGGCGCCGATGCCCTCGACGCCGCTCCCGCCCGTGGTCAGGGCCCGCAGCAGGATCTCCTCGCTGCGGGGCCCCTGGACGGCGATCAGCGCGGTGCGGTCCGAGGCGTCGTCGACCTCGACGTCGAAGCCGGCGGCGCGGGCGATGAGCTCCTGGGCGTCGACGGCCGCATTGGAGGCGTTGGCGACCGTCACGAAGTGGTCGTCGGCCAGGCGGTAGGTGATGACGTCGTCGATCACGCCGCCGTCCTCGGTCAGCAGCAGCGAGTACTTCGCGCGGCCGACGGACATCGCGGACAGCTTCCCGGCCAGCGCGTGGTCGAGGGCCTCCCCCGCCTGCGGGCCCCGCAGGTGGACCTCGCCCATGTGGCTGAGGTCGAACAGCCCCGCACGCTCGCGGACCGCGGCGTGCTCGGCGAGGTCCGAGCCGTAGCGCACCGGCATCCGCCAGCCCGCGAAATCTGTGAAGGTCGCGCCGAGCGACTCGTGGACCGCTTCCAGCGCCGTGCTGCGCAGGGCCTGCTCCATGGTGCTCCTTCTCGTCACGGGGCGGGATCCTCGCCCCTCGGCATCCGCGGCACGTTCCCGTGAGCCGGCAGTTCACGGCACGTCGGTGTGCCGCAGGGCTCACCATACCGTCCGGGCCCGCCGTGCGAGGCGCTCGGGTGCCGTGGTGGGGAAACCGTCGGCAACCGGAGCGCACCCGGGTGGCAGCAGGTCGGCAACAGGGCGGAAGTGCCGGGGTGCACGGGCAGTGACCTTGTACGGTGGGGCCGTGACAAAGGAAGGCACGAGCGACTGGCCGGTGCGGATTCGAAGCCCCCGGCTGGTGATCCGACCGCCGGGCGATGAGGACCGCGCGACGATGATCCGCCTGATGACCGATCCCGTCACCCGCGAGTACCTCGGCGGGTCGGTGGACTACGCCTCGCGGCAGGCTCTCGAGCTCTCCCCGCTGGGGCTGAGCTGGGGTCGCTGGGCTCTGGCCCTGGCCGAGGACGACACCATGATCGGCTCGATCACGCTGGACTACGACCGCGGCGAGCTGGAGCTGTCCTATGCGCTGCTGCCGGAGTGGACCGGGCAGGGCTTCGCCGCCGAATCGTGCATCGCCCTGCTGTCGTGGGCGCGCACCGAGCTGGAGGACGAGCACGTGATCGCGATCAGCCAGACCCGCAACAAGCGCAGCGTCACCCTGCTGCGCAAGCTCGGCTTCACCGTCCGCAAGGGCCTGGAGGAGTTCGGCACCCAGCAGCTGCTGCTCGAGCGCTCGCTGACCGAACCGCTGCCGCAGCAGGCGCAGACGCTGCAGACGGCGGCGGATCCGCCGCCACCCACGCGTCGCTGAGGATCGTCCCCGACACCGCGCGGGGCCTCTCCGCCATGCGGCCTCCCCGGCGCAGAGCCTCGCGCGGGGATGATCGGCCCCGGAGTCGTGCGTCGGCCCCGGATCTCCTGCGCGGTCCCTCAGCCGCGGGAGACGGGGCAGCTCATGCAGCGCGGCCCGCCGCGCCCGCGCCCGAGCTCGTCCCCGGCGAACTCCAGCACCTCGACCCCCTGGGCCCGCAGATAATCATTGGTCGCCGCCGCCCGCTCGTAGGCGACCACCCGGCCCGGGGCGATCGCGAGGACGTTGCACCCGTCGTCCCACTGCTCGCGCGCCGCGGTGTACGGATCCAGTCCGGCGCTGAGCACGCGCAGGCTCTCGACCCCGAGACCCCGGGCGAGCACGTCGTCCATCTCGTCCGCCGCGCGGGCGCGCGAGACCAGCCTCTCCCCCGGGCGCTCGATCTCGAAGGTCTCCAGCATGCCCAGCGGTCCGTAGCGCAGCATCGACTCCTGGTCGACGACGGTGGTGACGGTGTCCAGGTGCATCATGGAGCGTCGATGCGGCAGGGCGATCGCGATCACCCGCTGGACCGGGCCGTGCTCGAGCAGGTCCGCGGCGAGCCGTTCGACCCCGACCGCGCTGGTGCGCTCCGAGATGCCGACGGCGACCACCTGCGGCGACAGCATCATCACGTCCCCGCCCTCGACGGTCGCGGCACCGGCCCCGTCCCGACCCAGCAGACGCCGCGGGCCGGCGGCCCCGTCGAAGGACGGATGGTGGCGGTAGATCGCCTCCAGGTGCAGGCTCTCGCGGCGTCGGGCGCCGTGGCGCATCGGGCTGACCGAGACCGTGTCACCGATCCAGGCCGAGGGGTCGCGGGTGAACAGATGGTTGGGCAGCGGATCCAGCACGAGATGCTCCTCGGGCACCCGCTGCAGCGCGATCGAGCGCGGGCTGACGCCCAGCCCCCGCAGCTCCGCCACCGTGATCCCCGCGATCATCACCTCGACCAGCCGGGCCGAGGGCATCTCCTCCAGCGCCTCGGTGAGGTCCTGCACGGCGATGTCCCCGAGCACCGCCGGATCCAGCGCCCGCGCCAGCAGGCGCGCACGCAGGTCGGGGATCTCCAGGACATCGGTGAGCAGATCCGTCAGCTCGAGCACCTCGACGCCCTCGGCCTGCAGCAGGGCGGAGAACTCCTCGTGCTGCGCCTCGGCGCGACCCCTCCAGAGCACCTCGTCGAAGAGGAACTCCTCGCGGGAGTCCGGGGTGAGGCGTTCGAGCTCGGGGCCGGGGCGGTGGACGATCACCCGGCGCAGCGGGGAGATCTCGTCAGGCACTCCGGAGGGCGCGATGGGCGCAACGGGCATGGGAAATCTCCTCATCGAGACGTCGGGTGTCCGCACGGTAACAGACGTTCCCGCCCCTGCCCGGCGGGGATGACTACGCTGGTGGTGTCCGCTCCCGTCCCCTGCAGGAGGCTTCCATGACCACCCCGTCGAACACCCCGCTGTCGACCCCCACGCTGTCGATCCCCACCACCACCCTGGCCGACGGCACCTCGTTCCCGCTGATCGGCTTCGGGACCTCCAGCATGAAGGGCCGCGGCGCGGTCGACGGGATCGCCGCGGCGCTGGGATCGGGCTACCGCCTGCTGGACACGGCGGCGCAGTACGGCAACGAGGCCGCCGTCGGCGAGGCCGTGCGGGTCAGCGGCGTCGACCCCGATGACGTGCTCGTGACCACCAAGATCGCCGGAGGCGACCAGGGCCGCGAGGCCACCCGCACCGGATTCCTCGAGTCGCTGCGCCGCCTCGGGCTCCCCCGCGCCGCCCTGGTGCTGATCCATTGGCCCAACCCCTCGCGCGGACTCGCCCTGGAGACCTGGCGGACCCTGATCGACCTGAAGGAGGAGGGGAAGGCCCTGCACATCGGGGTCTCCAACTTCCGCCCCGAGCAGCTGACAGAGCTGGTCGACGCGACGGGCGTGTGGCCCGAGGTGAACCAGATCCAGCTCTCCCCTGCCCTGCAGCGCGGTGAGGCGGTCTCCTTCCACCGCGAGCACGGGATCCTCACCGAGGCGTGGGGCCCGCTCGCCGGCCGCGACGGCCTGGATGCCCAGTTCGCCCTGCGCAAGCTCGCCGAGAAGCACGGGGCCACCACCTCGCAGATCTCGCTGCGCTGGGCCGTCGACCAGGGCATCGTGGTGATCCCGAAGTCCTCGGACCCGCGGCGCCAGCGCGACAACGCGACCCTGGAGCACGTGCGCCTGGACGATGCCGATCGGGAGCTGCTGGCCACGCTCGATCTCGGCGAGGACGCGGCCTGGGATTCGCGCGAGCACGAGGAGTGGTGACGACGCCGGGGCGCTTCGTCCCGGGCCCGCAGCACGAGGAGATCGTCTTCCTCACGGGGTCGGGGATCAGCGCCCGCACGGGGCTGGGGACCTTCCGCGGCCCCGACGGGCTGTGGGCCCTGGAACCGGAGACCGAGCAGGCGATGCATGCCGAGCTGCTGCCGGACACGCTGCCCCAGCTGTGGAGCGTCTGGGGCCGGATGGCGCGGATCGCGACGGAGCACGGACCCACGCCGGGCCACCGTGCGATCGCGCGCCTGGGTGCCCCGGTGATCACGCAGAACATCGACGGGCTGCACCAGGCGGCGGGCAGCGAGGTCGTCGCCGAGCTGCACGGCAGCGCCCTGCACGCGCGCTGTCTGGACCCGGAATGCCCCTGGCGGGGCCGGCTGCGACCCGGCTCGGGGTCCCGCCCGGAGGATCATGGGGTGCCCGCGACCTGCCCCGTCTGCGGTGCTCCGACCCGGCCGGCCGTGGTGCTGTTCGACGAGATGCTGCCGCCGGATGCCCTCGAGCTCGGCATGCGCCTGGCCCGGCGGGCGGACCTGTTCGTCGCCGTGGGCACCAGCGGGACGGTGTTCCCCGCGGCGCAGCTGGCCCCGGTGGCCAAGGCCCACGGGGCCACGACCGTGCTGGTGGACACCGCTCCGCCGCCCGACCCCTCGATGCGGGCGGTCTTCGACCACGTGATCGCCGAGGACGCCCACGAGGTGCTCCCGGACTGGGAGCGCGGTCTGCACCGCGTGGGCGGGACCTCGTTCCTCGATCCCTTCTGAGACTTTCGCGTCGTTCCTGCTCCTGGCGCGTGCGAGCGGGGTCCGCGCTCGCGGCCCCGCCCTCAGATCCAGATCGCGGGGTCCATCTGCTCCTCGGGATGCGCGGCCTCGGTGCGCACCTTCGCCGGCACGCCGACGGCGGTGGCCAGCGCCGGGACGTCCCCCACGACCACCGCGTTGGCACCGATCTGGGCCCCGTGCCCGATGACGACGGGGCCGATCACGCGCGCCCCCGCCCCGATGGTCGAGCCGTCCCCGACCGTGGGGTGGCGCTTGGCGCGCTCCATGGAGCGGCCCCCGAGGGTGACGCCGTGGTAGAGCATGACGTCGTCACCGACCTCGGAGGTCTCGCCGATCACCACACCCATCCCGTGGTCGATGAAGAAGCGCCGCCCGATGGTGGCGCCGGGATGGATCTCGACCCCCGTGATCGAGCGGGCCCCCTGCGCGATGACCAGGGCCGGGAGCCTCGCCCCGCGCGACCAGAGCCGGTGGGCGAGGCGGTGGGTCCAGATCGCATGCAGTCCCGGGGACGTCAGCAGCAGCGCGAGATCGTCCGTGGCGGCGGGGTCGCGCCGCCGCGCCGCCGCGACGTCCTCCCGGAGCGTCGCGACGGTACCCAGCACCCGGTCGGCGAGGCCGCCGGTCAGAGAGCCGACCATGGTCGCACTCAGTCCGCGTACTCGGCGAACAGCGGGGTCGAGAGGTAGCGCTCGCCGAAGTCCGGCAGCACCACCACGATGGTCTTGCCGGCGTATTCTTCCCGGGCGCCGACGCGGGCAGCGGCCTCGATCGCGGCACCCGAGGAGATGCCCACCAGCAGGCCCTCGGTGCGTGCCACGGTCCGGGCGCGCTCCATCGATGTCTCGGCGTCGATGTCGACGACCTCGTCGTAGATCTCGGTGTCCAGCACGGTCGGCACGAAGTTCGCGCCCAGGCCCTGGATCTTGTGCGGTCCGGCGGCACCGCCGCTGAGGATCGCGGATTCCTCGGGCTCGACGGCGATGATCTTCACCGCGGGCTTGCGCTCCTTGAGCACCTGGCCGACACCGGTGATCGTGCCGCCGGTGCCGATGCCGGAGACCACGGCGTCGACGTCGCCCTCGGTGTCGCTCCAGATCTCCTCGGCGGTCGTGCGGCGGTGGATCTCGGCGTTGGCGGGGTTGTCGAACTGCTTGACCTGGACCGCGCCGGTCTCGGCGGCGATCTCCTCGGCCTTCTCGACCGCGCCCTTCATGCCCCCGGAGGGCTCGGTCAGGACCAGCTCGGCACCGAAGGCGCGCAGCAGCATGCGACGCTCCTTCGACATCGACGACGGCATCGCCAGGACGACCTTGTACCCGCGCGAGCTGCCGATCATGGCCAGGGCGATGCCGGTGTTGCCGCTCGTGGCCTCGACGATCGTGCCTCCCGGCTGCAGCTGGCCGGACTTCTCCGCGGCGTCGATCATGGACACGCCGATGCGGTCCTTGACGGAGTTGGCGGGGTTGTAGAACTCGAGCTTCGCGAGCACGGTGGCCCGGACGTCATCGCCCAGGTGGTTGAGCTTGACCAGCGGGGTTCGTCCGACCAGTTCGGAGACGTTCTCGTAGACAGGCATGCTTCCTCCTCGATGAACGGGCCACTCGGGACGTGACCCAAAGGTGCGCTTGGAATCATCATAACCGCCCCGGTCGCTCGGGCGTCCAGGCGGAGAGCACCGGGCGGATCGCGGGTCGATCCGACGACACGCCGAGGACTTCTCGACGAAGGTCGCCCGGGCATCGGGCCACCTCCGCCCTAGTCTCGGGGTATGTCGTCCCCGACCGTGACCAGCCCGCTGCCGCCCCGCCGATTCCTCCGGCGGGCCGGCGTGATGCTCGTCCTGACCCTGGCGCTGGTGATGTCGCTGCTCCTGGCGCCCCAGCCGGCCCAGGCCGCCCCACCGCACTCGGTGAGCGTCACCGACACCACCGGCGAGGTGGACCCCGAGCTGCTGCAGGCCCGCCTGAAGGAGACGGACTTCCGCACGGAGGTGGATCTGGCGGTCGTGGTGCTCGACGTCACCGAGTACGGCTCGGACCCCGCCGAGGCCACCGCCCTGAACGATGCCGTGGTGACCCATGCGCGCGACGCCGACCCGGAGCTGCTGTCCGAGGACGGCGAGCAGGTCGCCGAGGGCACCGTGATCCTCGCCCTGGACCCCGCGCACGAGCTCTTCGGCACCTTCGCCGGTGGCGAGGTGGCGCTCGACGAGAGCGGCACCGAGGCGGTCCGGGACGCGATGGAGCCGGATGCGGAGGACGGACGATGGGCTGACGCCCTCGAGGCCGGCACGCAGAAGTACGGCGGACTGCTGGACCGCTCGTGGTGGCAGCACCCGGCCCTCGGAGCGGCCGCCGCGATCGTCGTCGTCGCCCTGGTGATCCTGGCAGCCGCCGCCCTGGTCGGCCGGCGCACCGCTCGTCGCCGGGTGGAGGCGGCGCTGCCCCGCTACCGCGAGGTGCAGCAGGGGCGCGCCCGCACCGAGGAGGCGGCCCGGACCCTGCCGTCGTCCTCCCCCTACGCTCGGGCGGCCCTGGCCGCCCAGGAGGACTTCCGACGACGCCTGGAGGCGGCCGAGCAGCTGCACGAGCGCCTCCCGGCGCCCCGGGAGCGGAGCTGGACCTGGGGTCTGACCGGATCGGAGCGATCGCTGGCACGCAGCTTCGGGACCGCCGTGCGCCACCTCGACGAGGCCGACGACGATCTGCTCGCCACCAGCGACCTGCTGCGCCGGGAGGGGGTCTGGCGCACGGCCTGGGAGCGCGAGCTGCGGCCGCTGCGCGATTCGCTCAGCGCTCTGGGCAGCGCCCTGCCCGAGGAGTCCGACCGGTCCGAGCAGGAGGCGGCCGCCTCGGCCGACGTGCGGGAGCTGGGCGGGGACATCGCCGTCGAGCTCGACACCCTGACGGCCGATCTGGAGGCGGAGCGGATCGACCCCGACTCCGCCCTCGAACGCCTCGACACCCTGACCCGGGAGCTCTCGGCCGCCGTCGCCCGCCTCCAGGAGGGACGCATCGACCGCCTCGCGGCGGACGAGGAGGAACGCGAGGTGCTGCGGCGATCCGCGGGAGACGTCCAGGAGCGCGGATACCGCTCGGTGCGCGGCCGTCGGCACGCGCTGGAGCGCGATGCGTCGCAGGTCGGGGACGTGTTCTGGACCCTCAGTCCGCTGCTGTGGTACTCGAGCTGGACCTCACGGTCCGCGTCGGCGCTGGAGAGCCACCGCCGGTCCGCGGGCACCGGGGCCTCGCGCACCGCCGGCGACTCCCCCGCCGCCGACGGGTTCTCGGAGGCCGGCAGCTCGAGCCGCCTCTGAGCTCTCCGGCGCCGGTCGCTCCTCGCCGCCCGTCGCTCCCCGCCGTCAGGCGACGTCGGAACGGTCAGACGACGTCGGAACGGTCAGACGGCGACGGAACGGTCAGACGAGGTCGGAACGGTCAATCGGCGTCGGACCTCGCGCGGTGGCTCAGTAGACCATCCCCATCACTTCGCGCACCCGCGCGAGGGTGGCCTCGGCGACCTCGTTGGCCCGCTCGTTGCCCGCCCGGAGCACGGAGAACAGGTAGCCGGGGTCCTGCTCGAGCTCCCGGCGACGTGCCCGGATCGGCGCCAGATGCTCGTTGAGCACCTCGGCGGTCATCACCTTCAGCGTGCCGGAGCCCTTGTCGCCGATCTCCTCGGCGATCTGCTCGGGAGAGCGGCCGGTGCACTGCGCGGCGATGGTCAGCAGGTTCGCGACCTCCGGGCGGCCGTCCGGGTCGTAGGTGATCACCCGCTCGGAGTCGGTCTTGGCCTTCTTGATCTTCTTGGCGGTCTCCGCCTCGTCCATCCGCAGCATCACGGTGTTGCCCCGGGACTTGCTCATCTTGTGGTCACCGTCCAGCCCGAGGATGGTCGGTGCCTCGGACAGCAGCGCGTCCGGCTCGGTGAAGACCTGCTCGCCACCCGCGTAGCGCTCGTTGAAGCGGCGCGCGATGACGCGGGTCTGCTCGATGTGGGGCAGCTGGTCCCGGCCCACGGGCACCACATTGCCGCCGCAGAACAGGATGTCCGCCGCCTGATGGACGGGGTAGGTCAGCAGCAGCCCGCCCATGGCGGACTTCCCCGCGGCGGCGAGCTCCGCCTTCACCGTGGGATTGCGCTCCAGCTCGGGCTGGGTGACCAGCGAGAGGAACGGCAGCATCAGCTGGTTCAGTGCCGGCACCGCCGAATGGGCGAAGAAGGTGGAGCGCTCGGGGTCCAGCCCGATGGCGAGGTGATCGGTCAGCAGCTCGCGCACCGACCCGTGGATGTCACCGATCACGTCGCGGTCGGTGATCACCTGGTAGTCGGCCACCAGCACCCAGGTCTCGATGCCGGCGTCCTGGAGCCGGACCCGGTTGGCCAGCGAGCCGAAGTAGTGCCCGATGTGCAGCGCCCCGGTGGGACGGTCGCCGGTCAGCATCCGCAGGCCCGAGGGGTCGGAGGCGATCCTCGCCCAGAGCTCGTCGCTGCGGGTCTTGGCGGTGTCGTAGCTGCTGCGGGAGATGATCGGTTCGCTCACCCGTCCATGCTAACGGGCCCGGCGGCCCTCATCCGTCCGCGGCGTCCAGGGCAGCCGGGCCCGGGGCCGAGGTCCCCGGGGCGGCCGCGGTCGAGCCTCGCACGATCAGCTGCGGGCGCACCACGACCTCCGTGCGCGGCGGCCGACGGGAGTCCTGACCGCCGCTGAGCGCGGTGCGCACGGCGGCGCGGGCCAACGAGGGCACGGCCTGCCGCACCGTGGTCAGCGGCGGGTTCGTCACCGCCGCCCAGAACACGTCGTCGTAACCGACCACGGACACGTCCTCGGGCACGCGCAGACCCAGGGCGCGGATGGCTTCCAGCGCGCCCGCGGCCATCACGTCCGAGCCGCACACGATGGCGGTCACCTCACGGGAGACCAGGTCGCGGGCGGCCTCGTACCCGCCCGCGTAGGAGAAGTCGGTGAAGGCGGTGGGCCAGGCCCCGGCGGGATGGGTGGCGGCGACCTCGTCGAACACCGCGAGCTTCTCGCGCACCGGCCAGGTGTGCTCATCGCCCACCGCGAGACCGATCCGACGATGGCCGAGGTCCTGGAGGTGGGTGAGGGTCAGTCGCATCGCATGCTCGTCATCCGTGGAGAGGAAGGCCGCATCGAGGTCGTCCCGCACGCCGTTGACGAGCACCAGCGGGGTGCCCCCGGCGATGACCTCGCGGTAGTGCTCGACGGGGCCGCGATGCTGGGCGTGGTGGCCGGAGACGACGATGATCGCCTCGACCCCGCAATGCAAGAACCGGTGCAAGATCTCTCTCTCGCGCTCCACCGTGCGGGCCCGCATCGCCACCAGGGTGGCGGCGCCGCGCTCGAAGAGCTCGGCCTCGATGCGCTCGGCCCAGGCGGCGAAGACCTGGTTGTCCAGGTCCGGCACCAGCACGCCGACCAGCGGGCCCGAGCCGACCGCCTCCGGCCCCACATCCCTCCCCAGCCGCCGCGCGACGTCCAGCACGGACACGCGGGTCGCCTCGTTGACGCCGACCTTCCCGTTGAGCACGCGGGAGACCGTCGCCTCGCTGACCCCGGCGGCGTGGGCGATGTCGATGAGTCGAGCCATGGCCTCATCCTTCCAGACCTCGTGCGTCGTCGCCCGTGGCCGAATCGATATCTGCAAGTTCTTGCGTATTCTTGCACGGAAGAGGCTCCGTGTTCTAGTGTTGCGCCATCGAGCACCGCCACGGGAGGCGGCCGCTCCACGATTCAAAGGAGAAGACGTGCAGATTCGTCGAAAGAGCTTCCTCGCCCTCGGTGGCCTCGCCGCCGGGACCACGCTGCTCGCCGCCTGCGGCGGCTCGAACTCGGACACCGGTGGTGGCACCGGCAGCGATCCCTCCGACGGCGGCGGTGCGGGCGGCGGCGCCTCGGCCGGGCGCCTGGTCATCTGGGCCGACGAGGAGAAGGCTCCCGCGCTGGAGCCCTCCGCGAAGACCTGGGGCGAGGAGAACGGCATCGAGGTCGTCGTCGAGGTCGTCCCCGGTGACGAGCTGCAGGCCAACTTCATCACCGCGAACCAGGCCGGCAACGGTCCGGACGTCACCATGGGCGCTCATGACTGGATCGGCAACCTGGTGCAGAACGGCGCGATCTCGCCCGTGCAGCTGCCCTCCGACGTGGCGGACACCATCGCCCCGGTCGGCATCGACGCCATCACCTACGACAGCCAGACCTACGGAGTGCCCTACGCGGTGGAGACCCTCGCGCTGTTCGCCAACAACGAGCTCACCGACGTCGCGGAGCCCGGCACCCTCGAGGAGCTCATCTCCGCCGGCGAGGCCGGCGGAGCCGAGAACATCCTCTCGCTCCCGATCGGCGAGTCCGGGGACCCGTACCACATGCAGCCGATCTACACCTCGGCCGGCGGCTACCTGTTCGGCAAGGACTCCGAGGGCAACCTCGACCCCTCCGACCTGGGTGTCGGCAAGGAGGGCTCGCTCGCTGCGGCGGACAAGATCTCCGAGCTCGGGGAGCAGGGCGTGCTGAAGAACTCCATCACCGGCGACAACTCGATCTCCCTGTTCGCCGAGGGCAAGGCCGCGTACCTGATCTCCGGCCCGTGGGCCCTGGCCGACGTGCGCGACTCGGGCATCGACTTCACCGTCTCCCCGGTCCCCGGCTTCGAGGGCATGGAGCCGGCGGCGCCGTTCGCCGGCGTGAACTCCTTCTATGTGGCCTCGAATGCGGCCAACGCCGGCTTCGCCCAGCAGTTCATGACCGATGTCGCCACCTCCCCCGACGTCGCCCAGGCCATGTACGAGGCCAACCCGCTGCCCCCGGTGAACCTCCAGCTCCGTGAGGAGATCGCGACCTCGGACGAGCACCTGATGATCTTCGCCGAGGCCGCCGAAACCGCCGATCCGATGCCCGCCATCCCGGCGATGTCCGCGATCTGGGAGCCGCTGGGCATCGCCCAGGCCAACATCGTCGGCGGTGCGGACCCGCACCCGACCATGGAGTCCGCGGGCGAGGAGATCGCCGCCGCGATCGGCTGATCCGCCCGAACGATCCGTCGCCCCGCTGCTCCTGCGGCCGGTGCGACGGATCGTTGCCCTGCTCGCCCCGGAGCCTGCCGCCTCCGGCTCCCCTCCTGCTCCTCGAAAGGCTGAGTCGTCTCATGACCTCGACGCACGCCCCCGCGCACCGAGCCCGGTCCACCTCGGTCCCGGCCGTGGTCACCCGCATCGCGGTGCTCGGCATCACCCTCGCGGTGACGGTCTTCATCGCGCCGGTGCTGATCGCCCAGCAGTCCTGGATGTGGCTGGCTGTGCTGGTGCTCTCCGCCGTCGGCATCTTCGTCCTGTACTCCACGAAGCACTTCGTGCCGGGGAAGTACCTCTTCCCCGGCACCTTCTTCCTGTCCGTGTTCCTGATCCTCCCGATCGTGCTGACGATCGGGTACTCGTTCACGAACTACGGCGACGGCACCCGCGGGACCAAGGAGCAGGCGGTCGGCTCGATCGTCGCCAGCTCCGTCCAGCAGACGGCCGACTCGCCGAGGTACACGATGACGGTGGCGACCTCCGGCTCCCCCATCGAGGGGCCGTTCGAGCTCTACCTGGTCGATCCCACCGACGGCACGGTCCACCACGGTGACGCCGAGACGCCGCTGGAGGAGGTCGCCCCCGGCGACGTCACCGTGGCCGACGGCCGGGTCACCGAGGTCCAGGGCCTCACCGTGCTCGACGCCGGCCAGGTGAACACGATCTACGACGAGCTGATGGAGCTCGCGGTCCCGGTCGACGAGTCCTCGGCCGTCCGCCCCCTCGGCGTGAACCAGGCCTTCGTCGGCACCACCGTCCTGCAGTACGACGAAGCGACCGACACCATCACGGACACCTCGACCGGCGAGGAGTACACCGTCGGCGAGATCGGGGACTCCCGATACTTCGTGGACTCCTCGGGCGAGCGGGCGTTCTCGCAGGGCTGGCTGCAGAGCGTGGGACTGTCCAACTACGAGCGGCTGCTGACCAACTCAGCCGTCGCCGGGCAGTTCTTCTCGGCTTTCGTGTGGACCCTGGTGTTCGCGGCCGGCTCCGTGCTGCTGACCTTCGCCCTGGGCTTCACCCTCGCCGTGGTCCTCAACGATCAGCGTCTGAAGGGTCGCCGGTTCTACCGTTCCGTGCTGATCATGCCGTACGCGATCCCCGGCTTCATCTCGCTGCTGGTGTGGTCGAACTTCTACAACCGCGACTTCGGTCTGATCAACGAGATGCTCGGCCTGGACCTGGACTGGTTCGGGGATCCGAACCTCGCGAAGGTCGCGGTGCTGCTGACGAATCTGTGGATGGGCTTCCCCTACATGTTCATCGTCTCCACCGGCGCGCTGCAGGCGATCCCGGACGAGCTGACGGAGGCCGCCCGGATGGACGGCGCCTCGCCCCTGCAGGCCACCAGGAAGATCGTGCTGCCGCTGCTGCTGGTGGCCGTGGCACCACTGCTGGTCGCGTCCTTCGCCTTCAACTTCAACAACTTCAACGCGATCGAGCTGCTCACCGAGGGCGGCCCGTTCCCTGACGGCTCCGGCCGCGGTGCCACGGACATCCTGATCTCGATGGTCTACCGCATCGCCTTCGGCGGCTCCGGAGCCGACTTCGGCTTCGCCTCCGCGGTCTCGGTGTGCCTGTTCGTCCTCACCGGTGTCCTGGCCGCCATCCAGTTCCGATTCACCAACGTCCTCGAGGACGTCAACTGAGCCCGCGGAAGGGGTCCACCATGAGCTCCACCACAGCTCCGCAGCGCGGCGAGAAGCACCGCATGCCCTTCAGCCGCTGGTTCGCCGAACTCGGCTGGCGCCACGTCGTCGGCGTGCTGGCGATCGCCTTCGCCATCTTCCCGATCATGTTCGTGATCTCGGCGTCGCTGAACGAGAGCGGTTCGATCGCCGCCGCCGGCCTGCTCCCCACGGAAGGAGTCACCCTCGAGCACTACGCCGCGATGCTCAGCGGCGAGCGGGCGAACTTCCTGCGCTGGTACCTCAACACGATCATCGTGTGCGGCGTCGTCGCCACCGGCCAGGTCTTCCTCTCGCTGCTGGCCGCCTACGCCTTCAGCCGCCTGCGCTTCCGCGGCCGACGCGGCGGCATGCTCGCGGTCCTGCTGATCATGATGTTCCCCGCCATCCTCTCGATGATCGCGGTGTACACGATGATCGCCGGTCTCGGCGACGCGGTGCCGATGCTCGGCCTGAACACCCTGGCCGGGTACATCGCGGTGCTCATGGGCGGCGCCTTCGGCCAGGTGTGGCTGCTCAAGGGCTTCTTCGACACGATCCCGAAGTCGCTGGACGAGGCCGCGATCATCGACGGGGCGACCCACTGGCAGACATTCTGCAAGATCCTGGTGCCGTCCATGACCCCGATCCTGGCCACGACGCTGCTGCTGGCGCTGGTCGGCTCCATGAGCGAGTTCCTGATCGGCTCGATCTTCCTCACCGACGATTCGAAGAAGACTCTTGCCGTGGGCATGTACGGGATGTTCTCCTCCGACCGCTCGAACAACCTGGGAGTCTTCGCCGCGGGATCGGTGATGGTCATGATCCCGGTGATCGTGCTCTATCAGTTCCTGCAGCGGTACATCGTCGGCGGTTCGACCGCCGGTGCCGTGAAGGGCTGATCGACGTCCTGCCCCGGCGGTCAGTCAGCACCCGCACGACGATGACCCGCATCACGCACCCCACTCTCGGAACCTCGCCGATCCCTCCCGACCCGCCGACGCGGGCCGGCAGCAGGCGGCGCCCGCACCACCCCGCGCTCCCGGAAGGACCCCCATGACCACTTCGCCCCTCACCGCTTCGCTGACCTCCGACCAGGCGAGCGTCCCGACCCAGCAGTGGTGGCGCGACGCCGTCGTCTACCAGGTCTACCCCCGCTCCTTCGCCGATTCCGACGGTGACGGCATGGGCGACCTTCCCGGCGTCACCGCACGCCTGCCCTACCTGCGCGACCTCGGCGTCGACGCGATCTGGCTCTCGCCGTTCTACACCTCCCCGCAGCACGACGGCGGCTACGACGTCGCCGACTACACGGACGTCGATCCGCGCTTCGGCACCCTGACCGACGCGGACGAGCTCATCGCCCGCGCCCACGAGCTGGGCCTGAGGGTGATCGTCGACATCGTCCCGAACCACTCCTCCGATCAGCACGAGCTGTTCCAGCAGGCCCTGGCCGCCGAGCCCGGCTCCCCCGAGCGCGACCTGTACGTCTTCGCCGAGGGCACCGGCGAGGAGGGCGAGCTGCCCCCGAACAACTGGACCTCGATCTTCCACGGGCCCGCCTGGACCCGGATCACCGAGGCGGACGGCACCCCCGGCCCGTGGTACCTGCACATCTTCGACACCACCCAGCCCGATTGGAACTGGAACGACCCCCGTGTCCACCAGCTGTTCGAGGACGTGCTGCGCTTCTGGCTGGACCGCGGCGCCGACGGCTTCCGCGTGGACGTCGCCCACGGGATGGTCAAGCCCGACGGTCTGCCGGATGCCTCCGTGAACGCCGAGGGCCTCATCGACATCCCCGAGGGCGAGGTGCCGATCTACTTCGACAACGACGGCGTGCTGGACATCTACCGTCGGTGGCGGCCGATCCTGGACTCCTACGAGGGCGACCGCATGCTGGTGCTGGAGGCATGGATCCCCGAGCACCGTCTCCCGCTGTACATCGGGGAGGACAAGGCCCACCAGTCCTTCAACTTCGGGTTCCTCCAGGCCCGCTGGGGCGTTGCGACGATGCGCGCCGCGATCGAGAAGCCGCTGGAGCTGGCCGATGCCGTGGGCTCGCCCACCACCTGGGTGCTCTCCAACCATGACGTGATCCGCCACGCCTCCCGGTACGGGTTCGCCCCCGACCACCGCTTCGGCGAGGGGCTGCGCCGGGACGAGGTGCCCGATGCGGAGCTGGGACTGCGCCGGGCGCGCGCCGCCACCGTGCTCATGCTGTCCCTGCCCGGTGCCGCCTACCTCTACCAGGGCGAGGAGCTGGGCCTGCCGGAGGTCCGCGAGATCCCCGACGAGCTGCGCGAGGACCCCTCGCACCTGCGCGCGGGCGTGCCCGGGCGCGACGGCTGCCGGGTGCCGCTGCCCTGGCGCCGGGACGCTCCGGCCTTCGGCTTCTCGCCCACCGGGAAGAGCTGGCTGCCGCAGCCGGAGGTCTTCGGCGAGCTGGCCGTCGACGCCCAGGACGGCGTCGCGGGCTCGACGCTCGAGATGTACCGCACCGCACTGCACCTGCGCAGCGAGCTCGGCCTCGGCCGCCCCGACGGCGGCGTCGAGTTCCTCGAGGATCTGCCTCCCGGCGTGCTCGGCGTCGACCGCGGGGATGTCACCGTGCTGGTCAACACCACTGACGCCGCGGTCGATCTGCCCCGAGGCGCAGGCTCCGCGGACCTCGCGGCGGCCGAGCTGCTGGTCGCCTCCGCTCCCGGCCGGCCGGGCACGATCCCGGCCGACGCGGCGGTGTGGCTGTCGACCCGAGGGCCCGCCCCCGAGCAGGCCTCCTGAGAGTCGGACCGGTCACGCCGGACCGCGGAGCCCCGAGGGTCTCCACGGCCCGGCGGGCCGGCGCCGCTAGGATCGCGGTCATGCGCTCGCCCTCCTCACCGGTCACACCCGTCGATCCAGGGTTCGACGTCGTCGTGCTCGGGGCCGGACTGAACTCGCTGAACCTCACCATCGCCTTCCACCGCCAGTACGGCATGCGGTGCACCACGGTGGTGCGGGTGCCTGTGGCGATGAACGAGCACACGGTCACCAGCGATCAGCTGGTGCTCGGGGCCGACGCCACCGACGAGCGGATGCGCGACGCGCTGCTGGACCTGGCCGCCGTGCGGCCCGCCGGGCGCCCGGCCCTGCTGCTGACCAACGCCGACTCCCTGATCGAGTTCATCGACCGCTTCCGCCCCGAGCTCGAGGAGCACTACCTGCTCGCGCAGGTCGGCGGCGAGCTCCTGTCCCGCCTGGCCGACAAGGCGGAGTTCGCACAGATCTGCGAGGAGCTCGGCATCGGCACGGTGCCCACCGTCATCGTCGACTTCGCCCGGGCCGGTGAGGCGGACTGGAACGGGACCCGTGAGCTGCCCTGGTCCTATCCGGTGGTCGGCAAGGCCGCGAACACCGCCGAGTACCACCACGTCGACTTCCCCGGCAAGCGCAAGGTCTTCTTCCTCGAGAGCCCCGAGGAGCATCTCGACCTGGTCCGCCGTCTGCGCGAGGCCGGTTTCTCCGGACGATTCCTGTTCCAGGAGCTGATCCCGGGCGATGACACCGCCCAGCGCTCCATCACCGCCTACCGCTCATCCCGCGGGAAGGTCACCCTGCTGTGCGCCGCCCAGGTGCTCCTGGGCGAGCACACCCCCGAGGCCCTGGGCCGCCCCGCCGCCATGATCACCGGCGAGCACCCGAGCCTGACCGCAGCCGCGGAGCGCTTCCTGGACGCCGTGGACTACGTCGGCTTCGCGAACTTCGACGTGAAGATCGACCCGCGCACCGGCGCCGAGTGCTTCTTCGAGATCAACCCGCGCATCGGCCGCAACAACTACTACGTGACCGCGGCCGGGGAGAGCGTGGCCCGCCACGTCGTCGCCGATCGCGTCCACGACCAGGACATCCACCGGGTCGTCGTCACCCGCGAGATCCTCTACTCGATCCTCCCGGTGCGCCTGGTGCTGCGCTACCTGCGCGATCCCGGCCTGCGCGAGAAGGTCCGCCGCATGGCGCGCACCGGGCTGCGCAATCCGTTCCGGTACCGTCCGGAGGGCTGGTGGATGCGCGCCTACTCCGTCGTCTCCGGACTGAACTTCGTGCGCAAGTATCGCGCCGTCTACCCCCGCCCCACCGACACCGGCTTCTGATCCCGGGAAGGACCCTCCCCTGATGCCCGACACCCCCGCCCGCCCCGTCGCCGCCGCCCCCACCCCGGGGGTCGACCTGGTGCTGCTCGGCGGGGACATCGGGATCTACGCCCTCGCCCGCGCCTTCCACGAGAAGTACGGCACCACCGCCACGGTCGTCACCCGCGAGGTCGCCGGGCCCGTCGCCGACTCCTCGATCCTGCGCACCATCGAGCTCGGCATGGCCGCGAGCGAGGAGGAGATGATCGAGGCGCTGGTGAAGGTCGGCAACGACAAGGCCTCCCGGCCCGGCGGCGCGCGCCCGGTGCTGCTGGCCAACGCCGATTTCCTGGTCGCCCTGCTGGCCACGCACCGAGAGCGGCTCAGCGCGTACTTCCACCTGCCGCTGCTGGACGATGACGTGCTGGACGCCGTCGCCGACAAGGCGACCTTCTCCGCGGTGTGCGCCGAGATCGACGTGTCCACCCCGCGCACCGTCGTCCTCGATTTCACGGACGGCACCGCCCCGGAGGTCCCGGAGCTGGACCTGGGCTGGCCGCTGGTGGCGAAGGCCTCCCGGTCCTCCGCGTACAACGCGATCTCCTTCCCCGGCAAGCGCAAGGTCTTCGAGATCGCGGATCGCCCCCAGCTGCTGGACCTGGTCCAGCGGCTGACGACGGCCGGATACCGCGACCGCTTCGTGCTCCAGGAGATGATCCCGGGGGACGACACCGCGATGCTGTCGGTGACCGCCTATGTCGACACCCGCGCAGAGGTGACCCTGCTGGGCGGGGCGCAGGTGCTGCTGGAGGAGCACACCCCCGGCGCGCTCGGGAACCCCGCCGCCATGTTCACCACCGACCTGCCCGAGGTCTTCGAGCAGTCGGTGCGCTTCCTGAAGCACACCGGATATCGCGGGTACGCGAACTTCGACGTGAAGATCGACCCGCGCGACGGAGTGGCGAAGTTCTTCGAGGTCAATCCCCGCATCGGCCGCAACAACTACTACATGACGGCGGCCGGGGCGAACGTCGCCGAGCCCGTGGTCGCCGATCTCGTCGAGGACCGTGCGCTGACGCGGCTGGTCCCGCACGAGGAGATCCTGTACTCGATCGTGCCGTGGCTGCTGCTGCGTCGGTATCTCGTCGATCCGGACCTGCGTACCAGGGTGCGGGCGATCGGTTCTCGCCGCACCGTGCACCCGCTGGCCTACTCCGTCGAGGGGATCAAGCGCCGCGCCTACGTGCTCGCCGCGCAGGCCAATCAGGTCAAGAAGTTCCTCCAGCACTACCCGCGTCCTTCCGCCGACGGCTTCTGAGGCCGGCCTCCGACGCGTTCACAGCCCGTTACCAGGTGACGGGAAGAAACACCAGGGGGGAACACCCCGCGACGTGTCGGGCGCGCCCCGTCGTCGGCCACGACCTGCGACCGTAGTCTCGAACCATGAGGTCGACGACATGCCGCACGGAGCGCACAGAGCGAGGATCAGACCAGAGTCTGACCCCGTTCATCCGCTCGGGGGACGCCACCGGCGCCGGCGGGTGCGAGTCTGCAGGGGTGGAACTGACCAGGATGCGCCCCGCCGACCGAACCGGCACCGCGCAGCGCCCGCTGCGGGTGCTGCTGACCACCGACTGGTGGGAGCCCGTCGTCAACGGCGTCGTCGCCTCGGTGGCGACGCTGCGTCGGGAGCTGCTCGCGCTCGGCTGCGACGTCCGCGTGCTGACCCTGTCACCGGGGATGCGCACCCGCAGCGAGGAGGGCGTCTACCGGATCGGCTCCGTCTCGGCCGGACTGTTCTACGACCGGGCACGCCTCGGGATGCCGGCCGGACGTCGGGTGCTGCGCGAGATCCTGCATTGGGGACCGGACGTCGTCCACTCCCACTGCGAGCTCTCCACCCACATGTGGGCCCGCCGCATCGCGAAGTCCCTCGGGGTGCCGCTGGTGCACACGTATCACACCATCTACGAGGACTACACGCACTACTACTCCCCCAGCCGCACCGTCGGCCGGAAGGTCGTGGCGACCTTCTCGCGCGGCGTGCTGGCGGGGACCGACGCCGTCATCGCCCCGACGGCGAAGGTGGCACGACTGCTGGGCGGCTATGGCGTGCACCGGCCGGTCCACGTGGTCCCCACCGGCCTGGACCTGCATCGATTCCGTCCCGCCCGCACCGTGGCCGAGCAGAGCGATGTCAGCGCCCTGCGCGAAGACCTCGGCATCACCGCCGGGCAGAAGGTGCTGGTCTCCGTGAGCCGCCTGGCCAAGGAGAAGAACCTCGACGAGGTGCTGGACCTGGTGGCCGGGACCGGACGCGAGGACACCGTGCTGGTGCTGGTCGGCGAAGGGCCCTACCGCGCCGAGCTCGAAGCCCGCGCCGCCGCCCTGGGGATCGCGGACCGGGTCCGCTTCACCGGAGTGGTCGATCCGGCCGAGGTCCAGCGCTGGTATCGCATCGGGGACGCCTTCGTCAGCGCCTCGCGCAGCGAGACCCAGGGGCTGACGTTCATCGAGGCCCAGGCCAGCGGTCTTCCGCTGCTGTGCCGTCGGGATCCGTCGCTGGACAGCGTCGTGATCGCCGGACGCACGGGATGGCAGTACGAGACCGCCGCGGAGTTCTCGAGCCGGCTCGATGAGCTGCTGGACGATGGTGCGCTGCGCCGGGAGATGTCCCGCGCCGCGGTCGAGCACGCCCGGGCCACCTGCGGTGCGCAGGAGTTCGGCCAGGCTGTGCTCGAGGTGTACCAGCAGGTGCAGCGTCGCCGGAGCCCGCTGATCATCGCCCCGCAGGCGGTGGCCGCATGAGCACCGTGACGGACTCCGTCCCCGTGGTCACCGCATCGCCCCGCACCGCGGCCCCCGTCCGGGTCGCCCGACCCGCGGCCGCGGCCCCCGGCGCCCGGCGGGATCCGCTGCGCCTCGCCGCACGCCTGGCACCGCTGGTCGGCCTCGCCGTGAGCATCGCTCTGGTGGTGGTGGGGCTGCAGACCGGGGTGCTGCAGTCGCTGGAGAACCTCCAGGCGTTCATCGACTCGCTCGGCGCCTGGGGCCCGGTGGTCTTCCTCGTCGTCTCCGCCGCCTCGGTGGTGTTCCCCATCGTGCCCGGCGGCCTGCTGGTGATCGCCGGCCCCGTGCTGTTCGGAGCAGTCGAGGGGACGGTGTACAACTATCTCGCCGTCAGCGCGGGCTCGATGCTGAACTTCCTCATCGCCCGCCACGTCGGTCTCGCTCTGATCGAGCGGATCTTCCCGGCCCGGACCGTCGAGAAGTTCCTGGGCTGGACCCGGCACGCGAACTTCACCCGGGCCTTCGCGCTCGCGATCGCGCTGCCCATCGCTCCCGATGACCTGCTGTGCTACATCGCGGGGACCACCCGCATGCGCTGGCGCACCTACGTGGCGATCATCCTGCTGTGCAAGCCGTGGGCCATGATCGCCTACGGCCTCGGCGTCAGCACCGTCGTCCTGCGCTTCCTGCCCTGGTGAACGGAGACCTGCCATGTACATGAGGACCCGTGCCGTGCGGCGCCCCCGCCGCACCGGGGACCGCGCCGCGCATCGCGTGCGCACGGCCCTGCGCGCCGTGCGCTCCGCGCTGCCCGGCCGTCAACCCCGGGGCGACGTCCGTTCCGATCAGCCGCTGCGGGTGCTGATGCCCCGCGGGCTGGCGGGGCTGGCCGGCCAATCCGGCATCGGCGCCGCCATGCGCCACCAGGAGATGGCGGTGCGCTCCCTCGGCCACCAGGTGGTCACCAATCCGCTGCGTCCCTTCGACGTGGTGCACCTGAACACCCCGTTCCCCGACACGCCCCTGATCGCCCGGTGGGCGCACCTGTGGCGGCGACCGGTGCTGATGTGGGCGCACTCCACGGAGGACGACTTCCGCGACTCGTTCCCCGGCGCCAATGCCGTGGCCCCGCTCTTTCGCCGCTGGATCGCGCATCTGTACCGCCGCGGCGACGCCGTGGTCACCCCCAGCGAGTACTCCCGGGCGCTGATCTCGGCTCCGAAGTACGGCCTGACCGCCCCGGTGCACGTGCTCTCCAACGGCGTGGACACCACGTTCTTCCGTCCCGATCCGAGCGCGCGGGAGCGGCTGCGGGCCTCCCTCGGCCTCGCGGACGACGCGACGATCGTGATCAGCGTGGGGATGCATCTGGTGCGCAAGGGGATCCTGGACTGGGTGGAGGTCGCCCGGCGCCTGCCCGGGGTGACCTTCATCTGGTACGGCACCACCGATGAGCGTCTGCTGACGGCCGACGTGCGCCGCGCCCTGGCCACCGCCCCCGCCAATGCTCTGTTCCCCGGGTACGTCAGTGCGGAGACGCTGCGCGAGTCCTACTGCGGCGCCGACGCCTTCTGCTTCCTGAGCAAGGAGGAGACCGAGGGGATCGTGCTGTGGGAGGCGCTGGCCTGCGAGATCCCCGCGCTGGTGCGGGCGATCCCGCTGTATCGCGAGCGGATGCCCGACGGGGTGCTCACGCACCAGGTCGCCGGGGACGGCCCGGAATTCGCCGGCGACGTCGCCGTGCATCTGTCGGAGCTGCTGGGAGGCCGGCTGGCTGATCTCACCGCGGCGGGCCGAACGGCGGCCGAGGAGGTCGACCTCGGCCAGGTCGCCCGCGACCTGCAGCAGATCTACGACGTCACCGGCGCGCGCCCGCACCGGCGCCGGCGCTTGGTCAGCGGCGACGCGGGGGACGCCACAGCACGAGCGCTCCCGACTCGCGCCGCTGGGGGCGCTGCCCCCGGCGCAGGGCGCTGATCTCCCCGTCCCGGTCCGCGGCGAACACGCGCCGCTGGGCCGGGGTGAGGGAGTCGAGGGATTCCTGGACGCTCTCGAGCTGATCGACGAGGTCGGTGACCTCGTCCTGCAGCTCGAGGATCCGCTTGATGCCGGCGAGGTTGATGCCCTGCTCCTGGGAGAGGCGCTGGACCTCGCGGAGCTTGGCCACGTCGCGGGCGCTGTAGCGCCGCCCGCGGCCGAGGGTGCGCTGCGGGGAGACCAGCCCGAGCCGGTCGTACTGGCGCAGGGTCTGGGGGTGCATGCCGGAGAGCTCGGCCGCCACGGAGATCACGAACACGGGGGCCCGCTCGTCGATGCGGTGCTGGGCTGCCATGTCGGTGATCCTCCTTCCTGCGGGACGGTCGTCCCATCACGGCCGATGCCGATGCCGTGGCCTCCACTGTCCCACGCCGTGCGGCGCGAGCAGGGCATCGGGGACGCGGCCGCCGATCCGACCGCGGTCCCGAGGACGGTCAGCGCGCGGCGGCCTCGGCGAGCCCGGCGCGCGGGTCCTCGTCGGCCAGGGCCTCGCGCAGGTCCTCGACCGCCTTCTTGGCGGCCCCCTCGACATGGGTGGGGACGGCGATCTCCACGGTGACCATGAGGTCGCCGGTGGTCTTCTTCGTGGCGATGCCCTTGCCGCGCACCCGCAGGGTGCGGCCCGACGGGGTGCCGGCCGGGATCTTGAGGGTCACGGAGCCGCCGTCGAGCAGGGGCACGGAGACCTTGGTGCCGAGCACGGCCTCGTCGAAGGAGACCGGCAGGGTCAGGTGCAGGTTCGTGCCCTCGCTGTGGAAGACGGGATGCTCGTCGACGTCGAGGGTCAGCAGCAGGTCTCCGGCGGGGGCGCCGCCGGGTCCGGGCCGGCCCTTGCCGCGCAGGCGGATCTTCTGCCCGTCGTGCACGCCGGCGGGGATGCGGGTGGTCAGCGAGCGGCCGTCGACGCTGAGCCGGATCTCGGTGCCCAGCGCCGCGTCGCGGAAGCTGATGCGGGTGCGGGCGGAGAGGTCGGCACCCTTCGCGGGGGCGCCGCCGGCGCTGCCGGGGAACCCTCCCCCGCCGCTGAAGCCGGATGCACCGCCGCCCTGGCCGAACATGCGCAGGATGTCGTCGAGGTCCGGATTGCCTGCACCTCCGGCCGTGCGCGCGCCGCCGGCGCCGGGTCCTCCGGCACCGGGGAAGCCGCCGCCCTGGCCGCCGCCGAACATGGAGGAGAAGACGTCCTCGAAGCCGGCTCCTCCGGGCCCGCCCTGGCCTGCGGAGAAGCGTGCGCCGCCGGAGCCCATGGCGCGGATCGCGTCGTACTGCTCGCGCTGCTCGGGATCATTGAGCACCGAGTAGGCCTCGCCGATCTCCTTGAACTTCTCCTCGGCCTTGGCGTCCCCGGGATGGTGATCGGGGTGGTACTTCCGGGCCTGGGAGCGGTAGGCCTTCTTGATCTCCTGCGCGCTCGCGTCCTTCGAGACGCCGAGGACCGCGTAGAAGTCCTTGTCGAGCCAGTCCTGGGAGGACATGTGCGTCTCCTTCCGAGAGCGTCAGGTACTTCGTGGGGTGCGGGGTGGAACGGGTGCGGGGCCTGCCGACCGGTCATCGGCCGGCAGGCCCCGCACCGCCGTGAGGTGGATCCGTCAGGCTGAGCCGATCAGGCGGGCTCGTCTGCCTGATCTCCTGCCGCTCGCAAGCTCACAGCACGTCGATCAGGCGGGATCATCTGCCTGATCTCCTGCCGTTCGCAAGCTCACAGCACGTCGATCAGGCGGGACCACGGGTCCCGACGCGCGCCGGGCGCAGCACCCGGTCGTTCATCGAGTATCCCGGCTGGATCACCAGCGAGATGGTCGCGGTCTCGACATCCTCGGCGTCCTCGTGCATGAGGGCCTCGTGGATGGTCGGGTCGAACTCCTCCCCGACCGCGCCGAAGCGCGTCAGCCCGTGGGTGGCGAGGGTGTCCTCGAGCTTCTGGGCGATCGCGTGTAAGGGGGTGCCCTCGGCGATGTCACCGTGCTGGCGCCCCGCCTCCACATCGTCCAGGACCCCGATCAGCGAGGTCAGGACACGGCCGACGGCCGCCTCCTTGCCCGCTTCGGCCTGGGCCTCGATGCGTCGGCGCGAGTTGACGTACTCGGCCTGCTCGCGCTTGAGCTCCTCGGAGAGCTCGGCGACCTTGCCCTCCAGCTCGGCGACGTACCCGGCATCGGCCGGGGCGGACTCCTGCCCGCCCTCGGCCGCCTGCTCGTAGAGCGTCGCGGCCTCGGCGTCGATCGGATCCACCGGCTGTGCCGGATCGGCCTGGGTGTCCCCGTCGGGACGGATGCTGCCGTCCTCCGGGTTCACCTTCCGCTTGTCGGTGAAGGAGAACCTCGGCTCGCCCTCCGGGCGCTCAGCGTCGTCGGGGGTGCTCCGGTCCTCGGTCATCACTTCTTCTCCTCGTCCTCGTCCACGACCTCCGCGTCGACCACGTCATCATCGTCGGACGATGCCTCGGCGCCGCTCTCGGCAGCACCCTCGGCGCCCTCGGCGCCCTCAGCACCCTCGGCCTGCGAGTAGATCGCGGTGCCGACGGCCTGCAGGGCCTCGTTCAGGCTTTCGCTCTTGGCCTCGAGGTCCTCCGTGGAGGCGTCCTCCTTGGCCAGCTCGTCCTTGGCCTCCTTGATGGCGTCCTCGGCCTTGGTCTTGTCGGCGTCGGCGATCTTGTCCTCGTTGTCCTTGAGCAGCTTCTCGCCCTGGTAAACGAGCTGCTCGACGGAGTTGCGGGTGTCGGCGTTCTTGCGACGCTCCTCGTCCTCGGCGGCGTGGGCCTCGGCGTCCTTCACCATGCGGTCGATGTCCTCGTCGGACAGGGCGGAGCCGCCGGTGATCTGGATGGACTGCTCGTTGCCGGTGCCGCGGTCCTTCGCGGTCACGTGCACGATGCCGTTGGAGTCGATGTCGAAGGTGACCTCGACCTGCGGGATCCCGCGGGGCGCCGGGGCGATGCCGGTCAGCTCGAAGGTGCCGAGCATCTTGTTGTCCCGGGTGAACTGACGCTCGCCCTGGAACACCTGGATCGCCACGGAGGGCTGGTTGTCCTCGGCCGTGGAGAAGACCTCGGAGGTCTTGGTCGGGATGGCCGCGTTGCGCTCGATGAGCTTGGTCATCACGCCGCCCTTGGTCTCGATGCCGAGGGACAGCGGGGTGACGTCCATGAGCAGGACATCCTTGCGCTCGCCCTTGATGACGGCGGCCTGCAGGGCGGCGCCGACGGCGACGACCTCGTCGGGGTTGACCGACTTGTTGGGCTCCTTGCCGTCGGTGAGGTTCTTGACGGCCTCGGTGACGGCCGGCATGCGGGTGGAGCCGCCGACGAGCACCACGTGGTCGATGTCGGAGACCTTGATCCCGGCATCCTTGATCACCTGGTGGAACGGGGACTTGGTGCGCTCGAGCAGGTCCGAGGTCATGTCCTCGAACTGGGCGCGGGAGAGCTTCTCGTCCAGGTGCAGCGGACCGTTCTCCGTCATCGACAGGTACTGCAGCGAGATGGAGGTGGAGGTGGAGGAGCTCAGCTCCTTCTTGGCCTGCTCGGCGGCCTCCTTGAGGCGCTGCAGCGCGATCTTGTCCTTGGAGAGGTCCACGCCCTCCTTGTTCTTGACCTGGGAGATCAGCCAGTCGACGACCTTCTGGTCCCAGTCGTCGCCGCCCAGGCGGTTGTCGCCCGCGGTGGCCTGGACCTGGATGGTCGAACCCTCGTCGTCCTTGCCCACCTCGAGCAGGGAGACGTCGAAGGTGCCGCCGCCGAGGTCGAAGACCAGGATCTGCTCGTCGTCCTTGCCCTTCTCCAGGCCGTAGGCGAGAGCCGCGGCGGTGGGCTCGTTGATGATGCGCAGGACGTTGAGGCCGGCGATGGTGCCGGCATCCTTCGTGGCCTGACGCTCGGAGTCGGAGAAGTACGCGGGGACGGTGACGACCGCGTCGGTCACGTCCTCGCCCAGGTAGGACTCGGCGTCCTTCTTGAGCTTGCCGAGCACGCGGGCGGAGATCTCCTGCGCGGTGTACTTCTTGTCGTCGATCTCCGTGCTCCACTCCGTGCCCATGTGGCGCTTGACGGAGGCGATGGTGCGATCGACGTTGGTGACGGCCTGACGCTTGGCGACCTCACCGACCAGGACCTCACCCTGCTTGGAGAAGGCGACGACCGACGGGGTGGTGCGGGAGCCCTCGGCGTTGGCGATCACCGTGGGCTGGCCGCCCTCGAGGACGGAGACGGCGGAGTTGGTGGTACCGAGGTCGATTCCGACGACACGGGACATGGGTGCCTGCCTTTCTGCGACGGATGCGCCGCATGGTCTTCCTGCGATGCGCCGACCCGGAGGCCGACGGCAAGACTTGAGCTGTACGCACTCAAGTAGAGAACCTCGCTCCAGGCCTGTCAAGCCGACGTGCACTGAACTTGAGTACACCACACTCAACTTTGGCGGGGCTGCGAGTATTCCAGGCACGAGCCGACGTGGGGCGGATCACTGTTGTAGGTTCCGGGACAAGTTGGCCATTTCCGGGTTTCTTGGCCAGCGCGTGTCAGATTTCCGGCTCACCTGTCAGACGGGCAGGATGATCTTGTGGGCGGACGCGAGGTGTTCCTCCGGTACTGCACCGTCGCCGGCGACGAGGTCGCGACGACGTGGGAGGAAGCACGTGCCGATCTGATCGTCGAGGGCTTGCCCATCCGGGTGCCACCGACCTACCGAGGCCAACGGAGCTACCCGGGCCTGTTCTGGGCCGCGACCAACGATCGGACGCTGGTCTACGAGAGCTTGCTGGAGCTTGACAGACTGTGGCTGGCGGACCACGACCCGAGCGTCGAGGGAATCTGTACGCAGCCATTCCAGATCACGGGGCGCGACGGTGACAGTCGGCGTGCGCACGTGCCTGATCTGCTGCTTGTCCACTCGGATCGGACGGTCACCCTCGTCGACGTAAAGCCCGCAGCGTTCCTCGAGAAGCCACGAGTCCGAGCCCAGTTCGACTGGACGCGCGCGTTGTGCCGCAGCAAGGGATGGCGTTACGAGATCTTCAGCGGCGGCAACCCCACGGTCCTGCGTAATCTCAAGCTGCTGGCGGTCGGTCGACGCCCCGACCGATTGCCTGATGAGTACCTGGCAGAAGCGCGGGCAAGGTTGGACGAGGCCGAAAGCACGCTGGGCAAGATGCTTGCCCTCAGGCCCGTGAGCTACGAAGAGAGCTTGTGGCGAGTGGCGGTCTTCGCTCTCGTGTGGGTTGGCGAGTTCACGTTCGATCTCCGTCAACCCGTGAACGCCGAGACGCTCCTCCGACGCACCGCCGGGGTGCTGGCGTGAGCACGGAGAGCTTGGATACGTCGGTGGGTGCGCGGCTCTGGTACGAGGGCGCGGCCTGGACAGTCGTACAGCTCGATGGGTCCACCGTCTTGTTGCGCTCCGTCGATCGGTTCTTGCGCGTCCATGCGCCCGCTCTGGTGGGCGCGGCTCGACCGTTGGACGACCCCCCGCACGAGGGAGGCCCGCATGCCGAGCTTGATGCGGTCATCCTCGCCGGCCTGACGAGTGCTCAACGAGCTCGCATCGAGGTCGAAGCCGAGATCTACAACCAGCTCGTGCTGGCCCTCAGCGACGTGCCGCTTGAGCAGCGCTACGAGCAGGCGGCTGTGAAGCTGAAGATCTCGCCGCGCTCCGCTCGGCGCCGCGCGACCCGGTATGTCGAGCGAGGTCTGGCCGGCCTGGTCGATTCGCGCTTGCTCCAGCCTTCCCACCGCGCGGTCGCCCCGGAATGGGACCAGACCTGCCGCGAAGTGCTCGACTCCTACACGGACCGATCGAACCCCACGATGCGCACCGTACTTCGCAGGACGAACGCGCTCTACCTGGAGCAGAACCCCGGAGCTCCGGTCCCGTCGCAATCCGTCGCCTATGAACGCTTGCGTGAGTTGGACAAGGGTCGGTACACGTTCGGGGCGGCGAAGCAGAGGCGCTCGGTGGCGGAACGCCCTGGGGGTGTGCTGGGTCGGATGCGAGCGGATCGGCCGGGCCAGTACGTCGTTCTCGACACCACCCCGCTGGACGTGTTCGCGATGGAACCGGTCACGGGCCGGTGGATCAATACCGAGCTGACGGTGGCGATGGACTTGTACTCGCGGTGCATTCTCGGCTTGATCCTCCGCCCGATCTCGACCACCGCGCAAGACGTCGCGGCAGTGTTGTTCCAGGTGGTCACCCCGCAGGCCTGGGGCCCGCCGAGTGATGAAGACGTCCCGGCGCCGTACGTCGGGGTGCCGGAGACCCTGTTGGCGCAGGAGAGTGGCGCGTTGCCGGACACGATCGTGGTCGATCATGGCAAGGTTTATCTCTCCCTGCGCACTCGAGCGGTGTGCCAGCGGCTGGGGATCAACATCCAGCCCGCGATCCCTCATAAGCCGACGGACAAGCCCGCGATCGAGCGGTTCTTCCGCACCTTGCGTCAGCAGCTGCTCGAGCACCTGGCCGCTTACAAGGGTCCGGACATCTACTCCCGCGGCAAGAACATCGAGGGCCAGGCGTTCTACTACGTGCCCGAGCTCGAAGCGATCCTCCGCGAATGGGTGCGGATCTACCACCACACCCCGCACCGGGGTCTGTGTGACCCGCTGCTGCCGTGGGTGGAGCTGTCGCCGGCGGAGATGTTCGCTCGCGGCATGGCCACCGCCGGGGTGCTGCGGCTCCCGGCCAGCGATGATTTGCGGATGGAGTTCCTGGACGTCGCCTGGCGGTCGATCCAGCACTACGGCGTCGAGATCGACGGGCGCCGCTACGATGGGCTGGCTCTCAACCTCCACCGCGGAGCCCGATCACCCCATGGAGGCGCGCATGCGGGCAAGTGGCCGATCATGGTCGACCGCGACGACGTGCGCACCGTCTACTTCCAGGACCCCGACACCCGGACCTGGCACGACCTGGAGTGGGAGCACGCGCCCGGCCTAGACGCACCGCTCAGCGCCGAAGCCGCCACCTTCACCCGAAAGCTCAGCCAGCAGACCAACCGGCACGTCGATGCCGGGGCCGCGCTCGATGACCTGTTGGCACGATACAGCAAGGGGGCAGTCACCGGCCGCCGCGAGAAGAATCTCGCCCGCCGCCTTGCCGCACAACCAGCCAGGGACAACGCCGCGCCGGCTGCCGGTGACGTGCCGGCGGTGATCGACCTGTCCGCCCATCTCGAGCGTCGCCGGGCACAGGCTCAGGTCGCTGACGATCTCGATGTGTTTGAGCAGTACTACGCGCAGCACCCGGATGCGGACGGGCTGGAGGTGTTCGACGAGTGAGCGAGAATCCGTGGGCGCAGTGGCTGCACCGGTACGACACGGTGCCCTACCAGCTATCGCGTAAGGAGGGCTGGGATGCGTTCGTCAACGCAGGCACCCGGCCGCAGTTCGAGGTGCTTAACCGCGCGGAGATGCGCGCGCTGCACGCGGACGCATTGGCGGACTACAACGAGGCGCGGTGCGTGTGGAACGCGAACCCGGCGACGATCAAGACGCAGCAGCTATCCCGGGCATTCGATGTGCTGGACCAGGTCATGGCCTCGAATCGGCGCGATGGCGACAAGCTGCGAGGAGCGGCGGTGATCGATGCCGAGCCAGGGCTGGGCAAGACCACGATCGCGACGCGGTTCGCGCGGGAAGTCCACCGCCGCGAGTACCGTCGCCACTCCCCCGAAACGGCGGACGGCAGCCAGCGACTGCCTGTGGCTTTCGTGCCCCTGAACGCGGGGGTGACGCTGAAGGGCCTGAACCAACAGCTGCTGAAGTTCTACGGTCATCCCGCGGCCTCGAGGTCGACCCGCACCCAGCTGACGTCCTTGGCCATGGACTGTGTGACCACCTGCGAGACGAAGCTGATAGTCATCGATGATCTGCACTTCGTGGACTTCCGGCATCGGAACGGGCTGGAAGTCTCCAACCACCTCAAGGGACTGGCCAACGTGCTGCCGGCAACGTTCCTGTTCGTGGGGGTGAACCTGGAAGCGAAGAAGTTCTTCGACGAGGGCCTTCTGGGGGAGGACGCGGCGTATGCGCAGACGAGTCGGCGCACCACGCGGTGCCCCGTCGCGCCATTCAGTTTCGGCGACGGTCACAGCGCCCGAGCGTGGACGGATCTTCTGGTGACATTGGAGCGGCATCTGATTCTCGCCGACGCAGAGCCCGGCATGCTGACCAGTCAGGCGCGGGAGTTGCATCGGCGCACACAGGGGCGGATCGCGTCGTTGATGAACCTGATCGACCGCGCCGCCTACCTTGCGATCACCACCGGCGTCGAGGCCATTACCCGGCTCTTCGCGGCTCGTGGTGAAGGAGAGCGTCGCGTCGCTGGCGTAGAACGGCCCGTGGTCCTGCTGTGATGGGTGTTGTCAAGACATCCACACCTCAGAGGACCACGAGCCTGTGCACGAGAATACTGGTTCGCAGCGAGATGCTGCGAGCACGATCTTCAACCTGCCCGACTACCACGTCGTCGACGCGATCGACCTGCCCGACGGAGGCCGTCGAGTGGTGATCGCCTCGACCGTCCCGCCCGGATGTCCGTCCTGCGGGGTGCTCGCGACCAAGGTCCACTCCCGCCGGTCCCAGCACGTCCGGGACGTGCCCGTGGCCGGGGCTGTGGAGGTGGTGTGGGCCAAGCGGCGCTGGTTCTGTCTCGAGCCGGCCTGCGCCCGGCGCACGTTCTGGGAAGCCACCGATCAGGTCCCCCACCGCGCGCGATCGACGATCCGGCTGCGAAACCAGATCGTCTCCGCAGTGATCACCTCGGGTCGGGCAGCCTCAGAAGTGGCCCGGGCCCATGGCGTCTCGTGGTGGCTGGTCCAGGCAGCGCTGGCCGCTGCCGCAGTGGTCCTGCCCACCGCCGAGGACGTGCCCGTGACGCGCCTGGGCATCGATGAGCACCGCTACCGTTCGGTGCGCTGGTTCCGCACCGATGAAGGTGCCTGGAGACGGTTCGAGCCATGGATGACGACCCTGGTCGACCTGACCACCGGGCAGGTCCTCGGCGTCGTCGACGGCCGGGACTCCACCGCCGTCGGGGACTGGCTGGCCCAGCGTTCGGACGCCTGGCGGGAGCGGATCGAGATCGTTGCGATCGACCCGTCGGCCGCGTTCCGCAAGGCACTGCGGACCTACCTGCCCCGTGCTGCGGTCTCGGTTGACAAGTTCCACCTCGTGAAGCTCGGAAATGACATGGTCACCACCGTCCGTCAGCGCCTGGCTCGCACTCATCGCGGTCGTCGGGGCCGGAAGGATGACCCGGCTTGGGCGCACCGGATGCTGTTGCTGCGCGGCGCTGACACCCTGAGCCCGCGTGCCTGGGAGCGGTTGGAGACGGTGTTCCGCACCGATGATCCCACCGACGAGCTCTCCGCCGCTTGGGGCATCAAAGAGCAGCTCCGCCGCCTCCTGGATACCGACACCCTCGCCCAGGCCTGGGACGAACGGATGCGGATGGGCTACTTCTCCCAGATCGCGAATATGCCCGAGGCGACCAAGCTCTACGACACCATCGTGACCTGGTGGGACGCGATCGAGGTCCTCATCGTCACCGGCGCGACCACCGCCCGAGTCGAGGCCGCGAACACCGGCATCAAGAACATCAAACGCACCGGCCGCGGCTTCCGAAACGCGGAGAACTACCGGACCCGTATCCTGCTGGCCAGCGCCGCGAAAACCGTAGCGTGAATACCCGCCCCAACAGGGTCATTCACCACGAACCGCGAAGAGCCGCTACAGGCCGCGTGTTGGCCCGTCCCGGCGTGCCCCGCTGCGGTGACGGTCGTGCTCGATAGGGTCACTGATCTGCCGCTGTCGCTCCAGCACCTGCTGTCGCTGGTTCTCCCGCTCGGCGCGTTTCGTCTCAATCTGTCGGGCGGCGGCGTTCACGGGCAGCATGCGCAGTTCGTTGGCCTCAGCCCGGGCCAGGGCGGCTCTCGCGCGGGCGTCTTGAACGTTGCGTTGCGGGCTGATCGTGCTCATACCGAACTGAGCGCGGCGGGCGTGGTCGATCCCGTACTCGCTGACGAGCAACGCCGTGCGTTCCTGCCGGTGCCGCTTCCGCATCGTTTCGCGGTCGGCGGTGGCGGCATCGACGGTCTCCGCGGCCTCAGCCACGCGGGGGTCTGCCTCGGCGCGGTTCGCGGCGACCTTGCTTGCCCATTCTGGGAGACGATCAGGGTTCGCCGGTGTGGTGCCCCACTCGGTTCTGACCTGCCCGCGCAACGTCCGGGTGCGCTCGGTCGCGGCCTGGTGCTCGGTACGGGCTTTGCGTCTGCCGAACCTACCTACGGTAGCGAGGCGACGACGGGCGGCGGCCTCGTCTACGACCGCATCGAGGTACGCGGCACCATCGCGCTCAGCCTGCACCGTCAGTGGCTGGGTGACCTCAGCACGCACCTGCTCGGCGGCGTCTTCGGCCTTGCGGAGCACACCAGCGCTCCAGTTGTCTTCGGCTCGATGGGTCGAACGTTGAGCGCCGAACCTGGCGGCGATCTGCTCCCACCGTTCCGCTGCCCGCTCCGCTCGTTCGGCTTCGTGGTTGAGGCGGGCGAGTTCTTCGGTGACCAGTCTCACGGGGCCGTCTGTGACGAATCCGCGCACCGCCTCTCTCGCGGCGCGGATGGCGTGGTCGAGGCCCTGGTCTGCGGGGTCGCGTTCCATCGCCTCGATGAACTGCGCCCTGGCGTCGGCCATGTCCTCGGCAACGAGGTGGAGCCGGTTGGTCTGACGGCCTCGGGTCATGCCGACGTAGACCCCTGCCGCGCTCGTCGCCTCCGACAGCATCGTGTGCGAACCATCCACGGTTGCGCCTTGGACGCCGTAGGCAGTTGCGGCGTAGGACAGGTGCGCGTGCTCACCCACATACTCGGCAGGTAGGGTGACGGTGCGGGGGTTCTTGCGCCCGGTGCCGACCTCACGGGCATAGACGGTGCCGTCGTTCTCGACGTGTTGGACGATCCACTGCTGCCGGTTCGCCACCCCCACATCGCTGTCGTTGCGGCGGGTCTGGATGAGGTCACCCGCTCCGATGCTCAGCCCGTCGCTGCCGGTCGCCGTCACAATGTCGTCAACCTCGCCCGCCTCGACACGTCCGGCGCGGATGCGCTCGTTCAACGCGGTGGCTTCATGGTTGGTCGCCACGGTGATCGCCTCGCCCTGGTGGGCGTTGTCGGTGATGTGCTCGCGAACCCGCTCATCATCAGCGTGCAGTATCACGAGCCCCATGGCGGTGAGTCGGTCGAACACTTCGCCGGGGTTCTCCCGGTCGCGCATCGTCAACGTGAGTGCCGCGTACTCTGCGTCAGTGAACCGGTGGAGTTCGGTCATGTCGTAGGTGCGGCCCCTGATCTGCGCGGCCATGTCGAGCACCCCGCCCCGGCCGACGGCGGGGAGTTGTGCGCGGTCGCCGACGAACGCGATGGTTGCGCCTGCCTCGGCGGTGATTGTGAGGAGTGCTTGGGCGGTGTCTTGGTCGAGCATCCCGGCCTCGTCCACAATCACCCGCTCACCCCACGACAGCACAGCATCGCGAGCGGGGCCGGTGAAGGTGCTCCCGGTGTCGGGGTCGGTGTCGCCGGGTGCGAGGCGCACCCAAAGGCCATCGGAGTTCCAGCGCCATCCGTGCGCGTGCACGAGCGCTGCAACACTCGTGGCGGGAACGCCGAGTTCTTCGTGTGCGACCTGCGCCGCGCGTAGCGTGGGTGCAACCACCCGCGACGCACGCCCGTGCTCGGCGGCGACGTCGATGGCGGTGCGCAGCATCGTCGTCTTCCCGCTCCCCGCAGCGCCCTCCACGATCACCAACGGATCGGCCGATGCCACCGCCGCCGCAGCCACCGTCTGCCCCTCATCCAGCCCCGCCCTGAGCGCAGCCTCGATCACGTCCGGATGCTCCGGCACAGCCGCGGCCAGGCGGTCGCGGAGCGCGGTCTCGGCGGCGACCACGGTGAGGCTGGTCAGGTGCGCGACATGCTCCGGCGTTGCGGCCTCCGGCAGGAGCACGGAGAAGCAATCCGCGACCGCAAGGTCGGTCGCTATCGCGATGAACTCGCGCAACTCAGCGGGGGTTGCTTGCACGCCGTGTTCGGTGGTGATGCGGGTGACATGCTCCTGCACCGTGTGTGTCGTCCATGCCGATGATGCGGCGGCGCAGCGATCCAGCGCCCGCGATGCAACCTCCTGCACCGCAAGATCATCCACCCGCACCGGGCGCTGCACGGTGCTGCGTCGAGGTGCAGCGGGGTCGTATCCGGCGTCGGTGAGTTCCTGCACCCACCACTGCTCGTTCTTCAGATCAGCGGGCTTCTTCCCGGGCCGCTGGTGCGTCCAGGCGATGCCCTGCAACCTGGCCGTCATCACCGGGCCGAGCACTTCGCCGGGATGCGCCGCTTCCCATTCGGCTTCGAGACGGTCAAGGTTGCGCCTGATCTGCGCCGACCGCTTCGACATCACCCCATTGAACGGCTGCAACTCCGCCACCTCACCGGAGACGGGATCGAGGGTCAGGCCATGCTCCGCGAGGGTCTGTGTGAGGTGCGGGTGTGCGGCGATGACCGCGGTGCCGAGGGCGCGGATCGCGCCCTGCTGCTTGAACAACGCCGCAGTATCGAGCGCCCGCCATTTCCCAGCCGCCCACACCCGAGTACCGATCTGCATATGGATATGCCGGTGAGGATCGCCCGCCCGCGATGTCCTGTGCCGGATGCCGACGACCTGCATCTGCTCGATAGGGATGACTTCTCGCGCGTCGCGCGGCCCGACTCTCGTGACGGAGTGCTGGCCGAGCCACCGCCGAATCTCCGCCAGAGCGTCCTGCTGAGCCTGATCGAGAGCGGCGGAGACTTCGGGGTGGAGGGCGGCGGCAACCGACAAGCTCTTGGGCGCGTTGATCGTCATCTCCGCAAACAACGGCGACCCCTTCGACCCCTCGCCGGGCTTGCGTGGGGTGCCCATCAACTCGCCCGCGATCGGGTCTGTCCAGTCCACCCACCCCTCATACTCCTCGGCGGTCAGGGAATGGGTAACCGTGACCTCGCCGTGGGCGTCGAGCACCGCGTACTCGGCGACGGCGTTGTCCGCGCCAAGATAGTACTCGTCGGCGCGGGAGCGGTCGGCCTCGACATAGCGGCGCGCGGCAGCACCGCTGCCGCGGAACAGGATCACGCCGCCCTTCATCTGGGCCTCCTCTCATGAGTCGTCTCATGAGGGAGGTGTGCACCACGGCCCCGCCGTGGCATACGTGCATGGCGCCCTCGTTGACCGAGGTGAATCCCTCGAGAAAGGGGCGGTGGCTGTCATCGGCGAGTTCGACCAGGTCGTTCGAGTCGATGTCGAAGCGGAAGCACACGACCGGCCCGGGGCGTCCGGTTTCGAGCACGCCCAGAACACCGGTGAAACCGTCGCCCATCGCCTCGACAAGCTCCGGATCGGCTCCCTGCGACACTGCACGTTCGCGTTCGGCACCGAGTACGTCTGCCCCGGGCACACCCAAGCGAGCATCGGCGTCGTGGAGTTCGGGTCCGTAGACCGTGTCCCAGCCCAGATCACGCAGGACTGTGATGATCGCCGAGGTGGTCCGGAATTCCGTCCATCCCGGCTCGGCGAACTGGTGGAAGTCCCGTCGCCAAGCGACGAGCTGGTCCTGGAGCTGGAGTGCCACACTCACGTGCACACCTCGATTCGATCGGCAGAAAGATACCTTCGCATCCTATTGCTTCATGACAGTGATAGTCACAGGTATGACGGTGATAGCCACAGGCTGGGCTGTCGTCGACTGACAACCTCGTCAACTGTGGTAGAACGGAAGCATGCGCACTTCCCACTCATCCGGAAAGTCACCCGGCCTCCGACTCCTCACGCCGCTGGCCCTGCTCGGCGCTGCCACTCTGATCTCTGCGGTGCTCCAGCCGCAGTGGTCAACGGTTCTCATCATGCTCGCCCTCTTCGGCCTCGGCGCCGGCCGGAGTCTGTTCCGCGCCGAGAGGTGGCGGCCGGCCGACGACGTGACAACCGTACGGCTCGGACTCATCATGGTCTTCACCGCCCTCATCATCCGCGATGATGGCTTCTCGTGGACGGCGATCGTCGTCGGTGGGCTGGCGCTCATCCTCGACGCCTGCGACGGCTACGTGGCACGGCGAACCAGGGCCACCTCGGCGGGGGCCGACTTCGACGAATCCGTCGATGCTCTCGTTGTGCTCGTCCTCTCCGTCGCACTCGTCCCCATCTGGGGATGGTGGGTTGTTCTGCCAGGCACCTTCTACTATCTCTTCCGCGGGGCAGCTCTGCTGCGGCCCGCCTGGAGACAGCAGCAGCTGCCGCCGTCGGTCCTGCGCAAAACGATCGCGGCAAGCCAAGGAATCCTCCTCCTCATCGCTGGGTCACCAGTGGCTCTGGCAAATCCGAGTCTCGGCATCATGAGCGCAGTGATCGCCCTCGCTGCGCTCATCTTCTCCTTCGGCCGCGACATCCTGTGGCTCGAGCGGCATGCCGGACCCCAGATTCCGGGCGGTTCCAACAGATATGCAGATGACTTCGCCCGGCTCCAGCCTGCTTCGCAGAAGGCAGAAGCTGTTTCGGGGAATGCAGAAGACTCAGAACGCCTGCCTGTACGTAGACTTGGACCATGACTGCCTTGCACAGAAGCACGGACTCAACCGTCCTGGTCGGCGGGCCTCCGAGCAAGCTGCCCACCGTCCACGGGCTCTTCACGCTCCGCACCTACACTCACGATGGAACGGCCCACGCAGTGATGTCGATCGGCGACCCGGCTGCTGTGGATGCTCCCCTCGTGCGAGTCCACAGCGAATGTCTTACCGGCGATGCCCTCGGCTCGCATCGCTGTGACTGCGGTGACCAGCTCTCGGCTTCGCTCGCCGCCATTGCTCACGCCGGCACCGGTATTCTCATCTATCTGCGCGGGCATGAGGGCCGCGGGATCGGACTTGAGAACAAGCTGCGCGCCTACGCCCTCCAGGACGCCGGTCTCGACACCGTCGCCGCGAACCGTGCTCTCGACCTGCCCGATGATGCACGCGACTACACAGCGGCGGCAGCGATCCTCAACGATCTCGACTGCCCGCGAATCACTCTGCTGTCCTCGAACCCGAGCAAGGTCACCGCCCTTGAGGGCATGGGCATCACGGTGGCCGACCGCCTCAGCCTCCAGGTGCCGGACCGGCCGGAGAACGCAGGATACCTCGAGGCCAAACGCCGCCTTATGGACCATATCGCCCCTGCCGAGCACCCACACGTCGACACCACGGAGGCGAACACCGAGGGCACCGGGGACACCGCGAGCACAGTCGGCACAATCAGCACAGTCGGCGAAGAGGACACGCTGGCCGTCTACGACACGATCGCCGGTGGCGACGAGGTCGTCGCACAGCTGGCCCAGAGCGAGGACGGCTTCATCGCGACGTCCAATGGTGACGCACAGTTCGTCTCCGGGCAGATCGACCGCGCCCATCTCCATCGGATCCGGGCGTCTGTCGGTGCCGTCCTCGTCGGCTGCGGCACGGTCGTGGCCGACGATCCCCAACTGACGGTGCGCGCCGTCCCCGGGAAGAATCCCGTCCGCGTCATCCTCGACCCCCACGGTCGGATCCCCGCCACAGCGACCGTCCTCACCTCGCCCGAGGCTCCCACGCTGTGGCTCACCGGCGCCGAGGTTGTCCCCCCAAAGGACATCGGCGACCACGTCCATATGGTTCGGCTGCCAGCGACGGCGGACAGTGAGATCTCTCCCGCCACCATCATCTCGCTCATTCGCGAGCATGTCTCGGGATCGATCCTGGTCGAGGGCGGCGGACGGACGGTGTCATCGTTCCTCTCAGCCGGCGTGCTCGACCGACTGTTCCTCACCTCGGCGCCCGTACTCATCGGCAATGGGGTCCCAGGCATCCGCTTCGAGGGCACTGAGGTCATGGCTGAAGCGCTGCGTCGCCCGTTCCGCCGCTACCGGTTCGGTGAGGACATGTGCACCGAATACCTGCTCAGCAAGTCGGCGAGCGGCGGGTCGACGGAGAATGCTGATCGCTCTCCTGGTGACGCCTCCACAGCCTGAGCATGAGGGTGATCGCGCCCGGCAACGTTGAGATAGCGGCCAGGAGACCGTAGCCCGCCGATGTGGTGACCGCCCATTCGACCGAGCTCGCGAGACTGCCGGCAAGGATGCTCACGCTGACCTCGCGCACTCCCCAGCCGCCGACGCCAAGCGGGATGCTCATCGCTGCCAAGCCGACGACGGCGAGCGCCGGGATGACGGGACCTCCGAGGGCGAGCATCGCGATGAGGTAGAGGGCGAGGAAGGATCCGATGGTCACCGCCGCCATCAGCCACACGAGCCCGATGGTTGCTGCTCTCATCCCCCGCATGCCCACAATTGAGAGAACCCCGGTGACCACGGCGACCGCTGCGGCGATCCAGGCGAAGGCCGGGGCCACGGGGATGAGAGCGAGCGTGGCCGTGATGAAGAGCAGCGTGGTTGCGCTCAGCCGTTCGGCACCGACGACGGTCAGCGGAGACAGCCACCGGCGTGGCCCGGTATTGCGGTAGGCGGCGACACGAGCCAGGTCTCCGCTCAGTCCACCGGGCAGGAGGGTGTTGAGCAGACCGGCCGAGTAGCAGTCGGCAAGGGCTCGGCGCCGAGTCACCTGTGTTCCGGTCTGCTTCAGCAGCAGAGAGAACCGCATGGCTTGGGCGGTCGTGGCGAGCAGACCAAGGACCAGCGCCGCGAGGACCGTCATCGGCGTGACTACCTGTCCGCCTTCGAGCAGAGCCTGGACCCCGACGATGCGCACGGTGAGGACGAGCAAGCCGATGGTGATGAGCAGCATGAGCGCCCGTCGCACCCACAGCCTCCTCATCGCTTCGGTTCGCCTCTCCTCGTGCCGAGCTGAGCTGTCCTCGTGTCGTGTTGGACCGTGGCGTCGATGAGCACATCGGTGTGGTCGACGACGACGGTGAGCCCAGACTGGGCCCACCGGTCTTCCAACCATGCCCGGCCCCTCGCCTGCAGACGGGGTTCCTCCTCGATGGCGGCATCGACGCGTTCGGTGAGGAATCGGGTGAGGAACTCCGAGTCCCGTGGTGCTTCGAGGTGCCAGGGGCTGGCGGATGTCTCCACTTGTGCACCTGTGTTGCGCGCCGTCGTCTCCAGCACCGTCGCTGCGTGGGTGCCCAGGCGTGATTCGCGGAGCTGGTGGTGGGCGAATGCCTCGTCGAGGACACCGTCATCTGGATGTGAGGGGGTCAGACGCCACTGCCCGGAGATGCTGAGCAGGAACAGCCCGACCCCGGAGAAGCGATGCAGCGTCTCGACGATGGTCGCCAAGTCCTCGCGTGTGAGCACGTCGAGCAGGGCACTGCCGGTGATGAGGAGATCACACGAATCTGGCGACGCGGCGGCTGCTGTTCGTCGCTCGCCCCTTGGCTTGGCTGTGCCCACCTCCGTCAGGCTGGCTGTGCCCACCTCCGTGGCCACCTCACCCAGCACTTCGGCAGCGATGGCCGGCAGGGAGGAGATCGGGGCCGCGACCGTGCGCACCGTTGTACCAAATCTGTCGGCCGCGATCTCGAGTGCGGACTCATCGGCATCGACGAGCACCCAGTGCAGAGGACGCTCCGGCAGTCGTTGAGCGAGGCAGCGGTCGAAGAAGCGCATGGAGTTGCCGGTTCCGGCGCCGAGGTCGATGACGACCAGCGGTCGTTCTGTGCCTACTTGTCGTTCTGTGCCGACTTGTCGTTCCGTGTCGAGGCTCAGCGCGCGGGCCGCCTTGTCAAGGAGCGGAAGTGCATACTGTCGTGCAGCATCATCGAAGGGCACCCGCAGATCCAGCCAGTCCGGTTCTGCGGCGTTCATGAGACGCTCTCCAAGACGGAGAGCATGGTGCGCGCCGTCTCGTCCCACCCGTGCACAGAGGATTCCCTAGCTTCGAGCGCCGTGGCTGCGAGTTCGGTTCGGTAGGTCGCGTGTCTCATCCACCGTTCCAGGGCATCTGCCCATGTGGGGACGTCCAGTTCCAGTACGTGCCCGGCAACCAGGGCTTCCTGTGCCCCGGTGCCCGCGCTCACGAGCGAAGGAATAGCTGCGGCGGCGGCCTCGCGCACGACCATCCCGAAGGTCTCGGCCTTCGAAGGCAGGAGAAGCAGGTCCGCGTGCCGGTAGAGCTCATCGACGGCGGCACCGTCGAGTTCGCCCACACAATCCACCGAACTCAGTCCACCCAGTGCATCACACACGTCCGCGGCATAGTCGATGTCGGTGATGGGCCCGGCGAGGGTGCAACGCCAATCGGTGATGCCGCGTCGTCTCAGTTCCTGGAAGACGTGTGCGAGGAACAGCTGGTTCTTGTTGTCCTCCATCGCTGCGAGGCAGATGAGGTGGGCTGGCGAACCGGGCTGCGTCACGGGACGTGGATGCGTTCCGGGCAGGGCCACCTCGGCGGTGATGCCGTACTTCCGGGCCACCTCGGCGGCGGCGAATGCACTCGTCGTCACCACAGCGGATGCGGACCGCAGACAGTCGGCTTCACGACGGGCAGCGGCAGGTGTCTGTGCCAGCGAATGCTGGAGCATCACGATCGGACCCTGCAGGGGTGTGGGGAGGCTGCATCCGATGAGCCCGTCGATGAGGACCGGGCGGTCGCGCCCAGCCGCAGCATCGCCGGCTTCCTGACATCGTGCAACCAGCTGGCGCAACCTGGCCACGTCCTCGTCCGAGGGCTCGGGCCAGGTCCCAGGCCCGGTGATGCGCTCGATCCGCCCCTCGGCCGCGGCGGCGAGTTCGGAGTTGAAGCGCAGTCCCCCGCTGGTGCGGCCGAGGTCCGGTTCGATGAGGGTGTAGGTCACGGCCGATTCGCAACGGTATAGGACACCGCAGCGCGCGGGTTCTCGCGCAGATGGACCGTGATCCCGATCTCGGGACGGTCTGCGAGAGAAGTGGAGAGGTCGGTGCCGATGTATTCGGCGATCGCCTCGCTCGTCGACAGACGGCCCGCGAAATCGGGATGCTCATCGAGGTTCGTGTACCGCAGCGGTGTCAGGGCCTCGTCGAGCAGCGCCAGAGCCTCACCGATGTCAAGGACGACACGATGTTCGTCGAGTTCCTCCCGGGTGAACGTCACCTCGACGGCGAGGGTGGCACCGTGGAGAGCCTGCGCGGGCCCGAAGAATTCGTGCGGCAGACTGTGGGCGATCATAACGTGGTCGTTGACGCTGAGGCTGAACATTCAGGATCCTTCTTCGTAGTCGAGCACATGGCACAGGGTGGCTGTCGCGAGCGCAGTGTCGCTGCTGAGTTCGTCCATCAGCCATGGCAGGTCCTGCCACCCCGAAGTTCCGGTGATGAGGGCGTCGAAGCGGTCGTCGTGGAGTGCGCTCAGTGCGGCACCCAGTCTCTCGCTGCGGGTCCTCCGCGCGCGGTGTCCGGCCGGGACCTGGCCCACTTGGCTGGCGACGATCGAGAGGCGTCGGGCGTGGAAATCGGCACCGAGTGCCACCTGGGGCTCCGTGTCCCCGTACCACGAGGCTTCGACGACGGTCCCGTCATCGCCGGCGATCTCGAGGGCACGGGCCAGCCCGGCTTCGCTCCCGGAGGTATGGATGACGATATCGCAGTCATCACCGGCGTCCTCGGGAGCGAGCGCAGTCAGGCCCAGGCTGGTCAGGAGGGCACGTCGGTCAGGGTTGGTCTCGATGATTTCGAGGCGCTCGAGCGGAAGATGCGAGGCCAACAGAGCGGTGGCGGCACCGATCATGCCCCCACCGATGATCGCCACTCGGTCCCCGTAGTGCGGGGGTGACTGCCACAGGATGTTGAGCCCGGTTTCAGCGGCTCCGGCCAGCAGCGCCCGATGGTCGGAGATGCCCTCGGGTATCGGATGGACATCGTCCGGAACCACCAGGTGATGGCTGTGGTGGGGCAGCAGTCCGAAGACGCGCGTTCCGATCCATGCGGCCGGGCCTTCATCGACGATGCCGACGGCGAGATACCCGTAGGAGACGGGATGGGGGAAATCACCCAGTTGATGCGGGGCGGCCATGAGCTCCGCGACTCGTGGTGGCACTCGGCCGGTATGGACGAGGGTTTCAGTCCCCTTCGACACCGCCGAGGCGGTCGTGCGCACCCGCATCATCTGCTCCCCACCGGTACCCGCGTCGGTACCTGCATGAGGAGTCATCACCTCCCTCCAACATCCCTGTCGGTGGGCATCGGTCCAGTACTGCCAAGCCATACGAGCATCCTAACAGCGCAGGTGAGCTCGGGTAGGAAGCTCGGGTAGGGGCGTTCGACAGCGCCCACAGATCACCGATTCACTCAAGCTTTCGTAGACTGGGACTCGTGGATCCTCGGCTGAAACTTCTGAGCACCGTCTCCTGGCGTTCGCGCCCCATCCCGGGCGAGCGCATGCGGACGCTGCTGCGCACCCTCGCCGAGGCAGGTCCCCGGGGCCTGTCCGCCGAGGCCCTCATCGACGCCATCTGGGCCGATGATCCGCCCGAACACCCGAGCAAGGCACTGCAGGTCCTCGTCTCCCGGACCCGAACCCAGACCACCGCCGAGGCCATCGAACGCACCACGACCGGCTACCGATTGGCACTGCAGACTGCGGACATCGACCTCTGGGCTCTCGACATCCTGACCACGGACGCCGAGGCTGCCCTGACCGTCGGGGACATCCCCCGAGCGCTGGAGCTGGCTCGCACTGCCATCGATCTCGGCGAGGATTCCCGTGCCGTTCGCGTCATCGCTGTGGCGACGGCGAAGCAGGGCCGGCACCGTGAAGCTCTGCCCGAACTCACCCGACTCCATGAGGCCAACCCCTTCGACGAGAAGCTCACCGCCGAATTCCTCCGTGCCCTCGCCGGTGCGAAGGGGACGCCTGCAGCTCTCCAGGCCTACGCCGACGTGCAGACTCGCCTGGCCGAGGACCTCGGTTCGAGTTCGGGACCCGCACTGCAGGCCGTCCACCAGGAACTCCTCGCCATGGACGAACCGGTCCGCTCCGGTGTGCGGTATGCGGCGACGAGCCTGCTCGGACGCGACGACGACCTCGAACAGGTCACCGGTCTCCTTTCCTCTGCCAGGCTCGTCACGATCGTCGGTCCCGGCGGCCTGGGCAAGACGACGGCAATGTCGGCCCTGCGACGGGCGTGGGAGAAGGAACACGGCAGTGGCTCCGTGGTCGGGTTGGCGCCGTCCGCTGTCGCGGCGCAGGTGCTCGCTGACGACCTCGGGATCAGATGCGAGAACACCGCGAAGTGGTGGCAGAACCACCTCATCCACGGCACCGACTTCGAGGCCGGTCAGCTCGTCATCATCGACGAAGCCTCCCTCGCCGGAACCCTCTCGTTGGACCGGATCACCCACCTGGCCGAACGAGTCGGGGCGAAGGCGCTGCTGGTCGGCGACTACGGCCAGCTCCAATCCGTGGATGCCGGCGGCGCCTTCGGGCTCCTCGTCGGAGATCGGAACGAGGCGCCCGAACTGGTCGACGTGCACCGCTTCACCCACGAGTGGGAGAAGACCGCCTCCCTCGCCCTGCGGCACGGGCGCACGCAGGTGATCGACACCTACCTCGACCACCACCGCATCCACGAAGGCGAGGCCGAGGCAATGACCGACGCCGCCTACACCGCGTGGCGTGCCGACCGGAACGAAGGCTTGGTGTCGGTGCTGATCGCTGAGACCCGCGACGACGTGAGCGTCCTCAACCAGCGTGCTCGTGCCGATCTGATTCTCGATGGCACGTTGAAGCCTGGTCGGGAGGTCGAACTGAACGACGGCACCACTGCCGGGGTGGGGGACACGATCATCACCCGCCGCAACGACCGGCGACTGCGCAACGCCAAGGACTGGGTGCGCAACGGCGACACCTGGACCATCAAAGACGTCCGCGACGACGGCTCAATCACGGTCCGCCCCACTGGACGTCGGTTCGGCGGCTCGATCATTCTCCCGGCGCCCTATGTGGCCGAGCACGTCGACCTCGGCTAGCCGAGGTGCCCCAAACACACTCACCTGTGTTCGTGCGCGTGTGCGCGCTTCCAGCCTACTCCGCCGTCGCTCGACGGCGCGGTCTATCTCGTCAGCCCTGTTGCTGTCGATATCCTTGAGACATGCACGAGGGGTCAGCGTTTACCAGCCAGCAGTGGCTCAGTGGGCTGCTGCCCGAGGTGAATTCCGCCCGGAGCGTACTCGCGTCCGCCGATCGCCTCCTGCGGCAAGACGGAGCCCTCGAACGTGACCTCGATGCTGTCCTAGCGACTTACTCGATCGGTGTCGAACGACTCATGAAGCTCGCGCTTGGCACCGCAGCCGTCTCCAGAGGAGAAGGCTGGCCAACGAAAATGGGCTTCACCCGTGAGGGCTGGGGCCATGCCTTGGATGAGATGGACGAGCGGTTACGCTCCGAACTCCGCGAGGCAGTCGAGTCTGGCGACTGGGAGCGGAAACAGATGCTGCGCAGCTGGATTTGCACCCTAGACAACGACCCCGTCTGGGCGGCGGTGGTGCGCACCCTGAGAAACTACGCAGACGCGGGCCGCTACCACCATCTCGACCAGGTGGCTGGCAAAGAGGTTAGCTCGCGATCATCGAGCGAGATGTGGGACGAGGCAGAGCGGGCGGCCATCGCCAGCTCATCTTCTCTCGCCGCCCATCACCAGCGAACGACGGAGGGCGCGGGCTTCGCGCCATTCGAACGCGAACTGCGCGCGGAAGTTGCCGACTCCATCAAACGCTGGGTTTCCATCGTCTGTTTGTGTGGCTTCCACGGCGTACTCGGTGAAGATTGGCGAGTTATCGGGGCTTCTGCGCTCCCCGATGATGCGTTGCCTGTCCGAGCGCTGCCGAACTGCGAGGCTCAGGCGTGACGATCCGCACGAGAGACTTCAGATGACGACTCTGCTGCCAGGTGAGTTTGAGGATGAAGAGCCCGACATCATCGAAGGGCAACTGTTCCGGGTCCTAACCAATGTCGATGGCTCAGTCTTGCTTGAGTTGCGGAACGGCAACACGGCCCGCGCCAACGGCTCGGGCCTGGCTGGTTTGCAGCCCGGAGACGTCTTCCTGCTTGCGGACGGTCGGGTCGAGCAACTCCCCGCTGAGTCATGGCCGGCTGGTGATCGCACTGGAACCGTCGTGTGGGCTGGGAACACCGATATCGTCGTGAAGTCAGCTGGCTCTACCTATAGCTTCCGGCAGCGAGCCGACGATCCCTTCAAGAAGGGGCAAACGGTTCGGCTCGGACCAGATGGCCAACCGATCGCCGTGATTGCAGACGAACCCATTGACGACCTCAGCATCCTCCGCGACGATGACTTCGACCCGGAGTCCCTCGTCGTCCGAAAAGAAGATAACACCACGTCCCTCGAGGATTTCGGCGGCAACACGACGCTCGTCCGCCGCACTCTCGACCTCGCGACCGTGGCGCTTTCGCCCGACGATCCATTGCGGACGATGGGAGTAAACCCGATCAAAGGCATGCTCTTCAGCGGCCCCTCTGGCACGGGAAAAACATTCCTTGCTCGGGCTCTCGCTGCCAAGCTCGATGCTTCTTTCTACAACGTCGGCGGGCCTATGATTGTCGACAAATTCGTCGGCCAGACTGAGCGTCGGCTCCGCGAAATCTTCGAGCATGCGCAAGTCAACGGTCCCGCGATTCTCTTCTTCGACGAGATCGATAGCTTGTACACGCAACGGGGCGAACACAACCACGAGGCAACCAACCGGCTCGTTGGACAGTTCCTGTCGCTCCTTGACGGCTTCGTGGCGTACGACCGAGTGCTCATCATTGCGACGACAAACCTTCCCGGAGCGCTTGATGACGCGCTCCTGCGCCCTGGACGACTGGGGCACAAGCTCGTCTTCTCCTTGCCGTCCGAGGATGACAGAGTTCAGATTCTCACGGCATCGAGTCGCAAGGTGACATTCCGAGAGGCGCCAGACCTGTCAGCGCTGGCCCAACTCACGGACGGCTGGACAGCGGCCGACCTCGCTGCGATCTGGACCGAGGCCGGTCTTGCCGCGACCCTCGACCATAGGAAATCCATCGCTTGGGAAGACATCCTCATCGGTGTTGAGGCGGTTGACCGCGACCGAAGAACCCAAGTGAAGGCAGAGTGATGGCTATCTGGAACCGCAAGCGCAATGAAATCCGTGACCGCCACCGCGAGTTCATCTATCTGGACGAAGTGAGTGTTGTCAGCCTTCTCGCCGGCCTTCAAGGCGAGATTAAGGACGCCGTCACCGATACCCTCTCGCGTACAGAAGACCACAGTTTAGGAGGGACCCTCGGCGCGGCGAAGGCCGGTGCCAGCGTGGAGTCACGCCTTGGCACATCGCGGAGCTCGACCAACGAAGTTGTCCGACGTGCGGTCATCCAAAGCACGTTCCGGGACCTCTGGCGACGCGACGTCGGGGTTCTCCTTCACGACATCTCGGGGATCAAGCGTAGGCTTCGCAAGCCGATCCACTCGTACCGCGATCTTGAAAATGCACTTCCACGTTTAAAGAAGGCGAAACTGGCCGTCCCCCTGGGCAACATCCACCGCGGCGACATCGTGGAGATGGACATTAAGGTAGAAGCCGATCAGTTCTTCAAGATGATCACGGTGGGTACCACATTCCTCGATCTCATGAACGGTCGAGAGGACCTGTTTGGCGTCTCGGCTGCGGACGTTCGTGAGGTCGCACCAATGATCGAGGTACTTAAGGAGCTTCTCGTTGGACTCGTTCCCATGCGGGGGGTAGCCACGAGCCACAGCGTCATCGAGGTGGCCGGTGAGCAGGTCGCAATCGCAACAGAGCTTCTAGGCAACGAAGTGCAGGGAGGCGCAAGACCTCTCGAACTGGTCGGCTTCGCTGAAGCCAACTCCTTCTGGCGCGACCTCCGTCGGACACTGTTCTCAGCTTCCACCTTCACCGTCTACGCCCGGGCCGAAGGACCTACGCTCACTTCACCATGGTCCCCGATCAAAATCGCGGACCTCCTCGAATCCCTGTCACCTGATCTCCGTGATGAGGTAGTGCTCCCACTACAACAGCTTAACCTCGGCAACACCCAGCTGATCGAGACTCCCGAGGCAGGGGCCACCGCTCAGTTTCAACTAAACAACTTCGCCGCTGCGCTCCAAGCGGCCTCGGGCGCAAGCCCTGATGCCGCTTCGGTCAATAGGGCCGTCGAAACTACCATTCCGGCACTCGCTTCTGCAACGACCATTGAGGAGCGGCGTCGCGCCTTTGAACCTGTCGCCCAGGCTGTAGCAGGCGAGAACGTCAACCGAGACCTACTGCTGACAATCAGAAATGACTGGATCAATCGACTCCCCACGTCCGCGCCGAACACCTCTACGGCTCCTCTTCAACAGCCCGAACCTTACGCGCCACCAGTTCAGCTCGAAGTCGGGTTCGTCGCACTGTACTGGTGAGCAACCAACCAGGCGGACACGCCATCTTCATCTTCCACGCGCGCTGTAATCCCTTACGCTCAGCGCGTGTCCACTTAGGACTTGACTGACGAGTGGGGCGAGATCAGATATGGATACCTGACATCTGATGACCGTCGACACAGATTGCCTTGCGCGCCAGCAGGTGAGTGCCCCGAGAACCGCTACAGGGGCTCTTCGCGGCTCGTGGTGAAGGAGAGCGTCGCGTCGCTGGCGTAGAACGGCCCGTGGTCCTGCTGTGATGGGTGTTGTCAAGACATCCACACCTCAGAGGACCACGAGCCTGTGCACGAGAATACTGGTTCGCAGCGAGATGCTGCGAGCACGATCTTCAACCTGCCCGACTACCACGTCGTCGACGCGATCGACCTGCCCGACGGAGGCCGTCGAGTGGTGATCGCCTCGACCGTCCCGCCCGGATGTCCGTCCTGCGGGGTGCTCGCGACCAAGGTCCACTCCCGCCGGTCCCAGCACGTCCGGGACGTGCCCGTGGCCGGGGCTGTGGAGGTGGTGTGGGCCAAGCGGCGCTGGTTCTGTCTCGAGCCGGCCTGCGCCCGGCGCACGTTCTGGGAAGCCACCGATCAGGTCCCCCACCGCGCGCGATCGACGATCCGGCTGCGAAACCAGATCGTCTCCGCAGTGATCACCTCGGGTCGGGCAGCCTCAGAAGTGGCCCGGGCCCATGGCGTCTCGTGGTGGCTGGTCCAGGCAGCGCTGGCCGCTGCCGCAGTGGTCCTGCCCACCGCCGAGGACGTGCCCGTGACGCGCCTGGGCATCGATGAGCACCGCTACCGTTCGGTGCGCTGGTTCCGCACCGATGAAGGTGCCTGGAGACGGTTCGAGCCATGGATGACGACCCTGGTCGACCTGACCACCGGGCAGGTCCTCGGCGTCGTCGACGGCCGGGACTCCACCGCCGTCGGGGACTGGCTGGCCCAGCGTTCGGACGCCTGGCAGGAGCGGATCGAGATCGTTGCGATCGACCCGTCGGCCGCGTTCCGCAAGGCACTGCGGACCTACCTGCCCCGTGCTGCGGTCTCGGTTGACAAGTTCCACCTCGTGAAGCTCGGAAATGACATGGTCACCACCGTCCGTCAGCGCCTGGCTCGCACTCATCGCGGTCGTCGGGGCCGGAAGGATGACCCGGCTTGGGCGCACCGGATGCTGTTGCTGCGCGGCGCTGACACCCTGAGCCCGCGTGCCTGGGAGCGGTTGGAGACGGTGTTCCGCACCGATGATCCCACCGACGAGCTCTCCGCCGCTTGGGGCATCAAAGAGCAGCTCCGCCGCCTCCTGGATACCGACACCCTCGCCCAGGCCTGGGACGAACGGATGCGGATGGGCTACTTCTCCCAGATCGCGAATATGCCCGAGGCGACCAAGCTCTACGACACCATCGTGACCTGGTGGGACGCGATCGAGGTCCTCATCGTCACCGGCGCGACCACCGCCCGAGTCGAGGCCGCGAACACCGGCATCAAGAACATCAAACGCACCGGCCGCGGCTTCCGAAACGCGGAGAACTACCGGACCCGTATCCTGCTGGCCAGCGCCGCGAAAACCGTAGCGTGAATACCCGCCCCAACAGGGTCATTCACCACGAACCGCGAAGAGCCCATTACCCCCGCAGTGGTCACTGCGGCACTGACGGATAATGCAGCCCAACGCCTCGCCGACCTCCCGGTCTGATCGGCGCCGGACCACGGCAACGCCCTTGCGGGGTATGGCTGGCGGCTACGACATCAGCCGATGGCCGATCATGGTCGCCCCATTGCCGGACGAGCTTCCAGTCTCGTGGCTGTGGCGGGTGGCCAACCGCTACGGCATAACCCCCGCCGCCACGCTGGCGGCGCTCGGCCTGCCCCAGGTCAACGCATCCGTCCCCCGGCTGGAGACCTACCTCCGCCAGCATGCGGACGCCCTCGCAGCAGCTCTCGGCACTCAGCCCTACTCCTACGATGAAGCGTTGTCGCGCAATGAGGCACTCGAGGTTGAGCTCGAGCGGTATGCGGTGAACTATCGGATCGGCCGGCTACCGGCGGCGACCATCAGGTTCTGTCCGCAGTGCCTGGCCGAGAGCGGAGGAGCTTGGCTCCGGTCATGGCGCCGGCGCACGCCCGCTGCCTGCCCAACCCACGAAGTACAGCTGCTCGTGCGATGTCCTGAGTGCGGCGCCGTGCCGTTCAGCAGATCGCTCTGGATGACCGCAGCGACTCCGCCCTGGATCTGCCCTCAACTAGCCGGCGAGCAGCCGCCGTCGCGACGACGCCGGAACCGCTGCGGCTACGACCTTCGTCAGGCGCCTACCGCCCCGCTGGGCGCCCTGGAGGCTGACGCGTTGGACAGGCTGCACACTTCCGCTGAGGCTGCCGCTGCGCATTCTCTGGAACCGGTGGACGTCGCGGGGTTCGGCGTGACTGCTCGCGATCATCTGGATGCGATCCTCGAGCTGATCGACGAGGACTCGGACCTCACGCAGGTCCTCACGCCTGATGCCACTGGGCACGATCGCCTGTCGTCGTCGGCGCGGCTGGCCTTCGAGGTCCTCAATCAGCCGACGGCCCACGCCGCAGCAGACATCGCGGACCGTCACGGCCTGCTCGATCCCAACGGCCGGCACACACCGATCGTGACCGACACGAGAGCACGGCGCCGGCCGCACAATCCCCTGCTGGCAGCCGTTCGCCTGCGGTCTCTGGAGGACGTGTTGTCGCCGACGACGCAACTGACCTTCCGCCTCGCCTCCTCCATGCCCCGCTATCCCGAATCAATCCCCCGGTGTCAGACAGAGGAGATCCAGTCTTGGCCCGGACAAGTCCCGCTGGAGATGATTCCACAGGTTCTCTGGCCCGGGACCCTCACACCCTGGATCCAGGACGACGACATTCCCGCCCGCGCCGCGTCCGCGATGTTGCTCGCCAAGATCGGCAGCACCCGACCCTGGTCCTTGATCGCTCTCGACCTGGGACTTCCCGCCAGCTTCGCCACGACCCCCGGCGCACTGGTCACCCGGATGCGCCGTAACGGCACTTGGCAGGCACTCCTGAAAGTACTCGAGAACCTCGCGACCAGACTCGCCGATTCCCCTCCACCGATCGACTATTCCGCACGGCGCTGGGCCGCCGAGCCGGCACTCATCGAGCAGGCCGTACAGGGTATCGAGATCGACGCGACGCCCGGGATCACGGTCGACCGTAATCAGCTGGCGGTGCTGCTCTGGCAGACCTACACGGGAGGCGACGCCCGCTACCACCCCGACTACGGCACCGACCCGTCCTCCGAGACCCCGGCCCCTTTGAGCAGATATGAGGCCGCACTGGTCACCGGCCTGATCGAGCGCGCAGCCGCAGAACTACATCACCTGACTGGGCAGCCCGATCACGGGCCGCTGGAGTGGCGGCCCCCTTGACTACCAGGCACGGGATCCCACTCCCCGAAGCTCCCAGAACAGTCCACGTCCCGGCAACAGTCGGAGTTGGAGGTCCTGCGACGAATCGCCCTTCAATCGGCCGACCTCGGGATCCTCCCGAACCTGGGCTGGGTAAGGGAACGTGTTGCGGAGCACGGCTACCCGTACCGAGAGATCGATGGAGAGCAGTGGCTCCACGACGTTCAAGGCGTGATTCAGCTCCTTCGACCGACTGCACGTTGCAGACATTCAACGTTCAGAGGCGATGCACCTTTGGCCACGGGTGCTCGCCATTCTTTCCTCCACCACGACTTCGCGCAGACCCTGGAGCGCTGGCACCTCGCGGGTCCCGACAACATCCCGACCCCACCTCGATCCCCTGATTCGACGATCGACCTATCGCACGCCCCACCGACGTCGACGACCTCACCTGAGCAAATCGCCCCATCGAGTACAAGACAGTCTGGAATCCTAGCTGCGACATGATGGCCAATCTTTAACTGACCTGACCTATGGATCGGTTTCCAGTTGACGTCGCTAGCCGATGGTCTTCATGGAAGGCTCATCGCATGCCCCGCCCGTACCCTCCAGAGTTCCGTGCCCGGGCCATCGCTCTGGTCCGCGAAGGCCGACAGGTCAAGCAGACCGCGCAGGACCTGGGCATCCACGAGGTCACCCTCCACACCTGGCTCCGACAGGACGACATCGACCACGGCCGTCGGCCGGGACGAAGCAGTCGCGAGTCTGCCGAGCTCCGCGCGGCGCGCGGCCGCGTCCGGCAACTCGAGCAGGAGATCGCGATCCTCCGCCGGGCCGCGACGTGGCTCGACGAGGAGGGAGGAGTCGCCCCAAAAGGGCGCACCCGGTGATCGACCGACTCGTCGACGCCGGAGCTCCAGTGCACACCTGCTGCCGCCTTCTGGGCGTCTCTCGCCAGGGCTACTACCGGTACCGAAAGCGTCCCACCAGCGCCACCGAGCTCCGCCGACGCTGGCTGACTGGACTGATCCGCGAGATCCACATCGCCTCCCGCGGCACCTACGGCTACCGCCGGATCCACGCAGAGCTCACCATGGGCATGAACATTCCCTGCTCGAGCCGACTCGTCTGGGTCCTCATGACCCGCGCCGGAATCGGTGGCCTTCCAGGCCCAGCCAGAATCAAGCGCCTCAAGGGGGTCGCCACCGCAGACGACCTGGTCAACCGCAAGTTCCACCGTCTCGCGCTGAACGAGCTGTGGGTCACGGACATCACCGAGCATCCCACCCGCGAAGGCAAGGTCTACTGCGCCGCCGTGCTGGATGCTTGTAGCCGCAAGATCATCGGCTGGGCTATCGACTCCAAACAGGACTCCACCCTGGTCGTCAACGCCCTGGACATGGCCATTCGAGCACGCCAGCCAGATCCTGGAGGGATCGTGCACGCAGACCACGGAGTCCAGTTCACCTCCTGGGTCTTCACTCAGAAGATCCGCTCCGCGGGCCTGCTGCCCTCGTTCGGGACCGTGGGAGACGGCCTGGACAATGCGATGATGGAATCGTTCTGGTCGAGCATGCAGATCGAGCTGCTGAACCGGAAGAAGTGGAAGACCCGGATCGAACTCGCGAACGCGATCTTCGAGTACATCGAGGTGTTCTACAACCGTCGTCGCCGGCACTCCTCACTCGAGTACGCGACACCCCACGACTACGACCTCGCCCGCACCCCGCGGGCACTCACCACCACCGGAAGCTAGCGACCAAGAGTGGAAACCAGGCCATAGGTCAGGTCAAACTGTCACCTGATAGTGCACCAGTCCCGGCGTCTGTATGGGTGCCTACCTCGCCGGGAGCGATGGCTTCGGTTTTCTGGATCGCTCCATCGAAGGAGAAGTGGATGTTCCGGGCTTTCCCGCGACAGACAGTTCCGATCAGTTTGTGGCGATCACGTGGGGTGACACTGTGCGGTGGACCTACTTTCAGGAGGGCGCGCGGCTCCCCGCGGAGGGCGCTGAAGCGTATGCCTACTACGAGACGGGCGACATCGCCGCGGCGTGCTACTCCTTCGGGCTAGGGAGCGTCGGCTTGATTGGTCCTCATCCGGAAGCCGACGCGACGTGGCTTGAGGATGCGAGCCTCACCGATCCGGATGGCGATGACTGGCAGTACGCACTTCCGCTCGTCGATCGCCTGTGCAACTGACCGGCGGGAAGCCAGCGCCGCCAGGGCACATCACAACGCACGGAGCGTGCCGTGGCTGCCGTACGCCCTCGCTGCCCGCTCAGGTCGCGGCGGCGACCGCGACCAGCTCCCCGGCGAGACCCGTCAGCCGGCGCGGCCCGGACCACACCGCGGTCAATGGCCGCGTGATGCCGCGACCTTCGAAAGGCACACGCAACAGATGCCCCCGCGCGAGATGATCACGCAGGGCCAGCTCGCTCAGCACCGCCGGGCCCACCCCCGCCGCCACCGCAACCCGCACCGCGGCATTGCTGCTGAGCACCTGCGCCGGCTCGACAGGCACGTGATCGGCGAGCAGCTCCTGCAGCGCCTCCCGGGTCCCCGAGCCCGGCTCCCGCACCACCAACGGCGTCGCGGCCAGCTCGCGCAGAGAGATCTGGCCCGTGCGCGAGGCCCACTCATGGTGCGGGCCGATGGCGACGAGCAGCTCGTCCTCCTGCACCACCCGCACGTGCAGCCGAACGGGCACGTGCGGCGTCTCGACGAAGCCGAGTTGCAGGCGGCCCTGTTGCACCTCGTCGATGACCTGAGCCGAGTTCAGCACCGAGACGTCGATCCGCGCACCCGGCACCCGCGCACGAACGGCCGCGAGCCACGCGGGCAGCAGGGTTTCCGCGATCGTCATGCTGGCCCCCACCTGCAGCCGCGTGGGCGGCGCGTCGCCGGTCTGGATCGCCCAGTCCCGCAATCCGTCTACCGACTCGAGCACCTCACGCGCGTGCCCGACGAGCGCACGACCGGGCGGCGTGGGCACCGCTCCTGCGGGGCGTCGTTCGAGCAGGGCGAGCCCGATGGACTCCTCGAGCTCCGCCACGGCCCGGCTCGCATTTGACTGCGCCATGCCCACCCGGCGCGCCCCGGCGCCGACGCTGCCCTCCTCCACCACCGCGACGAACAGCGCGAGGGTGCGGAGGTTCGGCCACCAGCCCTTCGGCACTCCCATATCGAAACCGTATGCCCCGGCATGATGATTGGCAACTGTCGCCCGCGGTGTGGGCGCTGTCAGACTGTTCGCATGCTCCAGCGCACACCTGCCCCACCTTCCACTGCCGCGCCCGTTCGCATCGGGAGGGTGCAGAAGTACTTCCCCGGCCTCCTGCTCTGCTTCGGCGCGGTCCTCATCGCGATGACCGTCAACGTCTTCCTGCCTGGCGTGAGTCCGCTCATCGTCGCGATCGTCGCCGGGATCGCGCTGACGAACGTGGTCCGACTGCCCGAATCGACCGCCCCCGGGATCACGCTGGCCTCCAAGAAGCTGCTGCGCCTGGGCATCGTCTTCCTCGGCCTGCAGCTGGTGATCTCCGACATCCTCTCGCTTGGCGCGCCGATGCTCGTGGTCATCGTGTGCATCGTCGGCGGCGGCCTGCTCGGCACGGTCGCGATGGGCCGGCTGCTGAAGATGCGCTCCGGGCAGGCGCTGCTCATCGCCTGCGGTTTCTCGATCTGCGGGGCCGCCGCGGTCGCCGGCGTCGAAGGGGTCACCGAATCCGACGAGGAGGACGTGGTCACCGCGGTCGCGCTGGTGGTGATCTTCGGGACGCTGATGATCCCACTCATCCCCTTCGCCAGCCAGATGCTCGGCCTGACCCCCGAGATGAGCGGCATGTGGGCGGGCGGTTCGATCCATGAGATCGCCCAGGTGGTCGCCGCCGGCGGCATCATCGGCAGCGGCGCACTGGGACTCGCGGTCATCGTGAAGCTCGCCCGCGTGCTCATGCTGGCCCCGGTCGTCGCGATCCTCAGCCTCCGCCAGCGCCGCCTCGGGCATTCCTCGGCCGACGGCAAGAAGCCGCCGCTGGTGCCCGTATTCATCATCGGCTTCCTGCTCATGGTCATCCTGCGCTCCACCCTCCCCCTGCCCACCGTCGTGCTCGACGTCGGCCACCTGCTGCAGACGGCGCTGCTGTCCGCGGCGATGTTCGGCCTCGGCTGCGGAGTGAAGATCCGCAACCTGGTGCACGTCGGGGCCCGACCGTTCATCCTGGCCTCCGCCTCGACGGTCCTGGTCGCCGGGATCGCCCTCGCCGGCGTCCAGATCAGCAGCCTCCTCGCCTGAGAACACCGCGCTCAGTCCGGAGCACCGCCCCGACCCCCACCAGACCGCCACGACAGACGCAAGGACACTCCTATGATCTCTACCCCACCTGCCCCCGTGATCGCCGCTGTGGACGGCTCCGATTCGTCCATAGTGGCGCTGCGCAAGGCCGCCGAGTACGCCGCAACGCTGCAGGCCGAGCTGCTCACCATCACCTGCTGGAAGGCCCCGGACTTCTACACCGGGACCATCGCCGGTGACGCCGAGATCTTCCGGACCGAAGCCGCACAGCAGCAGGAGGCAGCGATCGAGCGGGCGTTCCCCGGTGGCTGCCCGGTCACCGCCACACGCCGCCTCACCCACGGTCGCCCGGCTCCCGCGCTGATCGCTGCCTCCGAGCACGCCCAGCTGCTCGTGCTCGGCACCCGGGGTCACGGTGAGTTCGCGGCGCTGATCCTCGGGTCGGTCAGCCTGGAGTGCATCACCCACGCCCATTGCCCCGTGCTGACCGTGCGTGCGCAGTGAGATCCTCGCTGTCAGTCGCCTAGCCTCAAGGGGCCGCAGCGTGGCTCGCTGCGGCCCCTTGGACCTTATGCGTCAGGACGCAGAGATCGCGTCCTCCTCCCCCGGCCAAAGGCTCGCGCCGCTCCGTCTAGCCTGGATCAATGTTCCTGCGATTCCAGAGTGCGGTACCGAACAGCCGCGGTGCCTACCCCGGAATCTTCGCGATGACGAACGGCCTGCGCGACTCCGGTTTACTCACTGACGACGACGCTGAGTGGGTACGTCGCCATAACGCCCATGGCAACCGCGCCTACACCGATCCGAGCACTGTCGCCGCAGAGTGCTACAGCACGACGGTCAACCCCGGCGCACGGTCCGGGTTCAAGGACGACGCCTTGTCCCTCCTACAGATGGCCCGTCGCTACACCGTCCTCCTCGACAGGTACGAGGTGCCCTGGGTCGAGCTCCGCACCGAGCGCCCCGGCCGAATCGTCTACGACGATGCCGTGCAAGTCGTCGCGGTCCCATTCGTTCACGAGGAGCACTGGCCACTCCGCGCGCCGCATCGCAGTCTGTAGCGCCCACCACTCGCCTCCGCATCGAAGCCGACCGTTTACGGCACAGGCCGAGGTCTCGTACGCGGCTAGTGTGGATGGATAGGCACCTCTCGTACGACCAGCTCACGGGTACTCGACACCCTGACGCTGTCAAACGTAAAGGGTGCTCGACTCGACCCACCACCGACCGTTTGCGGTGCCTAGAAGCCGCCGGGTCCTCACCGGTGGAGCGGGCGTCTCGAAGCGAGGTTGTCCCCACCCTCGGGCAGGTACAGTCCCGACATGAGCGTTGATCCACGTGCCATGTCGGGGTTCGCAGGGACAGCAGACGCGTACGCACAGGGCCGTCCGAGCTATCCCGGTGAGGCAATCGACCACTTCACATCGACTTTCGGGCTCAATGACGAGAGCACCGTGCTGGATCTTGCCGCCGGCACAGGACAGCTGTCCGCCCTGGTGCGCACGTGAGTAGGTCGCACGATCGCGGTCGAACCGGCGCCAGCGATGCGAGCGAGGATCGCTGCCGACCTTCCGGACGTCGACGTCTTGGACGGAGTCGCGGAGGTGATCCCGCTCCGCGATGGCGAGGTGGACGCGGTCGTCGTCGGAGAAACATTTCATTGGTTCGACCCCTCTGTGGCTCTCACGGAGATCGCCCGCGTCCTTCGGCCTGGTGGCGGGCTCGCAATGCTGTGGAACACCTCGACGTGGACGATCGAGACCACGCAATGGCTCCGTGACTTCCAGCGGGTCGTTGCCCACCACAAAGCGGAAGCTGGCGAATACCCCAGCGGCCAGGGCAGGTGGCGCGACGAGTTCGAGCACTCGCACGAGTTCGAAGACCTCGAGCACACTGAATTCAGCCACACGCAGATCATGAGCCCGCGCGATCTTCTCGCGCGGGTGGCGTCGTGGAGCTGGATCGCGAACCTCGAGGAGACAGAGAGGCAAGTCGTCCTCGACGAAGTAGCGGCGCTTATCGAAGCGCAGGAAGAGATCGCGATCCCGTATCGCACCGACCTATACCTCACCCGTCGAATCCGGCCGGACTGAACAGGCATCCGCCGACCTGGAGGACAAGCAACTGCGCCCGCCGTGGCCAGCTCGAGGAATCTGACAACTTAGCGAGAATCTGCGCACGTGCCCGGCTGTCGCATCGCAGGTCAGTGCGCTGCGCTTGTGACAGATCGCGCGAGAACCTACAACTGTGTAGGTTTCCGTTTGATCTGTCGCTGTTCCACTTAGTTGGCACACGCGTGTCGCGCGTCCCATTTACGTGTCGCGCGGCGCACCCTTGATCCATGGCGCGGTCCACCTTGCTGGACACCGAACTTCGCTACGTCGCCGACGACGGTCGCGAGGTGACGACGTCTGTCCGCGATGCGGTGGCGACGTCTTTGAGCACCGCCCGACCGGTGCGGCGCGTGGGCTCTTACGCGGGGCAGCGGCACTACTCCGGAATGTTCTGGTCGGCGACCACCGGCGGACACGTGGCCTACGAGAGCCGCCTGGAACTGGATCGACTGTGGCTGGCCGACTTCGACCCGACAGTGACCTGGATCGCGGCACAGCCCATGTGGCTGCGGGGCCACGATGGTGCAGTGATCCGGCGGCATGCCCCGGATCTCCTGCTCACGCTGGCCGATCACAGCCTTGAGATGGTCGATGTCAAACCTCGCGTTCTTGCCCGACGCCCGAAGGTGGCCAGCGTCTTCGACTGGACCGCGCGCGTGTGCGAGACGCGGGGGTGGCGCTATCAGGTGTGGTCGGGCGCCGATCCGGTCCGCTTGGCGAACATTCGGACGCTTGCACTCGGCCGACGGCCGGGGCACGTGGACCCTGACGACCTTGCCCGACTCCGGGCAGTGGGCAAGGTCGAGATGACACTGGGCGCGGCTCTGGGGCAAGGTCCCCGCCCGGCGCAGATGGCCGCGGCGATGACTTTGCTGTGGACGGGACATTGGACCGTCGACCTCAGCGTGCCCCTCGGCCTCGCGACCCAGATCACCGGGATCCGGGAGGCGTCATGAGCGTGATCGAGATGAACGTGGGGAGCCGGGTGTGGTTCGAAGGCGAGCTGTGGCAGATCGTTGATCTCAGCGCGCGCACCGCGACTGTGAGCAGTGGCTCGACAATGAGGCGAGTCCTGCTCAATCACCTGGCCGCTTCCGCTCGGGTCGTCACCGAAGAGTCCACCGCCCAGCCGGACCGGGATGCCGGCCTGGAGCTGGGCAATGTCGTGCTCTCAAGCCTCACCCAGCAGCAACGTACACAGCTCGAACGCCGCGCCGAGGCGCTTCTAGCGATCGAGAACCCGGACGCCCGGCTGGCCACGGAGCGCGCTGACCGGCTCGCTGCGGCCGCAACAGAGCTGAGTGTGTCCAAACGCACCGTCCAGCGCTGGCTCACGAGCTACCGGGAGGCCGGTATCGCGGGCCTGGCCGACAGTCGATTGCTGGGGCTGCGCTCTCCGGGAGTGGATCCGCGATGGGACGCGGCCTGTCTCGCGGTGCTTGATGAATACACCGGGGCTTCCACGCCGACGATGAACGTCGTGCTCGACCGGATCCGTCACCGCGTCGAGGATGAGCACGGCTCGGGCGCGGTGATCTGCCCACCCCACACGACGGCGTATCGGCGCCTGAAGGCGCTCTCAAAGGGGCGGCACGCGTTCGGCAGCGCGAAGCAGCGCCGCTCGGTCGCTGGTCGTCCTCAAGGTCCGTACGGGCGGCTGCGGGCCACGCGGCCGGGTGAGTACGTGGTGCTGGATACGACGCCGCTGGATGTATTCGCGATGGAGCCAGTGACGCTGAGATGGGTACCGGTCGAGCTCACCGTGGCCCAGGACCTGTTCACCCGCTGCATCCTCGGCCTACGCCTGACCCCGGTTTCGACGACAGCTGCGGACGTGGCGAACGTGCTCTACCAGTGCGTGACTCCGCAGCCGGACGGCGACGATGACGGCGCGTGGCCCTTCCATGAGGTCCCGCGTAACGTGCTGATCGGCACGGAGGAACCTGATGGGATCTCACAGGAGCGAGCGGGCGGCTTGCCAGCATGCCTACCCGAGGCGATCGTGGTCGACCACGGCAAGGTCTACCTCTCCGCCCACGTGACCTCGGCTTGTGCCCGGCTGGGGATCACGATCCAGCCGGCGATCCCGCACAAACCTACCGACAAGCCCACCATCGAGCGGTTCTTCAAGACGCTGCGCGAGGGCCTGCTTCAACATCTGCCCGGCTACAAGGGCCCCGATGTCTACAACCGCGGCCAGGACATCGAGGACCAGGCTTTCTACTACGTCACGGAACTCGAGCAGATCATCCGCGAATGGGTCGGTCAGGTCCACCACCAGACCGCGCACCAGGGACTGTGTGTTCCAGAGGTGCCGGGCGCGGAGTTCTCGCCCGGGGAGATGTTCGAGATCGGCCTGGCCAAGTCCGGCGGCCTTCTGCTGTCAAGCTCTGTGGATCTGGCCTTCTCCTTCCTCGACGTCGCCTGGCGCACGGTCCAGCACTACGGCGTCGAGATCAACGGGCGCCGCTACGACGGTCCCGCGCTGAACCTGCATCGAAACCACAAGTCGCCGCATCAGGGCGCCCATGCAGGCAAGTGGCCGATCTTCGTCGATCACCATGATGTGCGCCGGGTCTGGTTCCAGGACCCCGACACCAAGGGCTTCGAGCCGCTGGAGTGGGAGCACGCCCCCGCGCTGGACCAACCGTTCTCCCAAGAAGCAGCGGAGTACACCAAGCGCCTGGCTCTGCAATCCCAGCGCCACGTGGACCCGAGGCAGGCCGTCCAAGACCTCTTGGATGCCTGGAGCCAGGACGCCGTTACCACCCGGCGTGGGAAGTCGCTGGCGCGGCGACTGAGTGCCACCCGTGCCCGCGAGGACGCTACGTCCCGCGACGAGCAGATGCCACGCGAGGCAGCCTCGATGCCCGGGGTGATCGATCTACTAGCCTCGGGATTTCATGGGGGCGTGGTCCCGACCGGCGGACGGCATGGAGAAAGGTGCTCCTGACCTGGAATGATACGGGGTGTTGAAGCTCGTATCGATCCACCGGAAGGAGCACCTTTCAGGTGTCCCAGCCTACCTTGTTCTTCTACCCCCGTCCGCGCGTGGACATCGCTGAGGTCCCGGCGGTCTCGCAGGCGGGTGCGGTGCTGCTGACCGACACGCTCCATGCCACTGGCCTGGCCGCTTCGCTGCGCGAAGCGCTGGGTCCCTGGACGAAACCGCTGGCCGAGCATCACGCCGCGAAAGTCCTGCTGGACCTCGCGATGACTCTCGCGATCGGCGGGGAAGTCGCCCGCGACACTGACCTGCTGCGGTGCGAGCCGGGACTGTTCGGGTCCGTCGCCTCTGCGCCGACGATCTCCCGCACACTCACTACCTTGGCCCAGGACGCCCCGGCGGTGGTCGAGGCGATCTCGAGGGCTCGCCGTGCCGCGCGCGAACGAGCCTGGACCATGGCCGGTGACCACGCCCCTGGCCACGGGGTCAGCGCGAAGAACCCGCTGGTCATCGACCTTGATGCCACACTGATCAACGTTCACAGTGAGAAGGAGCAGGCCTCACCGACGTTCAAACGCGGGTTCGGCTATCACCCTCTATGCGCGTTCCTCGATCACGGACAGGCCGGCACCGGGGAACCCCTCGCCATCGCCCTGCGCCCGGGCAACGCGGGATCGAACACCGCCGCCGATCACATCGCCGTCACGCGCGAGGCTCTCGCCCAGCTCCCGCCAGCCCTGCTGGGCCGGGGCGGGCGGGGGTCGAAGAAGATCCTGATCCGCACCGACGGAGCCGGCGGCACCAAGGACTACATCCAGTGGCTGACCACGCGGCGTCTGGCCTACTCGGTCGGGTTCACCCTCCCCGCACATACTCCTGACCTGCTGAAACGAGTTGACGAAGCAGACGCGTGGACGCCGGCCTATGACAGCGACGATGACGGGATTCGAGACGGGGCCTGGGTCGCAGACCTCACCGGGCTGCTGGACCTCGCAGGCTGGCCCGACGGGATGCGCGTCATCGTGCGGAAAGAACGACCGCACCCCGGGGCACAGCTGCGAATCACTGACCACGACGGGATGCGGATCACCGCGTTCGCGACCAACACCAGCCGCGGACAGCTCCCCGTTCTCGAGCTGCGTCACCGTCGCCGCGCGCGCTGCGAGGACCGGATTCGCAACGCGAAGGACATGGGCCTTGAGAAGTTCCCGCTGCAGGGATTCGCGCAGAACCAGATCTGGTGCCAGATCGTCCAGCTCGCCTCTGAGCTTGTCGCCTGGATGCAGACCATCGCCTTCACCAGCGGCGACGCAAGGAGATGGGAGCCCAAACGACTCCGCGCGCGGTTGTTCGAGATCCCCGCGACGCTCGTGCGGCGCTGCCGACACAAGGTCCTCCACCTCGCCCGGCACGCCCCGGAAGCCTCCACCGTCCTGACCGGCGTCAACCGGCTCCGCACCGCCGTCGCCCAGACCTGACCAGACGACTCAGCCGTCCCTACGATCTCCAGCTGCACGACCTCGGGCGTGGAACCCGACCGCCCGCAACGGACACTGCGACAGATCGTCACACCCAGATGCCAGAATCAGCAGCTGAACACCGGCAACGACGCCGGCCCACCCCACTCACGGGCGTCATGAAATTTCGAGGTTAGTCGCCGTCGCTCCGACCGAAACAGATTCTCGAAGCGCAGCGAGCCGCAAAGACACACCACCTTGGGTCGTTCGACAGCTTCCACTCGAGGGCCTCCTCGCTATGACGTGACGGACGATAGCGACGTTCGCACGCCCTCATCTCGCTCCCAAGGTATGCGCAAAGAGATCGCTGTGGCGCCGTAGGGCGCGCCCCGGCCAAAAGCTCGCGCCGCTCCGTCTAGTCTGGACCGATGTTCCTGCGATTCCAGAGTGCGGTACCGAACAGCCGCGGTACTTACCCTGGAATCTTCGCGATGACGAACGGCCTTCGCGACTCCGGTCTGCTCACTGAAGACGACGCTGAGTGGGTACGTCGCCAGAACGCCCATGGCAACCGCGCCTACACCGATCCGAGCACCGTCGCCGCAGAGTGCTACAGCACGACGGTCAACCCCGGCGCACGGTCCTGGTTCAAGGACGACGCCTTGGCCCTCTTGCAGATGGCCCGTCGCTACACCGTCCTCCTCAACAAGTACGAGGTGCCCTGGGTCGAGCTCCGCACCGAGCGCCCCGGCCGCATCGTCTACGACGATGCCGTGCAGGTCGTCGCCGTCCCATACGTTCACGAGGAACACTGGCCGCTCCGCACGGGAGATCACCGCCCTTCGAGTACGAGACCATCATGACCCAGAACGTCCCTCTGGCGTCCTAACCCCGACTCACCTGAACGTGCATCAGTCCTGCCCGACCTGCCCTGTCCAGGCATATTATCCCCGCAACGAATCCAGGAGCATGCCCCATGGACACCCAACTTCCGCCTTTCGGCGAGGACGCTCGGAGGCAGATTCTTACTAGCATCTGCGAGAACGGCGACGCTGCGGAGACGGACTTTCTTGAGATCAAGGGGCCCCTGGATCTGACGAAGCCCGAGGGTTTCTCGAAAGTTGCGAAGTTCCTACTCGGCGTCTCAAACCGAAAGCCGCAGGATGCTGCCCGCAACTTCGGCGGCTATGCGGTACTGGTGATTGGCGCGCAGAAGGATGCCGTTCCAGGCGTCCCCGCGGGTACAGAGCCCCATCAGCTTCGTGATCGGATCGAGAAATATCTGGGCCAGGGCTTCCCGCAGTTCATGTTTGAGCGTCTCCCCGCCGACCAGAACGACCGCGAGGTACTCTTCGTCCTCGCACCTCCGCCGACGGCAGGGCAGCCAGTCTTTCCGTGTTGGACCAGCTACCAGAGCGAGGCCAAAGACCGCAGGACCAAGGAGAAGAACAACCTTCGAGACGGGGCGGTGTACATACGCGATGGCTCTAGCTGTTGCGGGTCATGACGTTGTGGACGCCGCGTAGGGGATGAAGGAACGGGCCCCTGGGCTGCACGATGGGTGGTGCTGAAGCCAAACGTCGAGCAGGAGGAGACCCGTTCCATGCACCACCGTAATGCGCCACTGACCCCGGTCGGAAGACAGCGAGCAGTCGATCAGGTCATCGACTCCGGCCGCCCGATCGCCCATGTCGCCTCCGAGTTCCGCATTGCGCGGACGACCCTGTCGAAATGGGTCGCCCGCTACCGCGAGCACGGCGATGCCGGCCTCAAGGACCACTCCAGCGCGCCGGCGAACCGCCCGTCACGGCTGCCGGTCTGGGTGCTGGAGAAGGTCGAGCACTGGCGACGCAAGCACAAGTGGTCCGCGCGCCGGATCGCCCGCGAGCTCGCCGACGCGCACGGGTTCGCCTGCGCCGTGCGCACAGTGACCCGGTGGCTGGACCGCCTCGGGCTCAACCGCCTGCGCGACATTACCCCCGACGGCGAGAACCTGCGCTCACCAGGAAAGATCACTGCCCGCTACCCAGGACACATGGTCCACATGGACGTCAAGAAGGTCGGACAGATCCCCGACGGCGGGGGTTGGCGGGTCCACGGGCGCGGCAGCGAGCAGGTCCTCGCCGGCAAGCGTGCACGCAAGCAGGAGAAGGTCGGCTACACCTACCTCCACTCCATCGAAGACGGCTTCTCCCGCCTGTCCTACACCGAACCGCTCGAGGACGAGAAGGCCACCACGACGATCGGGTTCTTCCACCGCGCGAGGGTGTTCTTCGCCGAGCACGGCATCACGCGGATCACGCGCCTGGTCACCGACAACGGCCCGAACTACACCGCCTCGGCGTTTAGCCGCTCGACCTGCGCGTTCATCAGCAGGCACCAGCGGACCAGGGTCTACACACCCCGGCACAACGGCAAGATCGAGCGCTACCAGAGGATCCTCGCCGACGAGTGCCTCTACGCCCGTCCCTACGCCTCCGAGGCCGAGCGGCGCGAAGCGATCGCGGTCTGGGTCCATCACTACAACTACCATCGGCCCCACACCGCCTGCGGCGACCAGCCCCCGGCCTCACGCCTCCACACGGGCGTCGACAACGTCATGACCAACTACATCTAGCACACGCCCGGCGAAGGCCGCCGAGCTCATGGCGCTCATCGCACGGGGGTCGGGGCGGTCGCCGGTGAATGTCGAGCTCGGGGCTCCGGGCCCCGTCTCTCGCGTCGAGCGGATGGACGAGCTCATGGAGATGCTTTACGACCACGAGGAGCAGACGTTTCTGGATTCTCCAACAAAGGATTCGGCAGCGCCGCGGCTTCCCGCATCCTTGCAGTTCCACGCAGGACCCGAGTCGCTCTCCACAGAACAGCAAGAGGCCCGCCTCGACCTCTGGCGGAGCGGAAGGTCCGACAGAGTGGCGACCGGCAAGACACGCCTGCTCGGTGCAGCTCTACCCGCGACGTTGCTCTCCGTAGTCTGCGACAGGTACGTGTCCCAGCCCCGGCTCACAATGGTCTTCCAAGGTTGCGAGGCAGCAGACTGGCGCGAGGTGGATGGCTTGACGTTTGGAATGGTGGTTAAGAGCATCGTCCCTACTCAAGGGTTCGCGACCGCCCTGACGGATGAGTTCGAAGAGCTCCCTCTGATCAGCCGCGAGCGCGAGGTCCATTGGCGCAATGTCGGGGAAGACGTCGAGATTGAGCTATCCCCCGACTCTTTCCGACCGCAGAAGGCATGGTCGATCGACCATGACGAGCTCGTCGTTGTTGCGCGGGACCCGCGAGCCCAGGGGGTGCAGGTGACTTGGTCACTGACGGAAGAGGGCTCCGACGATGTCACCGAAGGCAAAATTTTCGTCACGACTGCGGACGCCATAGACGCGCTCGAGCTGGTTCAGCGAACCATTACTCGCCCGTGAAATAGAGGTCCCGGTGTCCTTGCCCGTCGCTTCTGGCTGCCACGATTGCCTCGACGAAATTCTGAGGAATCCGACACTTCGTGAGAATCCAGCCGCGTACCGGTCTCGTCACACCGCAGGTCACAGCACCGCACTTCTGACAGATCGCGCGAGAACCTACAACGTTGTTGGATGTTCTCGGCAAGTTGGCAGCAGTCTCATCGATCAGTCAGTTGGCAACGATGGGGGACGTGGGCGATGCACCGGGCGTGCGGGACCTCGCTTCCGGCGAGCAACTCGGCGACCGCGGCTTCGTGGAATCGTCGCCGACCCACGCGCGGCTGACCCAGCCGGCCTTCGGACGAAAGCGCCCGGTCTCCGGCAGGCCGGCGGCGGCACGTGTCCTCAGCAGCGCCGGATCAGCAGTCGGCTCGTCGATGAGCGGCGCTGAGCGGGTGCTAACGCGCCGAGGCCGGCTCATGCCGATTCACGCACGGGGCGGCAGGTGTACGGCGTGGTGGTCGATACCTTGATCATTCCGGCGCGCTCGAGGATCGGTCGGGAGAACTCGGTCGAGTCGCTGTGGACGAGCGACTTGCCCTGGCGCAGAGCGGAGCGAGCCCTCGCGGCCGTGAGCGCTCGATAGATGCCCCGGCCCCGGTACGCCTTCAGCGTGGCTCCACCCCAGATGCCGACGAAGTCCGTCCCGGTGACCGGCTCCAGTCGGCCGCCGCAGACCATGCGGCCCTCGGTCTCCGCGACCCAGAGCTCCATGCCGTCGCCCAGCGCCGGTCGCGCCAGGAGCGCATCGCCGCTGCTCGGGTCCGGGTCGACGCCGAATGCTTCGTCGACCATCGCGCTCATGGCGCGGACCTCGGCCTCGGAGGTCACGCGTCGTATCGTGACCCCCTCGGGCCCGTCGACGTCCTGGCAGAGTGCTTCGAGCGGGCCGATCATGATCGATTCGGTCTCACCGCGCTCGAAACCGTGAGCGATCAGTGCCTCGTGCAGACCGGGGGCGAGGTCGTGGCCTCGGGTCTTCCATTCCACGCGCGTGATGCTCGGATCCGCCTGATAGTGCTCCAGCGCACTGGCGACGAGATCGCGGATCGCCTGCGCGTCCAGTTCAGCGAGGTCGCGGTAGGTGATGAAGCCCCGGCCGCCCGCGAACGTCACCAGATGCAGCGGGCCGAGCCGCCTCACGCCGGTCGCGCTCGGGGCCTCCGCGTCCGTGCGCAGCTGTTCGTCGTAGGCGGTGAGGTACTGCGCGGGTTTCGTCATCGGCACCATGCTGTTCCGGCCACCAGGCTCTGGCAATGCATTTTGTGGGCGTCGAGGCGCTCGGGAGCCGGGTGGGATGAGGATGCGGATCAGGGAGCGTCGAGGGCGACGAAGAGGAAGCACACGAACGCGGTGCACGCGCCCATGTCGGTCGGGAGCAGCTCGGCAGGAGTGTCGGGCGACCACGGTGGCTCGCTCACGACCGCGATCCGAAGACCGGCCCCGAGGAACGCATCAATCACGGCATGCAGCGGACGATGCCAGGAGGTCAGGACCGCGCTCTGCCCGTCGAACTCGGACTCTTCGGAATACCGGGTGACGGCGAAGTAATCGTGCCCCGGGTAGGTGACCAAGCAGCCACCGGCAGATCCGCGTCTACGCCCAGACGCTCACGCGCCAGGTCGATCATGCTGGGACTGAGGTCGAAGCCGCTCACGATCGCGCCCTTCTCGCGCAGAGCGGCGGTCAGGGGCCCCGCTCCGCACCGGGCGTCCAGGACGCGTCGCCCTCGACGTCCCCGGCGAGGTCGACCATCGCCGGTCGCTCGCACCAGGCGTTGAGGAAGTTCGTCTCGTCCGCCGCCTAGCAGGCCCGCGCAAGAGCGTCGTCGTCGGACATGCTCGTCACTCTCCGACCTGGGGTGTGGAATCGCCGGGACGTCACCGTATCCGGGACTCACGGGCAGTACTGTCAGGACATGGCACTGACGCTGATGTGCGGTCTGTCCTTCTCCGGCAAGAGCACGCTGGCAGCGCGCCTTGCCCGGGAGCTGCCGGCGCACCTGATGAGCCTCGATCTCATCAATGCGGAGCGTGGCCTGGATGGCGGACAGGGCATCCCGTCGGAGGAATGGGCGAGGACGAATCGGATAGCTCATGAGCGGGCACGCGCATTCCTCGAGGCCGGTCATCATGTCGTCATCGATGACACCGGCTCGCCCCGCTTCGTTCGGGACGCCTGGCGCACCACGGCGCAGGCCGCGGGCGCGCCCTTCGCGCTCATCTGGGTGCAGATCACCCTCGACCTGCAGCGCGGACGTGTCCGTGCGAACAGAGAATCGCAGGGGCGCGCCGACGTCACCGACGCCGTGCTTCACGAGCATGCCGCGAGCTTCGAGCCTCCCACCGGCGAGGACGCGATCGTCGTCGATGCGAGAAGCACGGATGATCCGGAATGCGTCAGAGCAGTCGCCCGGGAGCTCGCCTCCGGTCGATGTGCAGATCCCGCGTGAGCGGCCACAGCCCTTCTCGACGTGACCGGACACAGAGGTCGCTGAGCGGCGAGGAGTGGGAGCCCGGTCAGTTCCCGGCCGCATCGAGCAGCCAGTGGTAGCGCAGACGCAGAGCCCGCTCCGTGCTGGCGAGCGCGGCCGCGAGGGCGAGGGTGATGGTCAGCCACAGCGGCAGGCGGATCAGAGGCTCGACGGTCCCGATCCGCTCCGCGATCGGCGGAATCTGCAGGATCGGCACGGCGATCTCCTGGAGCAGAAGCACCACGCCCACCAGCAGGGCCACGATCGAGACGGCGCCCACCACGCGGCTCAGCACGGGCCGGCGCTCCTCGAAGCGGGCTCGGCGGCCTTCCGCGGACCAAGGATCAGGGGTGAGCTGGTGCTCCGTGCCGTCGTCGGCGACGTAGTGGCAGCGCTTCAGCCCGAAGCTGCTGGCGGCCACCTCGATCGTGCCGCGTTCGACGGGGAACAGCGCCGGAGCCCGCGCGACGGCGTGCTGGAGCCCGTCGCGATAGAGATGCACCTTCACGTACCCGTTCTCGTCGGTCTTCCACTGCCGTACATCCACGGTGTACCGCACAGGACCCTCGACGGGAACGGGAAGATCACGATGGAACATGGACCGGCCGAGCAGCTGCCACCAGCGGAACCGCCGTAGGGAACTGCCATCACCGGGCTCGATGCGCTTCACCGCACGACGGCGACGCCACTGCTGGAACATCGGGGCCTCCTCGGCACTCGGACGTCGAACCAACACACTGTGCTGGTCGAGCAGTCTGCACGCTAGCACGCCGTTCTAGTACGCTGTATCGGAGGAAAGTCGGGGTATGGATGAACGAGGAGCGGATGAACGAGCCACGGACAGGCGACAAGCGACTCGTCGACCAGCAGGAGAACCACCAGCAGGAGATGCCCACCCGCGAGCGGATCCTCGCGGCGGCCGCCGCGATCATCGGCGAGGACGGGGTCGCCGCACGGCTGAGCGTGCGCGCGGTCGCCGCCCGGGCCGAGGTGAGCTCGGGCTCCCTGCGACACCACTTCCCCACCCAGCAGGGCCTGCGGGACGAGGTGATGCGCCGGATCTTCGACTGGGTGATGCCCGAGAGCAGCATCAGCGACACCACGGTCCCCGCGCGGGACCGGCTGGTCCGCAGCCTGCGGGAGGTGCTGGACATGGGAGGCACAGGACCTCGGGCACGCGAGTCGATCCTTCAGATGACCGGCTCCTTCATCGCGGCAGAGCACACAGAGCCCGTCCGCGAGGCCTATCTCGCGACGCAGCGGGACGGGCAGCGGCGGATGGAGGGGTGGCTGCGGGTGCTGGCCGAGGAGGTCTCCGTGCCCGAGCAGGACATTCCGCGCCGCGCGCGCTTCCTGGGCACCGTGCTGAACGGCCTCGCGCTGGAGCGGGCTCTGCCTGCCGAGGACTCGCTCGTCCAGGTCGAGTCCGAGTCGCTGTACGCTGCGGCCGACGCCGTGCTCTCGACGGGCGCAGCGACGACCTCCGACGGGCGCGGCGCATCGTCCCCGCCGTGAACCCGCCGCGCGCACAGGGACACGAGGACCCCAGAACATCCGCGGCCGATACCCCGAGAGGACGACATGGACGGCGAGACCCTGCAGGAGACGGCCGGCATCCGCGCCGAGGAGCTCCCGGCAGCGGAGATGACCCATCCCTTCGGCCCGGAGTACGGGGTGTTCAAGGTCGTGGGCAGGATGTTCCTCCTGCTCACCGAAGTCCGCGGGAGACCGATCGTGGTTCTCAAGGCGGATCCGCGTGACTCCGAGGCGCTGCGACAGGCGCACCCGGACATCACTCCGGGCTATCACATGAACAAGCGGCACTGGATCACGCTCGAGCCGGGCGGGGACCTGGACGAGGAGATGATCCGGGAGCTCGTCACCGAGTCCTACCTGCTCGTCGTCGAGCGTCTGCCGCGGGCGAAGCGCCCGGTGGACCCGGCCTCGTTCGTCAGCCGTCCCCGCGATTCACCAGCCCCGTAGACTCCCCCGCATGATCCGTACGGGGGTATCGGTCCTGGGGTGGGGCCTGCTGGTGCCGGGGACGCTCGCGGCATCGGCACTGCTGATCCTGCGAGTGTTCACCTCGCTGCACACCTGGCACCCCGTCGTCATCGCCGCGGCCTCCGTCATCCCGCTGCTGTGGATCCCCGTCCTGATCTCCTGCCTCGGGCTGATCCTGGTGCTGCGCGCCCGGTGGCGTCTGCTCGGGGCCGCCCTCCTGGTCGCCTCGACAGCTCTCTTCGCTTGGCCGCTGCTCCCCCGCACGGCGGTGTCGGACACACCCGTCGCCGTCGACAGCACCCTCACGGTGCTCTCCTTGAACCTCCAGTACGGCCGGGCCGACGTCGAGGAGATCGCGCAGCTCATCACCCCCGACGTGGATGCGCTCGCCTTCCAGGAGTACACCCCGAGCTTCGAGCAGGAGCTCACGGCCGCCGGTCTGCTCGAGGAGTTCCCGCACCAGGTGGGGACGAGCGAGACCTCCGCGAGCGGCTCGATGGTCCTGTCCCGCACCCCGGTCGAGCTCGCCGCCCGGGCCGAGAGCACCCGTTTCGAGAATCTGATCGCGACCACCACGATCGACGGCGAGCTGTGGCACATCGGGGTGATCCACTCCGCGCCCCCGCAGATGGGTGCCGACGCCTGGACCGAGGACGCCGCCGCCATCGACCGTCTCGCCGAGCCGTTCCACGAGGAGAACCTGCTGCTGGTCGGGGATTTCAACGCGATCGCGCAGCATCACACGATGCGTGAGCTCACCGCGGACAGCGCGCTGGACGATCTCGCCCGCCCGAGCGCGGGCACCGGCGGCCCGCAGTGGCATCCCACCTGGCCGACGGGCACGTGGATCCCGCCCTTCGCCCGCATCGATCACGCCCTGGTCGGCGCCGGCGTGCTCGGCGGCGCGCCCCAGTACGAGACCGTCGACGGCAGCGATCACACGGCGCTGATCGTCGAGGTCGCCTCTCCCCGCTGAGGGGACCGCGCAGCTCAGCGCCCGTCGGCGCGAGCCACCATCTCGTCGATCCAGGTCGGCACGAACGGTGAGGTGCAGTTCGGGGGCGTCGGGTAGTCCCGGAGCACCCCGAGCCGCTCGCCGATGCCCCGGGCCCGCTCCCGCAGTGCGGGATTCGTGATCCCGATCTGGGCCAGGCAGGTGTTCATCGCCCACTGCAGGCGCTCGGGCGCGCCGGGCATCTCGGCCTCGATCACGTCCAGCAGAGCGGGCTGGTCGATCCCCTCTGGCTTCTTGACCACCCGGTCGCTGGTCAGGGCCCAGCCGGCGCTCGCGACGACGGGATCGGCGTCGGCGAGCCAGGCGAGACGCAGCTGCTCACGGTGGCGGCTCTTCATCACGAGGTTGCTCACCAGCCAGTCGTGCACCTTCGGGGTACCGGCTTCGCGCAGCATGGCGTCGAGCTCGCCGGGCCCGTGCTGCGCGGGCTTCGAGGCCAGGATCGCCACCAGCTTCTCGGCGCTCGCACCGGTGGCCCAGAGCTCCCGGGCGAGATCGGGCCGCTTCCCCAGGCGCTTCGCGATCGCGCGGAGCGCGGTCAGGTTCACGGCGTGGTCGTCGCCGCGCTTGGCGTTGACCGCGAGGATCCTCGGGTCCGCGAGTTCGGCCAGCTCTGCCCGCACCTCGTCCACCTCCGCCTCGAGAGCGGAACTGCCCGTCCCCACCTGCATCATGTCGCCTCCTCGCCTGCGTGGTCGTGGGCCCAGATTACGGTGCGTCAGCCGCGATGCCTGCACCGGGATGCCCACCACTACACTCCTGACGGTGATCACCCTGTCCCACGCCGGAGCGCTCGCCCTGGCCTGCGTGCTGCTGATCGCGGTCCCCGGCCCCAGCGTGATGTTCGTGGTGGGCCGAGCGCTCAGTCGAGGACGTCCGGCGGCCCTGGCGAGCGTGATCGGCAACGCGATCGGCTGCTACCTCGTCGGACTCGCCGTCGCCCTCGGTCTGGGCCCGCTGCTCGAGCGCTCCGAGCTGCTGTTCCAGGTCATCAAGTGGGCCGGGATCCTCTATCTGCTGTGGCTGGGCGTCAGGACCTTCCGCAGCGCTCGTCCCGTCCCGGCGACGCAGGGCGACGGAGCGGGCGAGGCCGACGGCTCCACGACGCGGACGACCGAGACCCCGTGGGCGGCGGCCCGCACCGGCGTGATCGTCGGCGCCACCAATCCGAAGGCCCTGATCCTCTTCACGGCGCTGGTCCCTCAGTTCGTCGATCCCGCAGCCGGCGGCGCAACCCGGCAGATCCTGCTGCTGGGGATCGTCCCCATCCTCATCGGGCTGATGACCGACACGACATGGGCGCTGGCGGCCGGGAAGGCCCGGACCTGGCTCGGCTCCTCACCGCGGCGGATGGCGGCCATCGGACGAGCGGGCGGACTGGCGATCATCGGCGTCGGCGCCTCCGTGGCGGTCTCCGGCACCCGGCCGTGACGCATCTGCCCGTCCCGTCCGCCCCGATCTCGTCCCGGATGACGGAGCTCGTCACAGGGGCACTCGGATCCCGGAGGCTCCGTCGCCCTCAGCTCCACCCGGTCAGCTGCGCGAACACCAGGAATCCGATCGAGATCAGCACCCAGATCCCCAGCAGCGGCGCGTAGAAGCGCACCCAGCGGTTCCACGGCACGCGACCCACGGCGAGCGCGGCCATGAAGTAGCCGGACGTGGGGTAGATCAGGTTCGTCATGCCGTCGCCGGTCTGGTAGGCGAGCACGGCGCTCTGGCGAGTCACGCCCAGCAGGTCGGACAGCGGCGCCAGCACCGGTAGGGTCACCAGGGCCTGTCCGGAGCCGGAGGGGACGATCAGGTTGAACACGGCCTGGACCAGGAACATCCCGACCACGAAGAGCACCGGCGGCAGGAAGCCGACCGATTCTCCGAGTCCGAACACGATGGTGTCGAGGATGTTGCCGTCCTCGAGGACGATCGCGACGCCGCGGGCGACGCCGACGATGATCGCCCCGGCGAGGACGTCGCGCAGCCCCTGATCGAAGGCCTCGGCCATGTCCTTGGTCCTCATCCCCGCGACCAGCCCGACGACGATGGCGATCAGGATGAACATGCCCGCGAATTCGGGGAAGAACCAGCCCTGGGTGATGATGCCCCACACCAGCAGCGCCGCGAGCAGCAGCAGGGCGATCCCGGCGGCCTTCTGGCGGCCGGTGAAGCTCGGGATCGCGTCGAGGTCGAGCTTGTCCCGCTCACGCACCGTGGTGTCCGCGTGGCCGTGCAGGACGGAGCGGGTCGGGTCGGCGGCGACCCGCCTCGCGTACCAGATGATGTAGCCGATCGCGGTGGCGAGGTAGGCGATGTACAGCGCGATGCGCAGGCCGATGCCGGAGAACGGCTCGAGCCCGGCGATCTGCTGGCCGAGCCCCGTGTTGATCGGGTTCAGGAAGCCGGCGGCGAAGCCGGCCCCGGTGCCGAGCAGGGCGACGGCGGCCGCCACCACCCGGTCGTACCCGAGGCTGAGGATCAGCGGGAGGATCGCCGGGATGTAGACCAGCGACAGCTCCGGGACCCCGATGAAGCTCGCGATCAGGGAGAAGATGATCATCAGCACGGGGATGACGGCGACCCCGCGGCCGGCGAAGAGGCGCGCGATGGCGGCGAGCGCGACGTCGATCAGGCCGGTGCGCCGCACCACCTCGAACATGCCGCCGATGGTGAAGACGAAGAAGACGATCGCCCCGGCATCGACCAGCCCGCGCGGGATCGCCGTGAGCAGCTCCAGGGCCGTGACGGGCGACTGCTCGATGAAGGAGAAGCTGTCGGGGTCGACCACCTCACGGTCGTTCGGGCCGGGGATGCGTTCATACATGCCCGCCGGGACGATCCAGCTCGCCACCGCGGCGAGCAGGGCGAACAGGACGAGGATGACGTAGACGTGCGGGAAGCGGTCCCTCGGCGCGGTCTCATCGGTCGCGGGCGCGTCGGCAGCGGGGGTGGACATGGTCCTCCGGTCGGGGTCGGGGTCGGCGGGCGCGGGATCTCTCGAGGAGAGGCCCCCATCCCACCCATAAGCTCTCCTATATGCTCACACAAGCAGCGGTGCCGTGGGAGGTCTGTTCGGACCTCCCCCGCCCCCGACCGGGATACTGGGAGCATGACCCCCTCGACGCCGCCCCCGGCCTACTCCGGCACCGACTTCTACTGCGACGTCGCGATCCCGGACCCGGGGGCGCTCGAGGTGGTCCATCTCGACGAGCGGGTGCTCGCCTTCCACCACACGCGCCCGTTCTGGCAGGTCCATCTCGTGGTGGTGCCGCGGCGGCACATCGCCTCGCTCACCGCGGCCGGGCGCGAGGACGAGGCCGATCTCCGCGCCCTGATCCGCGTGATCCAGCAGGTGGCGGCGGAGGTGGAGTGCAAGCACGGCGCCGCCGCGGTGCTCACGAATCTCGGCGATTATCAGGACTCGAAGCACCTGCACGTGCACATCCACTCCGGTCCCCGGCGCTGACCGGGTCGGCCGACGGAGCGAGTGCCGACCGGGCCCCGCACGCGGGATCAGCCGGGCTGCTCCGCTCACAGCGGCCGCTTGAACCCCACGTGGCTGGGCTCGTAGCCGAGCCGCTCGTAGAAACGATGAGCATCCGTCCGCGACCCGTCGGTGGTCAGCTGCGCGAGGACCGCCCCGTGCTCGCGGCCCCAGTCGTGCGCCCACGCCAGAAGGGCGCTGCCCAGGCCGGTCCCGCGCGCCGAGGCGCCGACGCGCACCGCCTCGATCTGCAGCCGGGTGGCACCGCCGCGGGACAGACCCGGAAGCAGCGTGAGCTGCACGGTGGCGACGATCTGCTCGGCCTCGTCCCGCACGGCGACCAGGAGCTGGTGGGGGTCGGCGTCGATCTGCTCGAACGCCCCGAGATAGGGCTCCAGCACATCACTCTCGCGGCCCCGCCCCAGCACGTCGTCGGCCAGCAGCGCGACCAGCACCGGGACGTCGCTCGCACGAGCCCGGGTCACGCGGAAGCTGCGGTCGGCGATCTCGAGAGTGTCCATGGACGGGAGTATCCCGCACGTCGCCGGTCGGCATCCTCGCGATCCCGCTGCTGGGCCCGCCGCCCCTGGCTCCGCATCGTCGACGACAATGCCTCCATGCCCCCTACCCCCTCCCCCGGCAGAGCCCCCCGCAGCGCGCAGCTGCGCCGCTGCGACCAGAGTGCCTGGATCGTCCAGGACGAGGTCGTCGGCGGGTGGGTGCTGCAGATCGGAGGCGTCGAGCAGTCGCATGTGGATCTCGCCGACCCCACGCACATCGCCCACGAGTACCTGCGACGGATGGCGAACGTCCTGGACGAGGTGTGGCCGCGAGGCCGGCCGATCCGGATCGCGCACCTGGGCGCCGGGGCGCTCACCCTGGCCCGCTACGTGCAGGCCACGCGGCCCGGCTCGGCCCAGCTGGTGATCGAGATCGAGCGGGAGCTGCCCACACTGGTCACCACGGCGCTGCCGCTGCCGGCCGGGACCGATCTCGAGGTGGTGATCGGCGATGCCCGCGAGGAGCTCGCCGCGATGGGCTCCCGACGGTTCGATGCGATCGTGCTCGACGTGTTCTCCGGCGAGGCCTCCCCCGCGCACCTGGCCACCCAGGACTTCTACCGTGAGGCGCTGGGCCACCTGGAGGCCGACGGGCTGCTGCTGATCAACGTCGGCGACGACGCAGGGCAGCGATTCCTCACCCGGCAGGTCCGCGAGCTGGAGGACGCCTCCGCGGCGGAGGGCCTCACGGGAGTGTGGACGCTGACCCACGCCTCGCTGCTGACCCGCCCGGCCGACGGGAACATGGTGCTGCTGGCCGGTGGCGCTCTGTCCTCCCCCGGGGTCGAGGCGTGGCGCGCGGCGTGGAAGCGGGAGGGTCCGCATCCGGCCGCGGTGCTGGACCCCGCCGAGACGCTCGAGGCGTTCGAGGAGATCGGTCGGAAGCCGTTGCGATGATCGGGGCGCCCTCGCGCACCGGCGGATCTCCCGTCCCCGATACCCTGGCCGGATACGCGTGAGCGACCGATGCGGCCGGGCCGGGCCCACCCGGTGGCACACCGCGAACGCCTCGTCATCGAAGGAGACCTGCATGAGAGAGCTCGACGTCCGCGTCCACCCGTCCGGGGACGACCTGGCCCGCACCGACCAGCTCGCCTGGGCGATGGCCGAGGTGGCCACCGACCCGGTCGCCGTCCAGCCCGCGGTCCAGGAGATGATCATCAATCGGATCATCGACAACGCCTCGGTGGCGGTCGCCTCCCTGAACCGTTCCCCCATCGTCTCGGCCCGCGCCCAGGCGCTCAGCCACCCGGTCTCCACCGGCGGCTCCGGGGCGTCCCTCACCGGGATCGGGCAGAAGACCTCTCCCGAATGGGCGGCCTGGGCCAACGGCGTGGCCGTGCGCGAGCTCGACTTCCACGACACCTTTCTGGCCGCCGAGTACTCCCACCCCGGGGACAACATCCCGCCGATCCTCGCCGTCGGCGAGCACACCGGCCGCTCCGGAGCGGACCTGATCCGCGGCATCGCCACCGGCTACGAGCTGCAGGTCGATCTGGTGCGCGCGATCTCGCTGCACCAGCACAAGATCGACCACGTCGCCCACCTGGGCCCGTCGGCCGCCGCCGGCATCGGCACCCTGCTGGGGCTGGACGCAGAGACGATCTTCCAGGCCATCGGGCAGGCGCTGCACACCACCACGGCCACCCGCCAGTCCCGCAAGGGCGAGATCTCCACCTGGAAGGCCCACGCCCCCGCCTTCGCCGGGAAGATGGCGATCGAGGCCGTGGACCGGGCGATGCGCGGGCAGACCTCTCCGGTGCCGATCTACGAGGGCGAGGACGGCGTGATCGCCCGGCTGCTGGACGGCCCCGACGCCCACTACACCGTGCCGCTGCCGGAGATCGGCGAGGCCAAGCGCGCCATCCTGGAGACCTACACCAAGGAGCACTCGGCCGAGTACCAGGCCCAGGCGTGGATCGACCTGGCCCGCAGGCTGCACACCGAGCACCCCGAGGCCGCCGATCCCGAGCAGGTCGACTCGATCCTGATCCGCACCTCGCACCACACCCACGTCGTCATCGGCTCCGGCGCGAACGACCCGCAGAAGTACGACCCGACCGCATCGCGGGAGACGCTGGACCATTCGATCCCCTACATCGTCGCCGTCGCCCTGCAGGACGGCACCTGGCACCACGAGCGCTCCTACGCCCCTGAGCGGGCGGGCCGTGCCGACACGGTGGCGCTGTGGCACACGATCACCACCGCGGAGGACCCGGAGTGGACGCGCCGCTACCACTCGCCGGACCTGACCGAGAAGGCCTTCGGCGGCGCCATCACCATCACCTTGAAGGACGGCACGGTGATCGAGGACGAGATCGCCGTGGCCGATGCCCACCCCCAAGGCGCCCGCCCCTTCGCCCGGCAGCAGTACGAGGACAAGTTCCGCTCGCTCGCCGCAGGGCTCGTGGACGAGGTCGAGATCGACCGCTTCCTGGAGACCGCCGCACACCTCGCCGACCTCCCCACCGGGGAGCTGGGAGCACTGAACCTCCGCGCCGCCGCCGGCGTCGTCGATCCCACCGCCGGACCGAAGGGACTGTTCTGATGCTGCACTCCCCGCGCACTCCCCCGCAGAAGCGTCAGGATCTGCGCGCTCTGCTCACCCCCGGCGCCGCCCAGCCCTTCCCGGGCGCCTTCACCCCGCTGTCGGCGAAGCTCATCGAGGAGAAGTCCTTCCCCGGCGTCTACATCTCCGGGGCGGTGATCGCGAACGAGCTGGGGCTGCCCGACGTCGGCCTGACCACCCTCAGCGAGGTCGCCGCCCGCGGCGCGCAGATCGCGCGGGCCACCGACCTGCCCTGCCTGATCGACGCGGACACCGGCTTCGGCGAACCGATGAACGTCGCCCGCACGATCCAGGAGCTCGAGGACGCCGGGCTCGCCGGCTGCCACATCGAGGACCAGGTCAACCCCAAGCGCTGCGGCCACCTCGACGGCAAGACCATGGTCGATCTGGACACCGCCACCCAGCGGATCCGCGCCGCGGCCGACGGGCGCCGCGATGCGGACTTCCTGGTCATGGCCCGCACCGACCTGCGCGCCACCTCCGGGCTCGACGCGGCGATCGACCGGATGAAGGCCCTGGTCGACGCCGGGGCGGACGCGATCTTCCCCGAGGCGCTCGCGGACCTGGGCGAGTTCGAGCAGGTCTGCCAGGCGCTGGACGTGCCGGTGCTGGCGAACATGACCGAATTCGGCAAGTCCGAGCTGCTGACCCGCGCCCAGCTGGCCGAGGCGGGTGTGGCGATGGTGATCTACCCGGTCACGCTGCTGCGCAGCGCGATGGGCGCGGCCGAGCGGGTGCTGGAGACGATCCTTTCGGAGGGTACCCAGGCCCCCCGGGTCGATGAGATGCTCACTCGCGCCCGGCTCTACGAGCTGGTGGACTATGAGGGGTACGCCCGCTTCGACACCTCGGTCTTCGACTTCGAGGTGCCCGCCGCCCACCGCACCGACACCCCGTCCGGCACCGCCGTCGATCCCAGGAGGAACTCATGACCGAGACCAGCGAGATCCACAAGGGACTGAACGGGGTCGTCGCCGACGTCACCGCCATCTCCAAGGTCAATCCGGAGACCAACTCCCTGCTCTACCGCGGCTACCCGGTCCCCGAGCTGGCCGCCACCCAGCCCGTCGAGGCGGTGGCGCACCTGCTGCTGACCGGCGAGCTGCCGAGCCACCAGGAGCTGGAGACGGCCGTCGCCCAGGAGCGCTCCGACCGGGCGCTGGACCCGACGGTCAAGGCGGCGATGGACTCGCTGCCGACCACCTGCCACCCGATGGACTCCGTGCGCACGGCCGTCTCGCTGCTCGGGGCACGGGACCCTTCCGCGGAGGACTCCTCGCCGGAGGCCGAGCTGAGCAAGGCCCGGCGCCTGTTCGCCCAGCTGCCGGCGGTGGTCGCCTACGAGCAGCGCCGCCGACGCGCCGGCGGCCCCACCGAGCCGATCGCCCCGCGCGAGGACCTCGACTACTCCCGCAACTTCCTGTGGATGACCTTCGGCGAGGAGGCGGCCGACGAGGTGGTCGAGGCCTTCCGCGTCTCGATGGTGCTGTACGCCGAGCACTCCTTCAACGCCTCCACCTTCACCGCCCGGGTGATCACCTCGACCCAGGCGGACCTGCACTCCGCCGTCACCGGCGCGATCGGCGCACTGAAGGGCTCCCTGCACGGCGGGGCGAACGAAGCCGTGATGCACACCTTCGACGAGATCGGCATCCGCCCCGAGGAGAGCGAGGACGAGGCCAAGGCGCGCGCGAAGGCCTGGATGGACGACGCCCTGGCCCAGAAGAAGAAGGTGATGGGCTTCGGCCACCGCGTCTACAAGCACGGCGACTCCCGCGTGCCGACCATGAAGGACGCGATGGACGGCATGATCGAATACTTCGACCGTCCCGAGATCCTGGGCCTGTACAACGGCCTGGAGCAGTCGATGGACGAGGCCAAGGGCATCAAGCCGAATCTCGACTACCCGGCCGGGCCCACCTATCACCTGATGGGCTTCGACACCGAGATGTTCACCCCGCTGTTCATCGCCGCCCGCATCACGGGCTGGAGTGCGCACATCATGGAGCAGCGCGCCGACAACGCCCTGATCCGCCCGCTGTCGCAGTACGACGGGCCCGACGAACGGTCGGTCCCGGGGGCCTGAGAGCCACCGGAGGAGGGGCTGCCGGCGCTACGCCTCGGGCAGCTCCGGAAGCGCGGCGGCCGCTTCGCGGATGTGCGTGGCGGTCAGCTCCCCGGCCCGCGCGCCCTGTCCCTGCGCGATCGCCTCGAGGATGCCGTGGTGCTGGCTGCGCAGCATGCTCGCCATCGCGTCCCAGTCGGTGACCTTGGTGAAGGCCTCCAGGATGGGTGCGCGCAGGGAGGCGCGGATCGCGCCGGTCATGTCGGAGAACAGGGTGTTGCCGCCGGCTTCGGCGATGGCGACGTGGAATGCGGTGTCGGCGTCGTTGAACTCCTCGCGGCTCACGCCCGGCTCGTCCATGATGGCCACCAGCCGCTCCAGCTCCGCCAACGCGTCGGCATTGGCCCGTTCGGCCGCCAGCGACGCGCTGGCCTGCTCGAGGATGATGCGCGCCTCGACGACCTCCTGGATGCGGAAGTTCGCCAGGGCGACATGGAGGCGGAGGAACCTCGCCAGCGCGGCACTGGGCAGGGAGGCGACGAAGGTGCCGGCTCCTCGTCCAGAGCCGACGTCGGAGCGCAGCACGCCATGGCCCTCCAGGACCCGGATCGCCTCGCGCACCCCGGCGCGGCTGACGCTCAACCGAGAGGCGAGCTCGCGCTCCGGAGGCAGCAGGTCGCCGACGACGAGCGCGCCGGTCATGATCTGGTCCTCGATCGCCTCGATGACCAGCTCATGCGTGCTGGCGCGCGTCACCGGGCGCCAGGTCGCGTCCGCCCCGGGAGATCGCGTCCCCTGCGGTCCGACCTCATCACTGTCCGTGTTGTCGACCATCGCCCCGTTCTAGCACAACGACCCGTCGCGATCGATAGGGTCTTGCCCGCCGCGCCCCGACCCCCTACTATCGGTTCTGTGGTCAGACCACTATATGGTCTTCCACCCCTGTCCTCACCGACTCACGAGGCACGACATCGACGGCGATGCAGTGCACGCACCGCAGCTGATGTGTGTCGGAGGTCCCCATGTACACCCCTGAACTCGCACCGCTGGCCGGCAGCCTGCTGTGGTCCTCGCTCGTCGCCCTCCTGCCCCTGGTGACCATCTTCGTCACCCTGGGCGTGCTGCGCTGGAAGGCGCACTGGGCGGGCCTGGCCGCCCTGGTCGTCTCGATGCTGGTCGCCGCACTCGCCTACGGCATGCCCGTGGGTCTCGTCGGCCTCTCGGCCACCGAAGGTCTCGCCTTCGGCCTGTTCCCCATCATGTGGATCGTGCTGAACGCGATCTGGCTGTATGAGCTGACCGTCCGCAGCGGCCGCTTCGAGGACCTGCGCCGGGTGATCGACCGGATCTCGGACGACCCGCGCGTGCAGGCGATCATCATCGCCTTCTGCTTCGGCGGCCTGCTCGAGGCGCTCGCCGGCTTCGGGGCGCCGGTGGCGATCACCGGCGTGATGCTCATGGCCATCGGCTTCACCGCGATGCGCGCCGCGACCGTCGTGCTGATCGCCAACACGGCGCCCGTGGCCTTCGGCGCCATCGCCATCCCGATCATCACCGCCGGCAACCTCACGGGGATCCCCTACGAGCACATCGGCGCCATCATCGGACACCAGACCCCGTTCTTCGCCGCCGTCGTCCCGCTGTTCCTGGTCTTCCTGGTCGACGGGAAGCGCGGCGTGAAGCAGCTGTGGCCGCTGGCCCTCGTGGTCGGCGTCGTCTTCGGGATCAGCCAGTTCGTCTCCTCGAACTTCATCTCCGTCGAGCTCACCGACATCATCGCCTCGCTGGCCGGCCTCGCCGCCGCCGTGATCATGCTGCAGTTCTGGAAGCCCGTCGGCGGCCGGGACGCCCTGGAGAACATGGGCCGCGAGCGTGAGCGGGAGAGCGCCGAGAACACGGACTCCTCCGCCGCGGACGCCGGAGCCGTCGCCGTCGCCACGCCCCCGCGCACCGATGTCCGCCTCACCCCCGGTCGCGTGTTCATGGCCCTGTTCCCCTACCTGCTGGTGATCGTGATCTTCTCGGCCTCCAAGCTGGTGCCGCCTCTGAGCTCCTTCCTCGCCGCCACCGACGTCAAGATCCCCTGGCCCGGTCTCGACGGCAACGTCTTCACCGCGGAGGGCGAGCTCGCCGGCAGCACCGTCTACTCCTTCCAGTGGCTGTCCTCCCCCGGCACCCTGCTGCTGATCACCGGCATCATCGTCGCGATCGTGTACCGGATGTCGCTGCGGGACGCGGCGAGCGTCTACCTCACCCAGCTCGTCAAGCTCCGCTACTCGATCCTCACCGTCGCCGCGGTCCTGGCCCTGGCCTACGTCATGAACCTGTCGGGGCAGACCATCACCATCGGCACCTGGATCGCCGGGACCGGCGCGGCCTTCGCCTTCCTCTCCCCGATCCTCGGCTGGCTGGGCACAGCGGTGACCGGCTCCGACACCAGTGCGAACGCCCTGTTCGCGACGCTGCAGCAGACGGCGGGCGAGGAGGCCGGGCTGAATCCCGCCCTGCTGGTGGCGGCGAACACCTCCGGCGGCGTGGTCGGCAAGATGATCAGTCCGCAGAACCTCACGATCGCGGCCACCGCGGTCGGGCTGCTCGGTCAGGAGTCGGCCATCTTCCGCAAGGTGATCTGGTGGAGCCTCGGCATGCTCGCGGCGCTGTGCCTCCTCGTCGGCCTGCAGTCCACCGTGCTGTCCTGGATGATCCCCACGCTCTGACCCGAGCGCCCGCGCCCACCCTGCCCACCCACGATCCATCAGGTCCTCACCACGAAGGAGAATTCCATGGTCAAGCGACAGATCCCCCAGCCCGCCGAGCTCCTCGAGCTCATGAAGTTCAAGAAGATCGACCTCGATCCGAAGCGTCGCCGTCTCGCCTCGGCGCTGACCATCGAGGACCTGCGGTCGATCGCGAAGCGCCGAACCCCCGCGGCAGCCTTCGACTACACCGACGGCGCCGCCGAGGGAGAGATCTCGATGGCCCGGTCGATCGAGGCCTTCGAGGACATCGAGTTCCACCCCTCGATCCTCCATGACGTCTCCCAGGTCGACACCACCACGCAGATCCTCGGAGCCAGCTCCGCCCAGCCCTTCGGGATCGCCCCGACCGGCTTCACCCGGCTGATGCAGACCGAGGGTGAGGTCGCGGGTGCCGGTGCCGCCGGGGCCGCCGGGATCCCCTTCACCCTCTCGACGCTGGGCACCACCTCGATCGAGCACGTACGGGACGCCAACCCGCTGGGGCGCAACTGGTTCCAGCTCTATGTCATGAAGGAGCGCGAGACCTCCTATGCCCTGGTGGAGCGTGCGGCGAAGGCCGGCTACGACACGCTGTTCTTCACCGTCGACGCCCCGGTGGCCGGGGCCCGCCTGCGCGACACCCGCAACGGCTTCTCGATCCCGCCGCAGCTCACGCCCAGCACCGTGCTCAACGCCATCCCGAGGCCCTGGTGGTGGTGGGACTTCCTGACCACTGCGAAGCTCGAGTTCGCCTCGCTGACCGAGACCGGCGGCACCGTCGGCGAGCTGCTGGATTCGGCGATGGACCCCACGATCGACTTCGAGGACCTCGCCGAGATCCGCGCGATGTGGCCCGGGAAGTTCGCCGTCAAGGGCGTCCAGACCGTCGAGGACGCGAAGAAGCTCGCCGACCTCGGGGTCGACGCGATCGCGCTGTCCAATCACGGCGGGCGCCAGCTCGACCGGGCCCCGGTGCCCTTCCAGCTGCTGCCGGAGGTGGCGCGCGAAGTGGGCCAGGACGTCGAGCTCATCGTCGACACCGGCATCCGCAACGGGGCCGACATCGTCGCGGCGATCGCCCTGGGCGCCGACTTCACCCTGATCGGTCGCGCGTACCTCTACGGGCTGATGGCCGGCGGCCAGGACGGGGTCGATCGGGCGATCGAGATCCTCTCGGAGCAGGTGGAGCGGACCATGAAGCTGCTGCAGGTCCCGACCCTGAAGGACCTCACGCCGGAGCACGTCACCCAGCTCAGCCGCTTCACGAGCCTGCACCAGGAGGGTCCCGCGCACCGCAGCTGAGCGGACAGGATCCCATCGGCCGGCCCGGGCTCGGCGCGAGCACCGTCCGGGCCGACCGACACCGGCGCTCTGACCGGGGCCGCAGCGCCCCGGGCCCGGCGCCCCGGATATTCGCTCGCGGACCCCGCAGCCGCGTCACTACGCTCACGAGATGAGCGACGACGACGAGGCCGAACGGGCGACCCTGCACCGCTACCTGCAGGAGCAGCGGGACGTGATGCTGTTCAAGCTCGAGGGGCTGGACGAGCGACAGCTGCGATGGCCCGCCACACCGACCGGCACGTCGTTGCTGGGGCTGGTCAAACACCTGACCTGGACCGAGCTGGGCTACCTCGGCGAATGCCTCGACCGCTCCCTGGACGACCCATGGCCGTGGGAAGCCGACGAGGCCGCGCAGGACTCCGCCTCGGACCTGGATCCTGAGGGGGCGCTCGCGGACCTGTGGGTCCACGCCGACGAATCGTCCGCGGACATCGTGGACGGCTACCGACGAGCCTGGGCGCACGGCGATGCCGCCATCTTCTCGCTGCCGCTGTCTGCCACGGGCCACGTCCCCTGGTGGCACGAGGCGCGGCGTCGGCCCACGCTGCATACCCTCCTGGTCCACCTCCTCGCGGAGACGGCTCGTCACGCGGGGCACGCCGACATCATCCGCGAAGGGCTCGACGGCTCCATCGGGATGAGAGCAGACGCCAGCAATCTTCCGCAGCTGACGCAGCAGCAGTGGGCGGAGCACAGCGCCGGCCTGCGCGCGATCGCCGACCGAGCCTGAGTCGCCGACGGAGCCTGAGCCGCCGGACCTCGCACGGCACGCCGCCGCACGGCGCTGCGGTCCGCTGGTCCCTTCCCCGCTCCCTGCGCGTTGTTCCCTGCGCGCGAGTCCCTTCCCCGCACTCAAGATCGAGGACTAGGGTCGTGCCATGACCACCGACGACGCTTCCGCCCCCGCTTCCGGACCCGACATCAAGCCCCGCAGCCGTCAGGTCACCGACGGCCTCGCGGCCACCGCCTCCCGCGGCATGCTGCGCGCGGTGGGCATGGGCGACGGCGACTGGGGCAAGCCCCAGATCGGGATCGCCAGCTCGTGGAACGAGATCACCCCGTGCAACCTCTCGCTGGACCGGCTGGCCCAGGCGGCCAAGGACGGTGTCCATTCCGGCGGCGGCTACCCGTTGCAGTTCGGGACGATCTCGGTCTCCGACGGCATCTCGATGGGCCATGACGGCATGCACTACTCGCTGGTCTCCCGCGATGTGATCGCCGACAGCGTCGAGACCGTCATGCAGGCCGAGCGGCTCGACGGGTCGGTGCTGCTGGCCGGCTGCGACAAGTCGCTGCCCGGCATGCTCATGGCCGCCGCCCGCCTGGACCTGGCCAGCGTGTTCGTCTACGCCGGCACGATCATGCCGGGCCGGGTCACGCTCACCGACGGCTCGGAGAAGGACGTCACACTGATCGACGGCTTCGAGGCCGTCGGCGCCTGCGCCCGCGGGCTGATGAGCCGCGAGGACGTCGGGCGCATCGAGCGCTCCATCTGTCCGGGCGAGGGCGCCTGCGGCGGCTACTTCACCGCCAACACCATGTCGACCGTTGCGGAGGCCATGGGGATGTCGGTCCCGGGATCGGCCACTCCCCCGTCGGCCGACCGCCGCCGCGACGCCGACGCCCGCCGGGCCGGCGAGGAGGTCGTCGGGATGCTGCGCCGCGGCCACACCACCAGAGACATCATGACCAAGGCGGCCTTCGAGAACGCGATCGCCGTCGTCCAGGCCTTCGGCGGCTCCACCAATGCCGTCCTCCACCTGCTGGCCATCGCCCACGAGGCCGACGTCGACCTCACCCTCGACGACTTCGCACGCATCGGCGCGAAGGTCCCCCACCTCGCCGATCTCAAGCCCTACGGCCGGTACGTCATGAACGACGTCGACCACGTCGGCGGCATCCAGGTGGTCATGAAGACGCTGCTGGACGAGGGGCTGCTGGACGGGGACTGCCTGACCGTCACCGGCCGCACGATCGCCGAGAACCTCGAGGTGCTCGCGCCGCGCCCGGCCGACGGGTCGGTGCTGCGGCCGGCCACCGCGCCGATCGCCCCGACCGGCGGGATCACGATCCTGCACGGGTCCCTGGCCCCTGACGGGGCGGTGGTGAAGTCCGCCGGCTTCGAGGAGGACGTCTTCGAGGGCACCGCCCGCGTGTTCGAGCGCGAGCAGCACGCGATGGATGCGCTCAACGACGGCACCATCACCCACGGCGACGTGGTCGTGATCCGCTACGAAGGCCCCAAGGGCGGCCCCGGCATGCGCGAGATGCTCTCCATCACCGGCGCGATCAAGGGCGCGGGACTGGGCAAGGACGTGCTGCTGATGACCGACGGCCGCTTCTCCGGCGGCACCACCGGGCTGTGCGTCGGCCACATCGCCCCCGAGGCGGTCGACGGCGGCCCGATCGCCTTCGTGCGCGACGGCGACCGGATCCGGCTCGACGTGAGCTCCGGCACCCTGGACCTGCTGGTCGACGAGGAGGAGCTGGCCGCGCGGCGTGAGGGCTGGACCCCGCTGCCCCCGAAGTTCACCAAGGGCGTGCTGGGCAAGTACGTCAAGCTCGTGAAGTCCGCCTCCCGCGGCGCGGTCCTCGGGGACTGATCCAGCGGCGCCATCGAGCTCAGTCGGATCCGAGCAGCGCGTCCACCAGCGAGAGCGTCTCCTCCGTGCTCCCCGCCGCGTCGACCCGCAGCGCCCGCGGGCGCTGCGTGAGCACCCGCTCGATCGAGGCGACCAGCTGCGGAGCGTCCTCGGGGTCGACGAACCGGTCGTTGGCCGCCTGTTCGGCGCGGTCGGGCGCTGCGAGTCGTCCGCGGAGACGGCGGGCGAGGCTCCGCTCGTCGAGCATCAGCGCCACCTCGACGAACCTCGCCCCGCAGTCCGCGGCGAGCTGCTCGAGCTCCTCGAGGAACGGGGTGCGCGCAAGATACTGGCCGAGGACGACGTCGTGCCCGTCGGCGAGGTGCCGGCGGATCATGACGACGGCGAGGCGCCGAGCCTGCAGACCGGACGTCTGCAGGTCCTGGTCCCACCCGCCGAGGGAGTGCTTGATCGAGTCGATGTCCAGCGCCAGGGCGAGCGGACGCTCCGCTGCGAGCAACGCGGCCAGCGTGGATTTCCCGCTGCCGGGGGCACCGTTGAGCAGCATCAGGGTCGGGGCCGACGGCCGCCGATCCATCTCAGGGCTCCGAGACCACGAGGACGAGCGAGCCGGTGTACTCGGGGCGGGTGCGCAGCTGGCCGTGCTTCTCGTCCCAGGCGCCGCTGTCGAGGTCTGAGGCCAGCTCCCGGACGAATCGCTCACGGACCTCGTCGGCCACGAAGCTCCAGGCCGAGCACGCGAGCCGCGCCTGTGCATCCAGCAGCTTCTCGGGCCGGCCGTAGTACGCCTCGTGGAAACCGTCGGTGCAGTCCAGCGGGATCGGGACGCCCGTGCTGCGGGTCCGCCCGCCCAGAGCGCCCGCGAGGGTCTCGAGGCTCGGGTAGCGGCGGGCCTCGGTGGCGGTCACCTCGGGGGCGTAATCGGTGAGCCAGAACTGGTCCACGAGCGTCGGGTCGCAGGTCAGGATCACGACCGGACCCCGGGTCACCCGGCGCATCTCGCGCAGTCCGGCCTCGGGATCGCGCCACTGGTGGACGCTGAAGGTGGTCATCGCGGCGTCGAAGGTGCCATCGGCGAAGGGAAGCTGCTCCGCGGTCGCGTCGACGGCGCGCGGCAGGTGCTCCGGGCGCTGTGAGCGCATCTGGGCCGAGGGCTCGACCGCCGTCACCTCTCGGTCGGCCGGTTCGTAGGATCCGGCGCCCGCTCCGAGGTTCAGCACCGTGCGGGAGTCCCCGAGCGCTTTCGTGATCACCGCGGCGATCCGGGGGTCCGGCCGTCGGTACCCCGCATACGAGGCGCCGATCGTGCCGTAGTCCGCATCTCCCGCGCTGCCGTCCGTCGCTCTGGTGCCCATACCCGTCACAGTAGCCACCCGGGCCCCCGGCGTCAGCGCCCGGGAGAGCTCGGGATGGGGTGCGACGTCATCGGTCGTGTCCTTCCGGCCTGTCCATCGGGATACGTGGCCCTACAGTAGGGCGATGACCGAGCACTGCGAGCAGCCGCTCGAGGGCGGCAACGCCACCGCCGGCGTCGTGCGCCTCGGCGACACCGTGCGCAAACCCTGGGAGCCGACGACCCCCGCCGTCCACGAGCTCATGCGCACTGTGGCCGCAGCGGGGGTCGACGTGCCCGAACCGCGGGGGCGCGACGAGCGGGGGCGCCAGATCCTGGAGTTCGTGCCCGGAAGCCTCGCCCTGCACTCCCCTCCCCTGTCGCTCGCCGAGCTCGGGCGCGTCGGGCAGCTGATCCGCTCGATCCACGATGCCTGCGAGGGCTTCGTGCCGTCGGCCCCGGCGCCGTGGGAACCACTGCTCCCAGTGCCTGACGGGACGGCGGATCTTCTCTGCCACGGGGACCTCACCCCGTGGAACCTGCTCCTCGGCGAGCGCTGGATGTTCATCGACTGGGACGGGGCGTCCCCGAGCACCCGGCTGTGGGACCTCGCCTGCTCGGCGCAGGCCTTCACGGTGAACGACGCCTCCGCCGCGCCCGAGGAGTCTGCAGCGAGTCTCGCGGCCCTCGTGGACGGCTACGGGGCCGATGCCGAACTCCGCGCAAGGCTCCCCCGCGCGATGGTCGAGCGCACCGAGGCGATGCATGAACTGCTGCGGACCTCGCACGCCACCGGCCGCGAGCCGTGGGGGTCGATGTTCGTCGAGGGTCACGGTGAGCACTGGCGCAGGGCGGCCGGCTTCGTCGCCGCGCACGAGGCGATGTGGGCCCGGGCGCTGAGCGGCTCCGTCGCTCCGTAGCCCGCCGCCCGTGGTCTCAGCCCACGCTCGCGCGGGGCGCCCCGATCCCGGGATCGATCTGCGGGACCTCGCCCGTCCCGGGGCGGATGTCGATGTCGAAGATGTCCAGCGGCAGGTACACCGTCGCGCAGGCGTTGGGGATGTCCACGACGCCGGAGAACCTGCCCTCGATCGGGGCCGCGCCGAGCAGCAGGTAGGCCTGCTCCTTCGACCAGCCGAACATCGACAGGTACTCGATCGCGTGCAGGCACGCCCGCTGGTAGGCCAGATGCGAGTCGAGGTAGCGCTGCTCGCCGTCGAGGGTGACCGAGGTGCCGGAGAAGGACAGCCACTGGCTGTGCTGCGGCGCCGTGTTGCCGGGCATGAAGATCGCGTTCTCGCTGACGCCGTACTTCTCCATGCCGCCGTCGATGACGTCGACGTGGAGATCGAGGAAGCCGCCCATCTCGATGCCGCCGCAGAAGGTGATCTCGCCGTCGCCCTGGGAGAAGTGCAGGTCCCCGACGGAGAAGTTCGCGCCGTCGACGAACACGGGATAGAAGATCCGGGTGCCCTTGGTGAGGTTCTTGATGTCCTGGTTGCCGCCGTTCTCCCGCGGCGGGGCGGTGCGGGCACCTTCCCCTGCTACCCGAGCGTGGTCGGCATCGCCCACCGCGCCGAGGATCGCGCCGTCGGGCTCCGGAGGCAGGGCGAGGGCGGGGACGCGGTCCGGGTCGGTCGCGATCAGCGCGGCCTCGCGGTCGTTCCAGCGCTTCAGCAGCTCGGGCGACGGCGCGGTGCCCATCAGTCCCGGGTGGATCATCCCGGTGAACTCCACCCCGGGGACGTGCCGGGAGGTCGCGCGGTCGCCGTGGAAGTCCCACACCGCCTTGTAGGCGTCGGGGAACTCGTCGGTCAGGAAGCTGCCGCCGTTGCGCTTGGCGAAGATGCCGGTGTAGCCCCAGCCCTGCCCGGCCAGCGGCCCGGAGTCCTCCTGCGGGATGGGTCCGACGTCGAGGATGTCGACGACCAGCAGGTCCCCGGGCTTCGCCCCCTCGATGCGGAACGGCCCGGAGAGGGTGTGCACCGTGTGCAGGGGCGCGGTCGCGATGTCCTCGGCGGAGTCGTCGTCCTTGATGTAGCCGTCGAACCACTCGCGGCAGTCGACGCGGAAGGTGTCCCCCGGGCGCACGCTCACCGCGGGCGGGATGTCGGGGTGCCACCGGTTGTGTCCCAGGATCTTCTGCTCGGTGAAGGGGGTGGTGGAATCCAGCGGGAAGACGTTCTCGGGCATGATCTCTCCTTCCACAGCGACGGGCCGAGGGCGGCGCCGTCAGGTCCGGGGCCGGCCTCAGGGGCGCGGCAGGCGCGCGTGGCGCGGGTCGTGCGTGGTGCGGGCAGGACGGGCGGACCCGGCACCGGGCACATGGTCGACGACGGTCGGGGCCTGCGCGCTCGATGCAGTGCTCTCGATCAGCCGGGCGCGCTGCGACCCGAGGCGGGAGAGAGCGGGCGAGCTGATCAGCCGCGAGGCCGATGATCCGCACTCGGGGCAGGCCGCGCTGCGGTCCGCGGCGGCCAGCGGCATCATCAGCTCGTGCAGATGGGAGTTCTCGCAGCGGAATTCGTACAGCGGCACGCCGACCTCCTGGTGACTCAGTTCACATACTGCCGCCATCGTAGGATCCGCCCTCGGAAAGAGCCAGCGCGCGCCGACGGGACCCGGGGTGCCGTTCGCGTGTCGGACCCCCTCCCTAGGGTCGTCGCATGACCACGAGAGGATCGGTCCTCGCACACCCGCCGGGCGGCGGCGCCATCCCGGACGAGCGGGAACAGATCCGCGCCCACCTGCTGGACCTGCGACCCGAGCTCGCCACCGTGATTGAGTTCGGGCCGAGCGGCGCCCTGCTCCTCCCGCTGCCCGCGGGACGGGCGATCGAGATCGGGCGGATGCGCCGGCGAGGACGGGCCCGCTGGGTGGTCGTCTCCCCGGAGGCCGACGGGGCACGGCTGCGCGAACCGAGGTCCCTGTCGTCCGCGGCACACATCGCCCTGGCCGCTTGGGAGCGCGGCGGCCGACGGTGCCGCGAGAACCAGGGGGGCCGCGGAGACCGCGACGAGGCGGAGCGGTTCAGCTCCCGATGACGAGCTCCGCGAGCATCTCCACCTGACTGTCGAGCATCTGCTCGCCGACCGCGACGGCGTCGGCCCCGAGCTGTCCGAACACGTGGGCGCTGACGACCCCCACGAGACTGCTCCAGGCGGTCACGGCGCGCAGGGCGACGACGGCGTCGGCCTGCACGGCGAATTCGGCGAGGTGGGTCTCCAGCAGGGACTGCACCTCCGGGGTGACCTGCACGGCGGGGCGCCCTCCGGCGGATTCCGCCGCTCCGTCCGATCCGTCCGAGCCATCCGCTCCGACCGACTCGGCCGAGCCGTCCGAGCCCACAGATCCCGCGGCGCCCGCCGCGCCCGCCACGCCCGCCGCGTCGGCCGCGATGGCGAGCACGGCGGCCATCACCCGGGTGCCGTCGGCGTTGGTGGCCTCGGCCGGGGCGTCGTAGTCGCTCACAGGCGTGCCGTACAGGAGGGTCCAGCGCTCGGGGTGCGCGATCGCCCAGGCCACCATCGCCCGCGCCAGCGCGAGGAAGCGCGTCCGCGGATCGCGGCCCGCCTGCTCGACCGCCTCGTCCACGGTGTCGGCGAGATCGCCGTAGGCATCGACGATCAGCAGGGTGAGCAGCTCTTCGCGGCAGCTCACGTAGCGGTAGATCGCCGAGGAGACCATCCCCAGCCCCCGGGCGATCTCGCGGACGCTGAGCTCCGCCGCGCCGCACTCGGCGAGCTGGGCGTTCCCGAGCTCGACGATGCGATCCAGGGTGCGCTCACGTGCCAGAGCGCGCGAGGTCCGTGGGGTCGAGGGCTTCTGCTCCGTCGTCGTCTGCGAGGTGTTCATGACCCCATTCTCCCACAACCGAGAGCACTGCTCTTGACGTGGGGCCGAGAGCGGTGTTCACTGTTCCCACAACCGAGAGCACTGCTCTCATTATTGTGGAGGTCATCATGCATCATCTGGTCATCGGAGAAGGACAGATCGGGCGCGCCATCATCGACCGCGCCCTCGCCGACGGCGATACCGTCACCGTGCTGCGCCGCTCGCCGCGAGAGCCCTCCCCGGGCATCCGCCGCGTCACCGGCGACCTCCTCGATCCGCACGTGCTCGCCGAGGCGTTCGAGGGAGCCGAGGCGATCCACGCGAGCTTCCACGCGGTCTACGACGCCCGGGTCTGGCGGCGCGAGCTGCCCCCGCGGGAGAAGGCGGTGCTCGACGCGGCCGCGGAGCGCGGGCTTCCCGTCGTCTTCCCCGAGTCGATGTACGCCTTCCAGGGCGAGGCCTCCGATCTCGTCGAGGGCGCCGGGCCGTCGCCGCGGGACGCGAAGGGCGAGGTGCGCGTCGATCTGCTCGCCCAGCGCCGGGCGCATCCGGCGCGCACCGTGAGCGTGGTCGCCTCGGACCTCGTCGGCCCCACCGCCGTGGGCACCGGCGCCGCGGTCGCCAGCGCCATGATCATCGAGCGGATCGTCGCCGGGTCCCGGCCGATCATCTTCGGCGATCCGACGGCGCCGCACACGCTGACGCACATCCCGGACCTCGCCGCGGCGATGCTCCATGCGGCCCGTCACGCCGAGCGTCTGACCGGCGGTGCCGGCGACGTCGTGCTCCATGCGCCGTCGGCCCCGGCCCGACCGCAGACCGCTCTGCTCGCGGAGGTCTTCGCGCTGACCGGGAGGAAGCCCCGTCGGCCGTGGCAGATCCCCCAGGTCGCGCTGCGCGCCCTGGCGGGCGTGAACACCTTCGCCCGGGAGCTCGCGGGGATCTCCGGACTCTGGTACCGGCCGAGCGTGCTGCGGCCGGGGATCCTCACCCTCGAGGAAGGGCTGGAGCCGACCAGCTGGGAGGACGCGGTGCACCAGACCGTCGAGCAGGCGCGCTCCACCCGGGACGAGGACGCGCCGCGTGGATCGGAGGCCGCGCCTGTTAGCGTCCAGTCATGAGTGAGACCGCGAACGCCCCGGGGGCCGCCGGCAGCGGCACCTCCCGCCACCTCGACGTCGTCATCGAGCGCCCTTGGCGCGAGGTGTACGACTACGCGGCCGACCCGCGGAATCTTCCCCGCTGGGCCGCGGGGCTGGCCGGCAGCGAGGTCCAGCGGGAGGTGTCGCAGTGGTCGATGAACTCGCCGATGGGGCGTGTGCTGGTCAGCTTCGTCCCGGAGAACCCCTATGGGGTGCTCGACCACACCGTCACCCTCCCCACGGGTGAGTCGGTGCTGAACCCGGTGCGGGTGATGGAGCTGGAGGAGGGGCGCTGCGAGGTGGTGTTCACCCTGCGACGCGGCACCATGAGCGAGTCGGAGTTCGCCGAGGACGCGGCGGCCGTCGCCGAGGATCTCGCCACGCTGAAGGAGCGGTGCGAGGAGGGCTGAGAAATCGGTGGTGCGGCCGCGACTCCGCCTCTATGCTGAAGAGCTTTGCTCGCCCGCCGAGGAGGCCCCGATGATGCTCCCCCACCCCGACTACCCCGCCGAGCTCACCCGCCGCCACGTCGACGAGGACGGCGTCGGACGCGCTGCCTTCGTCCGGGACGACTGGCCGCCGACCACGCCGATCGAGATCGTCGACCCCGATCCGACGTGGCCCGCCCGCTTCGAGCAGCTGCGCGTGCGCCTCGAGGACGCGCTCGGCGCGGTCGCCCGCCGGATCGAGCATGTCGGCTCCACGTCCGTGGTCGGACTGCCCGCGAAACCGATCATCGACGTCGACGTGCACGTTCAGGACACGGATGGCGAGGAGACCTACGTGCCCGCTCTCGAACAGGTCGGGGCGACGCTGGTCATCCGGGAGCCCTGGTGGAACGGGCACCGCATGTTCATCACGCCAGGTGGCGCCGCCAACGTGCACGTCTTTCCGACCGATGCTCCCGAGCCCCTGCGGCACCTGCTGTTCCGCGACTGGCTGCGGACGCACCCGGCGGACCGCGATCTGTATGCGCGCGCAAAACGGGGCCTCGCCGCGAGCACCGCCGAGAGTCCGGTGGACTACAACCTCGCCAAGAACGAGGTCATCGACGATATCTACACGCGAGTGTTCGCCGTCGAGCCCTCGTCCCACCCGGCATGGCCCGACGGACCCCTGGTGCTCCGCTCCCCGCAGGGATAGCGTTGCCGACCAGGCCGAGCCGCCCCGACGAAGGAAGCCGCCATGTCCGATGTGACGCCGCAGACCCCGGACCGACCCCTCTCCCCCAAGAGCCAGCAGCCCGTCGCCGCACCACCGGTCGTCGATCGGGAGGATTTCGAGCACGCCCTCGCCCAGCAGATCGTCCTCGACAAGGAGGTCACCCGCGCCGGCGATCGCGCGGCGGCCGCCCGCAGGCGACTGCCGATGGTGGAGGTGCCCGACTACGAGTTCACCGGTGAGGACGGCCCCGTCCGACTCTCGGAGCTGTTCGGCGAGGACTACCTGCTGCTGGTCCAGAACGTCATGTTCGGCCCTGACTGGGAGGAAGGCTGCCCCAGCTGCACCTGGGCGGTCGACAATCTGCCCACCCAGGGTGGCCGTCTGGAGGAGGAGGGCATCGCCTTCGCCATGATCTCCCAGGCCCCGATCGAGAAGCTCCGCGCCTGGCGCCTGCACCGCGGCTGGCCGCACACCTGGGTCTCCTCGGGCGGGACCAGCTACCACGACGACTGGGGCTGGACCCTCCGCAGCGAGGACGGCGGACACTCGGGCCCGATCCCCGGTTACTCGTACTATCTGCTGCACGAGGGACGCGTGTTCCTCACCTATGCCACGACGGCGCGCGGCACGGAGGCGATCCTGCCCGTCGCCCAGATCATGGACCGCACCGTCTACGGGCGCCAGCAGGATTGGGAGGACTCCCCCGAGGGGTGGCCGCAGTACCCGACCTACGGGTAGGAGGCGCATTGTCGGGCCAGCCCGACAGCGCCCGGCCCGGTGGCAGGATGGGGCCGACGAGCAGATCGCGCCACAGTAGGGGACATGACCACGATGACCATGCCCGAGACGGCACCGATCTCCACCTCACAGCGCTGGTCCGTCGGCCGCTGGGCCGCTCGGATCGGCCGTTTCCTCGCCTATGGGCTGATCGCGCTGCTGCTCGGCGTCGTCGGCTTCTCCCTGACTCTCGCCCTTCTCACCGCCGGGGTCTCCACGGTCGTCGTCTGGGTCGGGCTGCCGATCCTGGTGGTCGGCGTCCTCGTCGCCCGCGGCTTCGCCGCCGCCGAGCGCGCCCTCCAGCCCGTGCTCCTCGGTGGCACGCTGCCGACGCCGGGCGCGAAACGCGCTCCGGAGGGAGCCGGCTGGATGCGGCGCCTGCTCGTACCTCTGACCGATCCGCAGCGCTGGCTCGATGCTCTGTGGGTGCTGGTGAACTTCCTGCTGGTGCTGATCACGTTCCCCCTGACCGTCGCCTGGACCGCCGGGGCGATCGGGACCGTCGGCGGACCGTTGGCCTCCGTGATCCTCGCGCAGGTGCTGCCGGAGGCCGAGATGAACGGGCTGGGCGAGCTGCTGGGCTTCAGCGGCTCGTTCGCGATGATCGTCGACATCGGGCTGCAGGTCGCCGGCGGGCTGTTCTTCCTGCTGACGGTCGGACCGCTGGTGCGGGGCCTGTCGGCGCTGCACCGGGGCGTCGCCCGCGGGCTGCTCAGCTCCCGCTACGAGGACCAGCAGCGCCTGCGGCGCACCCAGGAGTCCCGCGCTGCGGGCCGCAGCGCGGAGTCCACGGCGCTGCGCCGGCTCGAGCGGGACCTGCACGACGGACCGCAGCAGCGCCTGGTGCGGGCCTCGATGGATCTCGCGCGGGTCGAGGCGCTGGCCGCGAACGACCCGGAGAAGGCCCAGACCGTGCTGCGCGAGACCCGGGAGCAGCTCGGGCTGACCCTCGATGATCTGCGTCGGCTCTCGCGAGGGATCGCGCCGCCGATCCTCGTCGACCGCGGGCTGGCCGCGGCGCTGACGGAGCTGGCCGCGATCTCCCCCGTCCCCACCACCGTGCAGAGTGCGGACCTGGACCTGCCCGAGCACGTCGAGATCGGCATCTACTACGTGGTCTCGGAGTCCCTGACCAATGCCGCCAAGCACGCCCGGGCCGAGTCGGTACAGGTCGAGGTCGTCCGGATCGGGGATGATGCCCGGGTGAGGATCCAGGACGACGGGCGCGGCGGCGCCGAGATGCGCACCGGCGGCGGGCTCGCCGGTCTCGCCGGGCGCGTCGCCTCCCTGGAGGGGCGACTGGCCGTGCACTCCCCTGCGGGGGAAGGCACCCGAGTGGAGGCGGTGATCCCGTGCGGGTCCTGATCGCTGATGACTCCGCCCTGCTGCGGGAGGGCCTGCGACTCCTGTTCGAGGACGCCGGTCACACCGTGGCCGGCACGGCGGCTTCCGGCACCGAGCTGGTGGTGCGCGCCCTGGAGCTGCGCCCCGACCTCGTGGTCTCCGACATCCGCATGCCGCCGAGCCACACCGACGAGGGCCTGCGGGCCGCCCAGGAGATCCGCCGCTCCTGGCCCGAGGCCCCGATCGTGCTGCTGAGCCAGTACGTCGTCGTCGGCTATGCGACCGAGCTCATCGAATCCGGCGAGCGCTCGACGGGCTACCTGCTGAAGGACCGCGTGTTCGACATCCAGGCGTTCCTGGAGTCGGTCCAGCGGGTGGCCGACGGCGGGGTGGCCATCGACCCCGACGTGGTCGGCCAGGTGATCGCCTCGCGGCGTCGGACCCCGCTGGACGAGCTGACCCCGCGCGAGCGGGAGGTGCTGGAGCTGATGGGCGAGGGCCTGACCAACACCGGGATCTCGCAGCGGCTGTTCATCAGCGGCGGCGCGGTGGAGAAGCACACCCAGCGCCTGTTCGCGAAGCTGGGGCTCAGCGAGGATGCGAGCGTCCACCGCCGGGTGACGGCGGTGCTGACGCTGCTGGGGCGCTGAGACCGACGGGACGCCGAGACAGGTGGGGCGCCGGACATTCTCGTCGTCGCCGCCCATCGTCCCGTTTCCCTCCCCCATCGTCGGCTTTCCACAATACGCATCGACCGCTTGACATGCGTCATTCTGAATGACCCCACGAGGAGGCGGGCGAGCGCACGCGGGAACCCTGCGGACATCGTGGGCACCCGATCGCGCACACACAGGTGAGAGGGAATTTCCGTCGTGCCGTGCGCCCCATGGGAGGGCTGGTCCTCACGTCGGCGCACGCCGGTCGACCTTCCTCCACACACCCACCTTGTCCACCATCTCATCCACATTGTCGGAGTTATCCCAGGTTTCTCCGGAGACCTTTCGTCTGATTTCGAACACACGTACACTGAGATGCATGGACACGACGCGCAGCGGGGATCGCCCCGACGAGGAGGAGCCGGTCACCGGCACCGCCTCCTCGGGCGGTCACGACCCGCTGACCGCGGTCACCGACCGGCTCGCCGCGTTCGACGGCAGCCCCGAGGCGCGGGTCGCGCTCGCCGAGATCCTGGCCGTCACGCTGCAGGCCTTCACGATGACGAGTTCGGTGCGGGACCCGCTGCCGAGCACCGCTGCGGGAACGGCCGAGGAATCACTGGCCGTCCTGGGCGGTCTGGAACAGCTGACGTCGTCCGTGGCAGCGATCGATGCCATCTGGCAGGTCCGTGCCGAACGACGGATCAGGGAGGACGATGAGGCCCGGAGCATGCGCAGACCGGAGCAGGGCAAGGGCGCCGCCCACGAGATCGGACATGCCCGCCGCATCTCCCCCGCGTCCTCCTCCTTCTCCCTCGCCTCCGCCCGGCGTCTCGTGAATCAGATGCCGGACGTCCATGCCGCGCTCTTATCGGGGCGCATGCCGCAGCGGAAGGCGTCGACGCTGTCCCGCGCTCTGTCCGCGGCGGACCCGGACACCATCGCCCGCATCGATGAGCTGGTCGGCGCGAACCCGCTGGCGCTGGCGGGCGCCGGAGAGCGGAAGCTGCGCTCCGAGGTGCAGATGCTGATCCAGGAGTTCGAGCCCGGGAGGTCCCGCGAGCGGGCCGAGCGCGCCGCCCGTTCCCGGCACGTGACGATGACGCCGCTGGCCGACGGCATGGCCCAGGTCAGTGCCGTGCTGCGCGGGATCGATGCGGCCGGGATGATGAAGACCCTCCACCGCCGAGCCGAGTCCCTGCGGGCGGCCGGGGCGAAGGAGTCCGTCCCGGCTCTGGAGGCGGATCTGCTCGTGGACGCCGCCCTGCACAGCGGCGCGCCGGAGGCCGATGCACCGGAGGACAGTGCACCGGACGGTGACGCACGGGAGGGCAGGGCGCCGTACGAGAGCGCGCCGAAGCGTCCGCGCACCACACCCGGCCTCGACGTCGGCATCGTCATCTCCGACACGGCTCTGCTGGGACGCGGCGACGACACCGAATGCGCCCGGCTCGAGGGGTACGGCGCACTGCCCGCCCACATCGTCACCGACACCTTGCGGGGCACCCCGCCGGGATACCTGGCCGGGTCCGAGGAGGCCTACCCCGAGGAGCCCCATCCCGACGAGATGGTGTCGGCGTTCTACCGGAGGCTGTACATGCGGCCCAGCACCGGCGAGCTGGTCGGCATGGAGTCCCGGGCACGAGCCTTCCCTGCCGGCCTCGCCCGGATGATCCGCTGGCGCGACGCCACCTGCCGCACCCCCTGGTGCAATGCGACCATCCGACAGATCGACCATGTGACGCCTCACCACCGCGGCGGCCCGACCAGCTTCGACAACGGCCAGGGCCTGTGCGTGCGCTGCAATCTGCTCAAGGAGCTCGGCCTCTGGGTGCTCACACCGCTGGGCCCGGGCGATCTCGACTCGGCCGGGCCGACGACGGCCGGGGTCGGGCCCGGAAGGGACGACACCGCCCAGCACGACACCGCCCAGCGCGGCACGGTCTGGGCCACCACGGACGAGAACAAGTCGGGAACCGCCGGCTCCTCGCCGTCACATGGCTGGGCCTGGACCAGTCCCCACGGTGCACAGGGCATCTCCGCCACCCCGCGCCTGCTGGGTTCGGCACTGACGGGTGCTGCCCGGCACGGCCCGGACCCCCAGGAGCCGGACCCCGGCTCCACGGTCCCCGGAGACGAGCCCCAGGACCCTGCCGATCCCGACGGCTCACCTGATCCCGACGACTCCGGGCAGACACCCGGGGCTCCGGACCCGGCAGTAGGGTCGGACGGGCCGGGATCATCGCCGGAACCACCGACGGGATCACCGACGGCATCACGTCCTCCGACCATTCCCGACGAGGAAGGCATCACGTCCCATGACGCAGCGCAGGAGGATCCGCGTCCTGGGCGCGGGCGTGGCCGGACTCGCGGCCTCGATCGCCCTCGCCCACGACGGGCACGACGTCGAGCTGATCGACGAGAACTTCGACGTCCCCGCCGTGGAGACATCCCTGGGGATGTTCGGCTCCGCCCAGCGGGTGCTGAGTCGACTCGGGGTGCTGGAAGCGGTGCAGGAGGTCTCGGCCTCCCCGCGACAGGGCTCTCTCATCGGCGCGGATTCGCGCGTTCTCCTCACGGTCCCCGCCGGGGACGCTCTGCTCGTGGCCCGCTCCGATCTGGTGCGGATCCTCCAGGCGGCAGTGCCCGACACGGTTCGGATCACTCGACGACGGATCGAGGACGTGCGCCCGCTGCGTGACGAGGCGGATCTCCTGCTCGGAGCCGATGGCACGCACTCCCTCGTGCGCCGCTCCGGCTGGCCCGGGGCGGCAGCGCGCAGCCACGGGGTGACCGTGCTGCGCGGGACCGCCGACATCGATCCACCCGAAGTGGCCGAGACGTGGGGCGGCGGCTGGCTGGTGGGCATCACGCCGTTGGCCGGAGCCACCCGGACCGGTACAGCTCCGGCCGGCACGAACTGGTTCGCCTGCCTCCCGGAGCATCGCACCCCCTCGGTGGCGGAGGATCTCGCCCACCTGCGCGATGTCGTCGGCGGCCGCCGAGCACCGATCGAGACTCTCCTGGATGCGATCCGACCGGAGACCACCCTCGTCCACGGCATCCACACCGTCCCTGCGATCGCGCCGGTGCGACAGAACGTCGCTCTGCTCGGCGACGCCGCCCACGCGATGGCGCCCAATCTCGGACACGGGGCGAACACAGCTCTGGAGGACGCCGACGCGCTCGCGGCCGCCCTGCGGGAGCGCAGCAGCATCCCCGCCGCATTGCGCGACTACGCCCTGCGACGTGCCGCCGTGGATCAGGCGTGGCGGCTCGGCTCGGCGGTCATGCTGCAGATGGCGATGATGCAGTCGCGGGCGGGCCTGCGAGATCGTGCGCTCCGCCGGATCGCGAGCCTCGGCCCCCTCTGAGGAAGAAGACTCCCTCGCCTGCGCCGTCGCGCGAGGAATCCGCGTCCGCCCGGACCCGTCAGCGCAGCTTGCGCGCCAGGGTCGTGATCACGTGCCAGTGCTTCTTGTCCGCCAGGAAGCGGCCGTCCTCGTCCCGCACCGTGCGGTCGATGACCTGGAAGCCCCGGAACATCTCGTCGATCTCATGGAGCGGGAGCGTCGCCACGTCCGCTCGCTCGGCCCAGGTGTCATTGGTGCCGAACAGGTCCACGGCCATCACCCCGCCGCGCGGCAGGGCGGCGACCAGCTTCGTCCAGGTGTCACGCAAGGCGTCCGGCCCGAGCAGTCCCAGCGTGTAGGTCGAGTACACGATCTGCGCCGCCGGGAATTCCTCGACCTCGGCGATGTCGACGTGGTGGAACTGCACCGCACCGGGCATCCGCTCGTTCTCGACGAGGCGGGCGGCCAGGGTGTCGTCGCTGTCGTAGGCGTGCACGGTCCAGCCGCGTCGCGCGAACTGCAGGGAATCGGCACCGGCACCAGCGCCGACGTCCAGGACCACACCCGGGTGGCGATCACCACCGGCGGCCGCGATCGCCTTCCCCACGAGACGGCGGGCAGGGCGGCCCGCCGCATGGGCGTTCAACGTTGCCCAATCCACCTTCTCCGCCGTATCCATGCAAGTCAGGCTCTATGACACCCGTGCACCTTTTCAACTTCCCGTGATCCAGGACGCCTTCATTTTCGTCACGGGCGAACATCCGACCTCCTGGCGGCCGGATACCCGCCCCGGGGACCACCCGCCTAGGATGGAGGGCATGCCTGCCGACGCTCTGCGCATCGCCGCGATCTCCCTGCACACCTCGCCCGTCGAGGAGCCCGGCGGCGCCGATGCCGGCGGCATGAACGTCGTGGTCCTGGAGCAGTCCCTGGCGCTGACCCGGCTGGGCCATGAGGTGGATCTGTTCACCCGGCGCCGCGATCCCGACTCCCCCGCCGTCGTCGAGGTCGCCGAGCGGCTCCGCCTCCATCACGTCGACGCCGGTCCGCCCCGGCCGCTCGCCAAGAGCGACATGGAGCAGGCCATCGCTCCGTTCCGGCAGGCGCTGCATCCGCTCCTGGCCGCGGGTTCCTATGATCTCATCCACTCCCACCACTGGTTCAGCGGCGTCGCCGCGCTCCCCGTCGCCCGCGAACTGCACCTGCCCCACCTGCAGTCCTTCCACTCCGTCGCTGCCCCCGACGGCGCCGAGGGCCTCCATGCCGGAGAGCCCGCGGAGTCCTCCGGTCGCATCCCCGGCGAGCAGTTCGTCGCCACCGGCTCCGATCTGATCGTCGCCGTCTCCGAGGCGGAGGCCGCCACGGTCGCCGAGCGCTACGGCGTCCCCGGCGACCGGCTCAGCGTGGTGCGTCCCGGGGTGGACGTGGACCGCTTCCGCCCCTGCACCGACGTCGGCGCCCGGCGGCAGCGACCGACCCTCCTGTTCACCGCACGGCTGCAGCCGCTGAAGGCCCCTGACCTCGCCCTGGAGGTCCTCGCCCACCTCGACCCCGCCCTCGAGGCGCGCCTGGTCCTCGCCGGCGGCGTCTCGCAGGACTTCACCGAGTATCTCGCCGAGATGCGGGACCGCACCGAGGAGCTCGAGGTCGCCGATCGGGTCGAGTTCGTCGGATCGCTGGGACGGGACGAGCTCGCCGAGGCGATGCGCTGCGCCGGGGTGCTGGTGCTGACCAGCTGGTCCGAGACCTTCGGCCTGGTGGCCCTCGAGGCGCAGGCCAGCGGCACGCCCGTCGTGGCCTGGCGCTGTGCAGGCGGGGTGCAGGAGGCCGTCGATCCGGACCATGGCGTGGTGCTGACCAGCCGCGATCCCGACGTCTGGGCCGAGGCGGTGCAGTCCCTGCTCGGCGATGCCGCGCAGTACGACGCCGCGGTGCGCTCCGCCCGTGCCTTTGCCGCCACCCGCACCTGGGAGTCCGCCGCGCAGTCCCTGGCAGCGCTGTACACCCGTGTTCTCGAGTCCCACGAAGGAGCTCGCCCGTGAGCCACGACCCCTGGCAGCTGCTCGAGGACGCCGCCACGGTGCTGGTCGTCCACGCCCACCCCGACGACGAATCCCTCTCCACCGGCGCGCTGCTCGCCTCGCTCAGCGCCGCCGGCATCCGGATCGAGCTGGTCACCGCCACCCGCGGCGAGGAGGGCGAGGTCGTCCCCGGTGCCATCGCCGCCGACGAGGACCGCCCGCTGGACCTGATCCGCGAGCGCGAGGTCGACGCCGCCGGCGCGCACCTCGGCATCGCCGCGCGCCACCTGCTCGGCACCGCGCCCGCCCTCGCGCCCGGCGCCTCGCCCCGCCGCTACCGCGACTCCGGCATGGAGTGGATCCGCGAGGGCCTCGCCGGCCCCTCCCCGAGCGCCGGATCCGACAGCTTCACCCACCGACCGCTCGAGGACGCGATCGACGACCTGGTCGCACTGATCGACCACGTGCGCCCCGACGTCGTGATCGGCTACGACGACGAGGGCACCTACGGTCACCCCGACCATGTCCGGGCCCATCACGTCACCGCCGCGGCCTGCGCCCGCACCGCCACCGTCCGGCTCGAGGTCTCCAGCGCCCCCCAGGGGTCGATCTCGACCTCGGGCGGCTTCAGCTGGCGCGAGCACCCCGCCACCGGCGAGGCCGTGCGCGCCGCGGTGGACTCGTATCGCACGCAGTTGACCGTCCTGGGCACCGATGCGGAAGGGATCCGGATCCGCCACGTCGGCGGGCAGGACGACGTCGTGGCGCTGCGGACGGGGCTGCGCGTCGGCGCCTGAGGCCCGTCGAGTCCGAGGTCTCTCGGAACCGGGCGTCCCTCAGAGCGTGACGTCCAGCAGGGTCGGCAGGTGGTCCGACGCCCCCGCCAGGCGCTCGGTCGGCACCCGCGTCGTCGAGGTGACCGCGTGCGCGGCCCGCACCTGCACCCCCGTCGTGGTCAGCACGGCGTCGATGCGTCGTCCCGGATCCGCCGCCGGGAAGGTGTGCTCGGTCTGCGCGGCCGGGTCGCTCAGCAGCGGCTCGAGCGCCTGACGGGCCGCCCCGTCGGCCGTCTCGTTCAGGTCCCCGCCGACGATCGCCGGCGCTCCCGCGCCCTCGACGAGCTCGGCCAGCTGCGCCGCGTGGGTCAGCCGGTTCTCCTCCTGCAGCGCCAGGTGGGTCGAGGAGACCATCACCGCGCCGCCGCCGGGGATCGAGAGCCGCACCGCGGCGATCCCGCGCGGGTAGGTCGAGTCCAGATCCGTGATCCGCTGCGGCACCGGCTGCAGTCCCCGCCGGATCACCTGCGCGGCGACGTCGTCGGTGGCGAGGATCGCCAGTCCGCGCCCGCCGAGGCCGCCGAGGAGCACCCGCCGGTCGATCTGCCGGGCCAGCCAGGACAGTCGCGTCGTCGGCAGCACGAAGCGGGGCGCCTCCTGCACCAGGACGATGTCGGGTCGGAGATCCTGGAGCGTCTCGACGAGGGCGTGCAGGTCGCCCCGCAGCTCCCACAGGTTCCAGGCGATGATCCGCAGCGACCAGGGCTCCCGTTCGCTCATCGTGTTCAGCGCCCCTCGTCCTCGACGGCCGCCATCGGGTCGAGCAGCCGGTCCACCAGTCCCCACAGCTCCTCCACCTCGTAGCCCGGCCAGCCGAACAGCACCCGCCGCCATTCCGGCGGCACGGCCTTGGGGCCGAGCACGGCGCCGATCAGGGAGCCGGTGATGCAGGCGACGGTGTCGGTGTCGTATCCGGCGCGGGCCGCGGCCTCGAGGGCGGCCACCAGCGTGTCACGCTGGGCGAACTTCTCGTCCGGGATCGGGCAGACGCCCGCCACCGCGGCCCAGGCGGCCTGGAAGGCGCCGACCACCCACCCGTTGCGGCGGAACTGCGCGGGGGTCGCGGTCTCTGCCTCCACGATCCGCTCGGTCCACAGCGCGCGGCGGTCCTCGGACAGCCGCGACAGGCCGCAGCGCACATCGATCTCGCCGGTGAGGATCGCGTGGCGCACCGCGAAGCCCCACAGCAGGCAGGCCTCGGTGGTGTCGGGGTGCACATGTGTCAGACGGCACACCACGTCGATGCCCTCGGCCGCGTCGTCGTCCGAGGACACCAGGTAGGGCAGCACGGCCGCGTGGGTGCGCATGAGCGAGCCGTTGCCGGCGTTGGCCGGGAGCTCCTCGTGCGCGGCGATCGCCGCCGCCCGGAAATCGGCCGCCCGCGGGGCGTAGTGGCCGCTCTCGCGCGCGAGCTCCGAGGCGTGGCGGATCACCAGCGAGGTGAGCGTTCCGATGTCCGGGGTGCCCAGCGACCAGGAGTACCACTCCCGGGCGATCTGGTCCTGCGCGGACTCCATCCGCAGGTCATGGCGGTTGGACGTGGAGATCGCGGCCTCCAGCACCACGATCGCCATGGAGGTGTCGTCGGTCCACTCCCCGACCTGCCAGCCGAGGACCCCGCCGCCGATCATGTCGATGTCCTCGGATGCGACCACGGGGGCCTGGAACTCGTAGGGAGCACCGAGCGCATCACCGGTCGCCGCCGCGACCACCGATCCGGCCGCGCGCCTGCGCTGCTCAGGGGTCAGCCCGGTATCCGTCGTCATCGCCGCATGTGTGCTCACGTGATCATCGTTCCACACCGGCGTCTGCGCTCCCTGACCCCAGTACCCTGGAAGGGACTTCGAAGGAGCCCCATGACCGAGATCCCCGGCAGGTCCACGGACCAGCCTGCCGACGTCCCCCCCGACGTCCCGGCGGGTGCCGCGCCCGAGAACGACCCCCACGGCCAGAACGACCCCCACGGCGGGGGCCCGCACGACGGAGACCCGCACGACCACAGCGACCACGATCATCCGCCGACGGGGGCGGACCTGGTCCAGGACCTGGTCAAGGGCCTGTCGGTCCTCACGCTCGTCCTGCCCGTCCTCGGCGTGGTCCTGCTGCTGGCGATCCTGCCGCTGGCTCCCACCAGTCCCCTGGTGCTGATGCTGGGCGTCGGTCTGGGCGCCGCGCATCTCGTCGCCCTCGTGGCGACCAGCATGTTCGTCGCCCGCACGCGCAAGCAGCTGGCGGTGAACCCGGGGCTGGTCGCCGTGCGCAGCGCCCTGGAGGAGGTGCTGCGCGTCGCTGCGGTGCTGCTGGCGCTGCTGCTGTGGCCCGCCGACATCCGCGCCGAGCTCGGCGTGTGGGTCGGTGCCGGGGCCGCCCTGGTGTGGCTGGCCCTGGCGACCGCGCAGACCGTCTCCACCCGGCGCCGGATCGCTCGTCCCTCGGAGTGGTCCCAGGACGCCGTGGCCACGCTGCTGGCCGAGCGCGTCGGTGCCCGCGGTGCCGTGCTGATGCGCCTGCTGGACATCGTGGGCACCCTCACCTTCCAGGTCGGGGCGACCGTCCTGGTGATCCTCTCCCCGGTCCTGGTGATCGGGACCGCGGTGCTGTCCATCGGCTCCGGCCTGTCCACGCTCGTGCTGCAGCGCCGCGCCCCCGCAGAGCGCTCGCGGACCCCCTGGGCCTACGCCCCGCTGGGGATCGGACTGCTGACCCTGGCCCTCGCCTCGCTCGGGCTGATCGGGCTCTGACCCGCGCAGCACCGCTGACCCGCCTGACTCTTCCCACCCCACGATCCCGCAGGAGCCGATGATGACCGCTGCCCCCACCTCCACCGCCCGCTCCGGCCTCGCGCTGACCGAGGTCGATCCCGATGTCCGCCTCCAGGACGACCTCTTCGGCCACGTCAACGGCCGCTGGCTCGCCGCCCACGAGATCCCGGCGGACCGGTCGAGCGACGGAGCCTTCCACCAGCTGCGGGACCTCTCCGAGCAACGGGTGCGGGAGATCATCGAGGACGCGGCCGAGGAGGTCGACGCCGCGGAACCCGCCGTCGCCCCCACCACCGACCACGGTCGCGTCGGCGCCCTGTACCGCATGTTCATGGACACCGAGTCGATCGAGCGCGCCGGGATCGCCCCGCTCGAGGACCTCCTGGCCACCGTGACCGGGAGCGCGGACCTGCCGGCCCTCACCCGCACCATGGCCGCGCCCGACTCGGGGACCAGCGCGCTGCTGGCCTACGTCTGGACCGACGACCACGACTCCTCCAGCTACCAGGTGAAGCTCCACCAGGGCGGTCTCGGCCTGCCCGATGAGTCCTACTACCGCGAGGAGCACTACGCCGAGATCCGGGAGGCCTACACGGCTCACCTCGCCGAACTCGCGCGCATCGCCCACCTGCCGGGCCGGGAGGGTCTGCTCGCCGGGGAGGCCGAGGACCTCGCCCGTGCGGTGATGGACTTCGAGACCCGCCTGGCCGCCTGCCACGTCGACGTGGTCCGCCTGCGCGACCGCGAGAAGTCCTACAACCCGATGGACGACGCCCAGCGCCGCGAGCTCGCCCCAGAATTCTGCTGGGACGCCTATCTCGAGGGCTCCGGGGCACCGGCCGCCGCCGTCGAGGTGGTCTCGATCGGCCAGCCCGAGTTCGTCTCCGCCGCCGCCGAGCTGCTGGCCGGCGAGGACCTCGCCGTGCTGCGCACCTGGCTGGCGCTGCACACCGTCGGCGCCTACGCCCCGTACCTGCATGCGGATCTGGTCGAGGAGGACTTCGCCTTCTCCGGCAGGGTGCTCTCCGGCGCCGAGGAGCTGCGGGAGCGCTGGAAGCGCGCGGTCGCCTTCGTCGAGGGCGCCGTGGGCTTCGCCGTCGGCCGCGAGTACGTCGCCCTCCATTTCCCGCCGGCCCACAAGGAGCGCATGACCGTCCTGGTCGACGCACTGATGGACGCCTACCGCGACTCGATCACCTCGCTTCCGTGGATGACCCCGGCCACCCGCGAGAAGGCGCTGGCCAAGCTCGAGAAGTTCACCGCGAAGATCGGCTATCCCGAGCGCTGGCGCACCTACGACGGCCTCGAGATCGTTCCCGGCGACCTGGTCGCCACGGTGCGGGCCTCCCGCCGCTTCGACGCCGACTTCGAGTACGCCAAGGTGGGCGGTCCGATCGACGAGACCGAATGGCACATGACCCCGCAGACGGTCAACGCCTACTACAACCCCGGCGCCAACGAGATCGTCTTCCCCGCCGCGATCCTCCAGCCGCCGTTCTTCGACGCCGAGGCCGAGGACGCCGTGAACTTCGGCGGCATCGGGGCGGTCATCGGACACGAGGTCGGCCACGGCTTCGACGACCAGGGCTCCAAGTACGACGGGGACGGCAACCTCGCCTCCTGGTGGACCGACGAGGACCGCGAGGCCTTCGACGCCCGTGCCGCGACCCTCATCGCCCAGTACTCCGAGCTCTCCCCCCGCGAGCTCGACGACGTCCACCGCGTCAACGGCGCCCTCACCATCGGTGAGAACATCGGTGACCTCGGCGGGCTCTCGATCGCGCTGGCGGCCTACCGCGGCAGCCGCTCGGCGCGCGAGGTCGACGCCGTCCTGGACGGCTTCACCGGGCTGCAGCGGGTGTTCCTGTCCTGGGCGACGGTGTGGCGCGGCAAGAACCGTCCCCAGGAGGCGATCCGCCGCCTCGCCGTGGACCCGCATGCGCCGATGGAGTTCCGCTGCAACACGGTGGTCTCGAATCTCGAGGCGTTCCATCTGGCCTTCGACGTGCGCGAGGGCGACGGGATGTACCGCGCCCCCGAGCAGCGCGTGACGATCTGGTGAGCGGGCGGCCGGACGCCCCCTTCTATGTCGGCACCACCCGTCCGTCCGGGGTCGGGTGGACCCGCATCGGCCTGACCGCACTGGCCGGCGTGATCGTCACCCTGCTGATGGCCAGCCGCAGCTCGGTGCTGGCCGCCGCGGTGATCGCGGGCCTGTTCGCCCTGCTGACGCTGTGGACCTGGATGGGCCAGCACTCCCGCTTCCTGGTCGACGAGCGCGGGGTGACCGTGAGCCTCGGCGGCTTCCTGCCGCGGGCCAGCTGGCCCGTGGAGGACTTCCGCACCGTGCAGTACCGCACGCTGGCGGCGAACACGGTGGGCGTGACCCTCGGCGGCTACGGCTGGCGCCGTGGCAAGGCGACCTCCTCGACCCGCGCCGAGCTGACGCCCGTCGGCGATCGCAAGATCTTCACCACCGGACAGACCCAGCAGCCGCACCGGATGATGGTCACCCGCGCCGGCACCATGGTGGAGATCATCGGCCGCTCCGGCACGAACTACCTGCTGTCCCCCGAGGACGTCGAGGGCACGGCCGAGGCGATCGACCAGGCGATCCGTTCGCGGCGCTGAGGGGCTAGACTGGCTCACGGTCATCGACTGACAGGGGAGCACCACCAGGGTGCTGAGAGTGCGCGTTCCAGCGCAGACCCTCGAACCTGATCCGGCTCGCACCGGCGTAGGGAGTCGGGATTTCCGCGAGGCGCCGACGGCGTCCCGCGCCCCTTCCGCTCGTGGAAGGAGACGTGATGACACGCTTTCGCACTCTCGACCTGCTGGTCACCGTGCTGATCGGAGCGGCCTTCGGGGTCGCGTTCCTGGGCTACGGGCAGCTGTACACCCTGATCGGGCCGCTGACGGCGGCGTTCAAGCCCGCCGAGGGCCTGCTCGCCGGGATCTGGTTCCTGCCGGCCGTGCTGGCGGCCCTGATCGTCCGCAAGCCGGGTGCCGCCCTGCTCGCCGAGATGATCGCCGCGGTCGTCTCGATGCTGCTGGGCAGCCAATGGGGCTGGGGCACCGCCGTCTCCGGGCTGATGCAGGGCGGCGGGGTCGAGCTGGTCTTCCTGCTGACCCGCTACCGCCGTTTCACCCTGCCCGTCGCGGTCCTCGGCGGCATGGCCTCCGCCCTGCTGGAATGGGGGTGGGAGAAGATCGCCTACTACCCGGAGATGAGCTGGCCGTACTCGCTGACGATGCTGGCGTTCTTCCTCCTCTCCGGTGCTGTGCTGGCCGGGGGCCTGGGCTGGGCCGCCTCCCGCGCGCTGGCGGCCACCGGTGCCGTCGACTCGCTGCCGGCGGGACGTGAGCATGTCCGCGCCACCGAGGCCTGAGACGACCGGGGAGCTCGCGCTCTCCGGCCTCACCTGGCGCCCCCTCACCCGCGCCGAGCCGACGATCGCCGGGCTGGACCTGGCGATCCCGGCCGGCGAGCGGGTGCTGCTGGCGGGCGCCAGCGGCAGCGGGAAGTCGACCGTGCTGCGGGCCCTGGCCGGCCTGCTCGACCCGGAGACCGGCCAGGGCACAGGGGTTCCGGGCCCGCCCGATCGGCCCGGGGAGCGTGGCCTGCTGCTGCAGAATCCCGCCGACGCCCTGGTCGCGGCGACGATCCGGCGGGATGTCGCCTTCGGTCCCGAGAACGCGGCCCTGTCCCGTCCCGCGATCGGGCAGCGAGTGGCCGATGCCCTGCCGGCGGCGCGGGTGGAGCTCGACCTCGAGCGGGCCCCGCTCGAGACCAGCGGCGGCCAGCAGCAGCGCATCGCCCTGGCCGGAGCTCTCGCGCTGAGGCCGGACGTGCTGCTGCTGGACGAGCCGACGAGCATGCTCGACGCGGCGACGGCCGAGCAGGTGCGCTCGGCGATCCTCACCGCCGCCGGGGATCGCACCCTGGTGCTCGCCGAGCACCGGATCGAGCCGTGGCTGCCCCACGTCGACCGGCTCGTCGTGCTGGGTCCGCAGGCCCGCATCCTGCTGGACGTCGACGCCGCCACCGCCCTGACCGAGCACCGGAACGCCCTGGTGGCGGCGGGGATGCTGGAGGGCCAGGACGCCGCGGACGGCCCCGCGCCGCGGATGGTCGCCCCGGAGGCCGCCGTGGTCGCGGCGCTGCACGGCGTCACGGTCCCTGCACGGGGGCTCACGCGCCCTGTCGACCTCACGGTCCGTGCGGGATCCCTGGGCGTCCTGACCGGTCCCAGCGGGGCCGGCAAGACCACGCTGCTGCGCGTGCTGACCGCGGCAGGCCCGCCCGCCCTCGGCACCGCGCAGCGTCCTGCCCCCTCCCGCCTCGCGACCGTGCCGCAGGATCCCGAGCACTCCTTCGTCGCCGCCACCGTGGCCGAGGAGCTGCGCGCCTCCCCCTGGGCCGACGACGAGCAACTGGCCGATCAGCTGCTCGAACGCGCCGATCTCGTCCACCTCGCCCGCGCCAACCCCCACCGTCTCTCCGGCGGCGAGCAGCGACGTGTCGCGATCGCCGCCGCGCTGGCCCAGAAGCCCGATCTGCTGGTGCTCGACGAGCCCACCGTCGGCCTCGATGCCCGCCGGCGCGAGGCCGTCCTGGGTCTGCTCGAGGACGCCGCCGCCCGCGGCTGCGCGGTGCTGGCCGCCTCCCACGATCCGTCCCTGATCGCCCGCGCCGGAGACCGGTTCGACCTGGCGGCGCCCGACCCCGAGGCGGTGCCTCGGTCCCGCCCGCGCCGCCGGATCCCGGCCGACGCCCTGAACCCGCTGACGCTGTGCCTGATCGGGATCCTCGCAGCGATCGGATCCTTCGCCGTCCAGACCTGGCAGGGCGGACTGCTCGCGCTGGTGCCGCTGGTGCTGCTCGGTCCGCTCGCCGTCCGCTCGCTGCGCGGCGGCCTGCTGCGCCTGGTGCCGATCGCGCTGTCGGCCGCCTCTCTCGCCTGGACCACGGCGCTGCTGGGCGAGGCCCCGGCGCTGTCCGGTCAGGCCTGGCTGCTGGGGCTGAAGGAGGCGGCCCGGATCGGCGTCTTCGTCGCCCCCGGGGTGCTGGCCCTGGGCAGCGTGGCTCCGACGCCCCTCGGGGATGCCCTCGGCGGACGGCTGCATCTGCCGGCGCGCCCCGTCGCCGCCGGGGTCCTCGCCCTGGTGCGGGTGGGGCATCTGGGCCGGCAGTGGGAGATCATCACCCGCACCCGGATCCAGCGCGGCCTGGGCTCGGCCCGCTCGCCGCAGCTGCTGGCGAGCGCGACCCTGGCCCTCCTGGTCGACACCCTGCGCGGCGCCGAGCAGCAGGCCCTGGCCATGGACGCCCGCGGCTTCTCCGGCGCCACGGACCGCACCTGGGCCGAGCCCAGCGAGTTCGGGCGCGCCGACGTGCTGGGGGCGCTGCTCGCCCTGGTGCTGCTGGTGTGGCCCGCCGTGGCGGAAGCACTGGTGGGGTGAGGTGTCCCACGAGTGCACGGCGCTCCGGGACGCCGTAGCCTGGAGCGGTGAACGAGGACACCCAGCCCCAGCCCACCGCCGCCGAGGACGAGGCCGTCATCGCGCTGGCGACCACGATGCTCGAGGCGGCTCGCAGCGGCGATGCGGCGACCCTGCTGTCGCTCGTCGACCAGGGCGCCCCGGTGAATCTGCGCGACGGCGGCGGCAACTCGGCGCTCATGCTCGCCGCCTATCACGGGCACTCGGAGCTGGTGCGCGAGCTCGCCGCCCGCGGCGGTGACGTGGACCTGGCCAATGACCGCGGGCAGTCCCCGCTGGCGGGGGTCGCCTTCAAGGGCACCGTGGAGGTCGCCCGCACCCTGCTCGCCGCGGGCGCCGACCCGCACCGGGGGACCCCGAGCGCCCTGGAGACCGCGCGGTACTTCGAGCGTACGGAGATCATCGCCCTGCTCGAGCAGACGCCGCCCGCCGAGGGCTGAGGATCCGGCGCCGGAGGGTCGCTCAGCCTCGCCCGGGGCGCAGCAGCATCGGCACGTGCTCGATCCCGGCCTCGTCGAACGGCGCGCCCACCGTCTCGAAGCCGAGCCCCTGGTACCACTGCTCGAGGTAGGCCTGGGCGTCGACGTGGATCTCCGCCTGCTCATCGAGCGCGCGGGCCAGATCGATGCTCGCCCGCATCACGCGCCCGCCCAGGCCCCGTCGGCGGTCCGCCGCGCGCACGGCGACCCGGCCGATGCGCACGGTGCCGTCGGCCTCGCGCAGCACCCGCGTGTGGGCGGCGGGTTCGCGCTGAAGACCCGCGGCCGTGGCCTCCGCGCCGGGCACCTCGAACCACACCAGCGTGGTGGTCGGGTCGAGGTCGCGCCCGTCCAGATCCGGGTCGGTGGCGCCCTGCTCGAGCGCGAAGACGTCCTGGCGGAGCTTGGCGAGCAGGTACAGGGTGCGGGGGTCGATCTCGGCGACGGGGGCGCGTCGCAGCACCTCGTCGGAGTCGGTCACGGGCTCAGGCATGAGGGTCAGGGTACCGATCGGACGCGGTGGCCGCGTCGACCATCCGCGCCAGCGATCTCCGCCATTCCTCGACCATGGCCGGGCCGCCGTGGCCCTCGTCCTCGATGATCATCAGCTCGCTGCCCGGCCAGGCTCGATGCAGCTCCCAGGCGGTCAGCGCCGGCCCGGAGACGTCGCGCCGACCGTGGATCAGGGCCCCGGGGATCCCGGCGAGGCGATCCATCCCGCCGAGCAGCCCGCTGCCGGGCGCGGCGCCCCACGGCGCGGCCCAGTCGGCGACGAAGCCGTCGTGGGCCCAGTAGTGGGTGACCAGTCGGGCGACGCCCCGCTCGTACTCCGTGACCGGGTCTCCTGCGGCTCCGGCGTGCGGGCCGGAGGGGCCTCCGCCGCCGATGCCGATGTGCGCGTCCTCCCAGGTCATCCAGACCCGTACGGCGGCGTCCTCCAGGTCCCGATCTCCGGAGGTGATCATCCGCCGGTAGGACTCCACCAGGCGCAGCCGCTCCGGCGACCGGTCGTGGCGGTCGTAGCCGCCGTGGTCCTCGGCGAGGCGGGCGAAGGCGTCCCAGGCCTCGGGATACAGCGCTCCGACCCCTTCGGTGATCCAGTCGACCTCGCGACGGGAGGTGCTGGTCACGGCGAACAGCAGCACACCGAGCACCCGCTCGGGATGCGCCTGGGCGTAGGCGAGTGCCAGGGTGCTGCCCCAGGAGACGCCCTGGACGATCCACGCCTCGATCCCCCGGTGCTCGCGGAGCCGTTCGAGGTCGGCGACCAGGTGCGCCGTGGTGTTCGCCGAGAGATCCACCTCCCCGGGACTCCCGGCCGACGGGGCGGAGCGCCCGGCCCCGCGCTGGGACAGGCCGAGGAGCCGGCTGCGATCCGTCGGGACGCTGCGGCGGTACCCGGGGGTCAGCGGGCTGCCGGGGCCGCCATGGAGGTACACCACGGGCACGCCGTCGGCGGCGCCGCTCTCCTCCCAGAAGATCTCGTGGCCGTCGCCGACGGCGAGCAGGCCGCAGGCGGTGGCGGCCGGCGGCTCGGGCTCTGTGCGCATCGTCCTACGGTCTCACGGGGTCAGCGCCCAGGCGGCGGCGGGGTGCTCGCGGGTCCAGCTCGCCCGTCGGCTGCGCACCCGCTGGCAGGCGGGGCACCAGAACACGGCGCGGGCGGCCAGGTCCTGCGAGCGCACGGCGGCGCCGCAGAGACGGCAGGGCAGGCTCTGGCGGTGGTAGACGTAGAAGGACTTCTCCCGCGGGACGACGTCGGCATCCCCGTCGCCGTTCTGGCGGGTGCCGCGGGAGCGCTCGATGATCCGCGCCTCGAGGTCGCGGTGCTCGGGCTCGGTGGTCACGATCCGTCCGGTGCGGGCGCCGTAGGCCAGCAGCGCGACCAGGTCCTCCCACAGGTCCTCCAGCAGGGGCCTGCTGAGGTCGACGCCGGGCACGAAAGGGTCCAGCCGGGCGCGGAACAGGGCTTCGGCCCGGTAGATGTTCCCGATCCCGGCGATCACCTGCTGGTTCATCAGCTGCACGCCGATCGCGGTGCGGGAGCGCCGCACCCGGTCGACGAAGCGTCGTCGCCCGGTCCCGTCCGGGTCGGGGCGCAGCGGGTCCGGGCCCAGCCGGTCCAGCACCGCCTGGCGGCCGGGGGCGTCGAGCACCTCGCAGGTGGCGGGCCCGGTCAGGTCGGCCAGCCCGCACGGCCCGGCGATCCGCAGTCGCACCGTCGGCCGCGGCACCAGACGGCGCCAGTGCGCGGTGCCGACCGCCTCGTCGGTCGCCAGGGATTCCTCCGTCTCGCCCACGCGCAGGCGCGGGGCCCCGATCGCATGCGCTTCGGCGAAGCCGGGATCGCCGGCGAAGGTCCAGGAGCCGTACAGGCCGAGGTGGATGTGGACGTGCCGCACCACCGGGGAGCCGGGATCGACGTCGGCCGACGGGGCGAGCTGCAGGAAGAGATGCTTGCCGACCGCCTCGGCGCCCAGCAGCACCATCCCCTCCAGCGCGGCGGCGTCGGAGAAGCGGCCCTGAGGGCTCGAGGTGGCCACCCGCTGTCCGCCGAAGCCGCGTTCGAAGGCCGCGGCGAGCCGGTGGACGGTATGACCCTCGGGCATTACGGCGCGGTGGGCGAGGCGGGGTCGCCGTAGCCGCCGGTCTGCTCATATCGCGCCATCAGGTCGATTCGGCGCTGGTGGCGCTCCTCGCCGGTGAAGGGCTCGGCCAGGAACAGGTCGATGAGGTTCTCCAGCTCGTCCTCGGAGTGCTGGCGGGCGCCGACGGAGATCACGTTGGCGTCGTTGTGCCGGCGGGCGAGGCGAGCGGTGTCCTCGTTCCACACCAGGGCGGCGCGCACGCCCGTCACCTTGTTCGCCGCGATCTGCTCGCCGTTGCCGGAGCCGCCGATCACCACGCCGAAGGAGCCCGGGGAGGCCACCACGGCCTCGCCCACATCGGTGCAGAACGGCGGGTAGTCGTCGAGGGCGTCATAGTTGTGGGCACCGTGGTCGGTGACCTCGTGGCCCTTGTTCTGCAATGCCGTGACCAGGCGGTTCTTCAGCTCGAAGCCGGCGTGGTCGGTGCCGATGTACACGCGCATGTCAGGGATGTCTCTTTCTGTGGGGCGAGCGGGGAGGGTGGAGGAACCGAGCGGCGGCGAGCGCTCAGCGGAAGTCGACGCCGCCGGTGCGGGTGCGCTTGAGCTCGTAGAAGCCGTCGATCCCGGACATGGTCCTCAGCGCATCGAGCAGCAGCCCGGCCTCCTCGCCCCGCGGAGCCGGGGAGACGACGGGGCCGAAGTACGCGGTGCCCTCGCCGAAGGAGATGACGGGGGTTCCGACGTCCTCGCCGACGCGGGAGATCGCTCCGTGATGGGAGGCGCGCAGCGCCTCGTCGATGTGGTCGCCGGCGACGGGCTCGTAGGCCCCGATCAGCTCGGCGGGCAGCTCGACGGCCTCGAGGGCGGCGACGGCGACGGCCCGACGGTCATCCTGCTGATCACCCACGTGGTAGCGCTCGCCCCACGCGGTGTACCAGCGGGAGAAGGCCTCTGCGCCCTCGCGGCGGTGGATGGCGATCGCCAGCCGCGCCGGGCCCCAGGAGTCGTCCAGCATCCGGCGGTAGCCCGCGTCGACCTCGCGGCCCTCGTTGAGCACGGACAGGGACATCACCGAGAAGGTCGGGGCGATGTCGCGGACGGCCGCGGCGTGCAGCAGCCAGCGGCTCGCCATCCAGGCATAGGGGCAGACGGGGTCGACGAACAGCTCGACGGGACGCGCGCTCATGGCAGCTCCTGGGCTCGGGGATCGGTCCCTTCATCCTCTCACCCGCACGCCGCGTGCGGATCGGGGAGCAAAACACGTTGCACCGGAGCTCGCGCCGGGGTTGGATCTATCAGGTGTCCGACACCTCGATGCTCGTGGAGGAATCCACGGCAGCCGCCCCTGCCCCCGAGCCCAGCACCTCCGCCGCGAAGCGCCGCGGGGTGCTGGCCTCGATCCTGCGCGGTCACCCGCGGATGCTCGCGATCGTGCTGCCCCTGGCGGTGGTCTCCGAGGCCGCCGAGATGGCCCTGCCGATCCTGCTGGGCATCATCATCGACCGCGGGATCGTCGCCGGGGACCTCGCGGTCACGCTGATCGGTGCGGCGATCCTCATCGGGATGCGCCTGGTGGGGATGCTGCTGTGGATCTACACCTTCGTCGAGAGCCAGAAGGCCTGCATGTATCAGCGCCACCGGCTGCGGGTCGGTCTCACCGGTGCCGTGCTCGACCCCCGCTCGCGCCGGATCCGCAGGCCGGCCGGCGAGGTGCTGTCGATCGCCACCTCCGACGCCGACAAGGCCTCCGACGTGCTGGACATGATGCCGTGGGTGGTCCCCTCGGGCCTGGTGATCGTGGGCGCGACGGTCTGGATGGCGTGGCAGGACCTCTCGCTAGGGGCCGCGATGGGGATCGGCATCGCGGTGATGGTGCTCGTGGTCCGGGTGATCACCCCCACCCTGTCCCGGCGCTACGACGACCAGCAGAGCGAGGCCGCCGAGGCCGCCGCCACCGCCACCGACCTGGTGCACGGGCTGCGCGTGCTGCAGGGGCTCGGGGTGCAGACCCGGGCCCGCGCCCTCTACCGCCGTCGCTCGCGGGTGGCTCTCGAGGCGGCGCTGGTCAACGCCCGCTACTCCGGCATCTCCTCGGGCCTGACCACGCTGGTGACCGGGGCGATGCTCGCCGCCGTAGTGCTGATCGCGACGATCCGCGGGCTGCAGGGCGAGCTCGGCATCGGGGCGCTGATCGCCGTGGTCGGCGTCGCCCGTCAGGTGATGGGCTCGCTGCAGGGTCTGGCGAACATGCCCGTGTGGTGGGCGAGCATGTCCACCTCGGCCCGGCGCGTGCGCGACCTGTTCGCCGACCTCGGGCGCGGGGTGGACGACCCCGCACTCACCCTCGACGCGCTGTCCACCGCGCGCGATGATCGCGGCGACGGGGCCGGTGCCGCCCAGCAGCGTCGGAGCGGGGCCGGCGGCCTGCACCTGCCCGTCTACGACCTGAGCGTGCCCGACGGCGCCTTCGTCGCTGTGGCCTGCTCGGACGTGCGCGACGGCGATGCTATCGTCGACGCCGTCAGCGGGCGGATCGACGCCGGTGCCCGCGTGGGCGAGACCGCGATCTCCCCGGCCGAGCGCGCGGGTCTGCGCTCCGACCTGCTGGTCGAGCCGCACGTGGTGGATCTCTTCGACGGCACCCTGCGCGAGCAGCTGGCCACCCGGGTCCCCGACGGCACGGCGACCGACGGCAGCGACGACGGCTGGGCGGATGCCGCCCTGCGCGCCGCGGGCGCGGAGGACATGCTGCGGATCCTGCCCGAGGGCTACGACTCGCGCATCCTGGATCGAGGCTCCAACCTCTCCGGCGGCCAGCGGCAGCGCATCGCGCTGGCCCGCGCCGTCGCGGCGGACACCCCGGTGCTGGTGCTGCAGGACCCGACCACCGCCGTGGACGCGGTGACCGAGCAGCACATCGCCGAGGCGCTGGTCGCGGCCCGGAGCCGCACCGACCGGGCGACCCTCGTGATCACCCGCTCCCCCGCCCTGCTGCGGGCCGCCGGCCACGTCGTGCATCTGCGCGGGAGTCGGATCGTCGCCGAGGGCAGCCATCTGGACCTCATGGAGCACGGCGACTACCGGGAGATGGTGCAGCGATGAGCGATCTCGACTGGAAGCGGCCGCTCGAGGACGTCCTCGGCGAGGACGCCACCGCTCGGCGCCAGCTCGCCGAGCACGCCCAGCTGCTGCCCATCGCCGGCGCCGGCCCCAGCCTCCGCTTCATGGCCGGCAAGCTCCGCGAGCACTGGGTCGCCGCGACGGCGACCGCGCTGGTCACCATCGGCGGTGCGGTCGCGGCGGCGATCCTGCCCCGGCTGATCGGAGCGGCGGTCGACGTGGTGGCCTCCGGCGGCGGCACCGCCGCGGACGCGTGGCGGCTGGGCGGTCAGATCCTGGGCGTCGGCCTCGTGCAGGCGGTGCTCGCCGCGGCCGGCTGGTCGATGGTCTCCGCCCTCGGCCAGCGGATCCTGGCGGGCATGCGCGAGGACGTCATCGACCGCGCCCTGGACCTGCCCGCGCAGACCATGGAGCGCACCGGCATCGGTGACGCCCTCTCGCGCGTGGCCGACGACGTGGACGTGGCCGCCCGGGCGGTGAACAACCTGGTGCCCTCGCTGATCCAGATGGGCTTCTACGTCCTGGTGACGATGATCGGGATGGCGACGCTGTCGCCGTGGCTGCTGATCCTGGTGGGCGCCGTGGTGCCGCTGTACGTGATCGCGACCGTCTGGTACCTGCGCCGCACGGCGCCCCTGTACCGCCGCGAGCGGATCGCGATGGGGGCGCGCGCCCAGGGCCTGCTGTCGGCGATCCACGGCATCCCCACCGTCCACGCCTATGGCATCGAGCGGCGCGAGACCCGGCACGTCGCGGTCCTCTCGGAGACCGCCTCGGTGCTGAACATGCGGGTGATGTACCTGGTGGGTCGCCTCGTCGGGCTGATCAACATCCCCGAGAACCTGGCGCTGGCGCTGGTGCTGGTGCTCGGCTTCGTGATGGTGCACGTGGCCGGCGCGCCGATCGGCGTGGTCACCGCGGCGGGCATCTATCTGGTCAGCCTGTTCTGGCCGATGATGGCGGTCATCTTCAACCTCGACGAGGTGCAGTCGGCGGTCGCCAGCGTCTCCCGCATGGTCGGGGTGATCACCTGGATCGACCCGGCGGCCTCCCCCGGCGACGGGCGTCCCGCAGATGCCTCGATCCGCCTGGCGGGCGTCTCCCACGCCTACGGCACCGACGCGGACGGCGTGGAGCGGACCGTGCTGGAGCCGTTGGACCTGGACATCGCCGCGGGCGAGGTGGTCTCCCTGGTGGGGGCCTCGGGTGCCGGCAAGTCGACGCTCGCCGCGATCCTCGCCGGGACCCTGCTGCCCCGCCACGGGCGGGTGCTGCACGGCGACGTCGACCTCGCGGCGGCGGACATCGAGGCGATCCGGGCGCACGCCTCGATCGTCAGCCAGGACGTCCACGTCTTCCGCGGCACCCTGCGCGAGGACCTGCTCCTGGCCGGGCCCCTGGCCACCGACGATCAGCTGTGGGCGGCACTGCGCCGGGTCGACGCCGCGGCCTGGGCCGAGCGCCTCCCGCGCGGTCTGGACACCGAGGTCGGGGAGAAGGGCGAACGGCTCACCGCCGAGCAGTCCCAGCAGCTGGCGCTCGCCCGCATCGCGCTGCGGGACCCGGCGGTGCTGATCCTCGACGAGGCCACCGCCGACGAGGGCTCCTCCGGCGCCCGCGTGCTCGAGCGGGCCGCGCTCGAGGTCGCCCGCGGCCGCACCACGATCATCGTCGCCCATCGGCTCTCGCAGGCGATGATCGCCGACCGCATCCTGGTGATGGCCGACGGTCGCGTGGTCGAGGAGGGCACCCACGACCAGCTGGTGGCCCGCGGCGGTGACTACGCCCGGCTGTGGGAAGCATGGAGCGGTTGAAAGCGGTTGAAAGCGGTTGAGGGCGGTTGAGGGCGGCTGAGCGCGAGCTCGCCACGGCTCACTGCCCGGCGCGCACCAGACCCGATTCGTAGGCGGCCACCACCAGCTGGGTGCGGTCGCGCAGCGACAGCTTGGTGAGCATGCGGGAGACATGGGATTTCACGGTCTGCTCGGCCATCACCAGCTCTGCGGCGATCTCCCGGTTCGCCAGGCCCTGAGCCACCAGGCGCAGCACTTCCAGCTCGCGATCGGTCAGCGCGCTCAGGTAGGCGTCGGGTCGTCGTGACCGCTCGGGACGGGCGACGAAGTCGGAGATCAGGGCGCGGGTCACCCGCGGGGCCAGCAGCGCGTCCCCGCCGGCGACCACCCGCACGGCCTGGATCAGCTCCTGAGGTGTGGAATCCTTGAGCAGGAAGCCGCTCGCCCCGGCGCGCAGGGCGGCGAACACGTACTCATCGGCATCGAAGGTGGTCAGCATGATGATCCTCGGAGGTGTGCCGGGCATCGCCAGAACCGCCTCCGTCGCCTCGAGACCGCCCACCTGCGGCATGCGGATGTCCATGAGCACCACGTCGGGGCGCAGACGTCGCACGATCTCCGTGACCCCGGCCCCGTCGGCCGCGGTGCCGACCACGTCGATCCCGTCCTGGGCGTCCAGCAGCGCTTCGAAGCCGCCGCGGATCATCGACTGGTCGTCGACGATCAGCACGCGGATGTCGGCCTGCGGCGGGAGAACCATGCCGTCACCGTATCCCCGCTTCCCGAGAGGTTCCCTCAGTGTTCCTCGTCCCTGACCGTCACAGCGTGCGCCGCCTCGGCCGCGACCTCGCCCTGCTGCTGCCGGGGCTGGGTCTGACGATGCTCGCCTCGGCCGTGCTGCTGCCCCTCGCCGCCGTCTCGGCGGTGCTCGCGGTCGCCTGGGTGGGGGTGCTGCTGTTCCCGGTGACGCTCACCCTGGCCTCGGTGTGCGCGCGGCTGGACCGCGCCCGGCTCCGCCGCTGGGGGGTCGAGATCAATCAGCCGGTCTACCGGGCCCGCGGCTCCGGCCCCCTCGGCCTGCTGCGCCGGGTCGCCGATGCCCGACGGTGGCTCGATCTCGCCTTCGAGGGGCTGCTCGCGCTGCCGGTGCGGGTGCTCACGGTCGCGGTGACCCTCGCCTGGGCGGGCCTCGGACTCGGCGGGCTGACGTACTGGTCCTGGGACCATCTGCTCCCGCCGGAGGATGCGCTGGTGCCCGGTCAGTGGTCGCTGGCGCTGGTCGTCGGCCTGGCGCTGACCCTCTCCCTGCCCGCCATGGTCCGTGCGCTCGCGCTGCTGGACGCGGTGGTGACCGTGCCGCTGCTGGGCGGTGCGGTGCCGGGATCGCGGCGCGCCTCCCGCCACGTGCCGACGGTGTCCTCGACGGTCGACGCGCGGCTGCGCGAGAACGCCTGGGTGCGGATGAGCGTCGCCTTCGTGGGCTTCGTGCTGGTGGTCGTGGGCTGGCCCGTGACGACCTCGCTGTACGAGGTGCATCCGGCGCCGGCCATGACCGTGTCCATCGCCGCCGCCGTCGCCGGTCTGCTGGCGGTGCGCTGGCCCTGGGCGGGATTGACGCTGACCGTCCTCGCCGGCCTCGCCACGATGCTGGTGACGATGCCGGCCCACGCCCTGGCCCCCTGGCCGTGGCCGGTCACCACGCTGCTCGCCCACTGCCTGACCCTCACGGTGCTGGCGGTCCTGCACCGCTGGTACTGGGCGGTGTCCGCCTGGTCCGGTGGCGCGCTGCTGACGCTGGTGACCCTGGTGGTCGCCGAGCCGTCCGCTCGGGCCGACGACTCCCTGCGCGCGGTCACGACCAACGGCGTGGTGCTGGTCGCGATCAGCGGCGGCGTGGTGCTGATGGGCCTGACGGTGCACCAGTGGCTGCTGGTCAGCGGGCAGGTGGAGCGCGCGCAGACGCTCAGCGCCGATCAGGTGCGGCGGCGCTACGAGCTCGAGGAGCGCAGCCGCATCGCACGCGAGCTGCACGACGTCGTGGCCCACTCGATGTCCGTGATCACCGTGCAGGCCAGCACCGCGACGTTCCGTCTGCCGGATCTGGACACCCGCACCGCACAGGAGTTCGAGGACATCGCCGCCTCCTCCCGGCAGGCCCTCGGGGAGATGCGGGCGCTGCTGGCGACCCTGCGCACCGACGACTCCCTCGACGAGATGCCCATGCCCGCCCTGGCCGACATCGAGGAGCTCGTCGCCACCAGCCGCGCCTCGGGCGCCGTCATCACCGCTGATCTCAGCGAGGTCCAGGTGCCGCCCACGGTGGGGCTGACCGCCTACCGCGTGGTGCAGGAGGCGCTGAGCAACGCCCTGCGCCACGCGGGCGGCGCCGCGATCGAGGTGCGGGTCGCCGCGGTGGGAGGGTCCCTGCTGGTCGACGTCACCAATGCGGCCCCCACCACGGCCCAGGAGCCGATCCCGGGTTCCGGTCTCGGCCTGTCGGGCACCCGGGAGCGGGTCACGGCCCTCGGCGGTGCCGTCGAGGTCGGCCCGACATCCGACGGCGGCTTCGCCGTCATCGCTCGGATCCCGATCGCCGACCCCCTACCCCGGTAGGGGGTCCGGTTTCGCTCCCGGGGGTGATGTGGCGACGCATCCGCGCGACCTAGCGTCCTAGTCATGACGACCACTGCAGAGCGACCCCCTGCCCGGCCCAGGGCAGCCGCACAGACCAGGGACTACTTCGAGCTCTCGAAGCGGGTGAAAGCAGCCGGCCTCATGGGCCGCGACGTGCGGACCTACATGGTGCGCACCGTCCTGCTCGCGCTCGCCTTCGTCGGCGCGTTCGTGCTGCTGCTGACCCTGGGCAGCACCTGGTGGCAGCTGGCCGTTGCCGCCCTGTTCGGGATCCTGTTCACCCAGGCCGCATTCCTCGGCCACGACGCCGCGCACCAGCAGATCTTCGCCTCCGGCCGCCGCAACAACTGGTTCGCGCGCATCGTGGGGAACCTGGTGGTGGGGCTGAGCATCGCCTGGTGGACCCGCAAGCACAACAAGCACCACGGCAACCCCAACACCATCGGCCGCGACGGCGACATCGCCGGCGGCGTGCTGGTCTTCGACCCCGACGACGTGAAGGGTCGCACCGGTTTCATGGGATGGCTGGCCAAGCGCCAGGGCTGGGCGTTCGTCCCGATGCTGAGCCTGTTCGCGTTCGTGCTGCACTACGAGGCGATCGCCGCCGTCTTCGCGAAGGGCCGGGTCAAGCACCGCCGCGCCGAGGCGATCCTGGTGCTGATCCGCATCATCGGCTTCCCGGTGATCGTGTTCGCCACCCTCGGCCTCGGCATGGGCGCGGCGTTCCTCGCGGTGCAGCTGGCGGTCTTCGGCATCTACATGGGCGGGTCCTTCGCCCCCAACCACAAGGGCATGCCGCTGATCCCGAAGGACCTCGAGGTGGACTTCCTGCGCCGCCAGGTGCTCACCAGCCGCAATATCACCGGCGGTCGGCTCATGAACTGGGCGATGGGTGGGCTGGACCTGCAGATCGAGCACCATCTGTTCCCGCGGATGCCCTCGGGGAACCTGCGCAAGGTGCGGCCGATCGTGCAGGAGTTCTGCGCCGAGCGCGGGATCACCTACACCGAGACCGACCTGATCTCCTCCTACGGGATCATCATCCGGTACCTGAACCGGGTGGGCCTGGGCCATGCGGATCCCATGGACTGCCCGCTCGCCGCCCAGCTGCGCGGCGCCCCGGTCGTCTGAGGGGTCCGCTCGGAGGCCCTGAACGCCGGAGCCGTCGCGGCGCCCCGGGCGGCGCGCCGGGCCCTCACGGCGCTCGCATCGGCTGCGCTTCCGCGGCGCCTCGGAGCCCGGCGCGCCGCCAGCGCGAGGAGGGGGGAGGCGGTATGGTCGCCCCATACGCCTACCCCCTCACGGGCAGTGCAGCCCCGGCCCGGTGGCCGGACGGTACGGGGCGTCCGTGGAGGCCGATCCGGCCGGGATCACCACCATGTCTTCCACCCCGCGCTGGTCGCCCGGCGACCAGGTGACCTGGACCTACTACACGCAGCAGCACCCCACCCGCACCGTTCGCCCCGGCACCGTCGTGCTGGATGACGAGCGCGGCGTGGTGGTCTGGATCGCGCCCGGCACCGAGGTGCTGCTGCCCGTCCTCGCCTCCGGTGCGGCTCTGCGCCGCGCCGGGGACGAGGGCATGTTCACCGCACCCCGCATCCAGTCCAAGCAGCTGTGGACCGGCAACGGCATCCTCATGATCGCGCTGCCGGACAAGCCGTACTCGGTGTGGCTGTTCTACAAGGACGACGGCTCGCTGGGCTGCTACTACATCAACCTCGAGACGCCCTACGAGCGCACCGAGGAGGGAGTGGCCACCCGGGACCTGGTGCTGGACCTGGTGGTGCTGCCGCGCCGCGACTGGCACTACAAGGACGAGGACGAGCTCGAGGGTGCTGAGCGCACCGGCTACTTCTCCCCCGAGGAGATCGACTCGATCCGGGCGGCGGGCCGGGAGGCCGAGCAGCACATCGATCGGTGGACCTATCCCTTCTCGGCCGGCTACGAGTACTTCTTCCCGGACCCCACGTGGCCGTTGCCGTCCCTGCCCGAGCACTACGGCTGGGACCTGGACCTCACGCGGCGGTGAGCGGGATCAGCCCGTGAGCTGCTCGGCGAAGATCGCTGAGAATCGGGACCCCGGGGCCATGAGCTCCGCGAAGGTCCCCGCCTCGACGACCCGCCCCTCCTCGAGCACGTGGATACGGTCCATATCGCGCAGGGTCCAGGCCCGGTGGGAGACCACGATCGTCACGTGCTGGTCGGCGGTCTCCCGCAGCTGGGCGAAGACCTCCTGCTCGGCCTCCGCGTCGATCGCCGAGGTCGGCTCGTCGAGGATCCGGATCCCCGCGCCCCGCAGATGGATGCGCGCGAGAGCGATGCGCTGCCACTGCCCGCCGGAGAGCCCGACGCCGCCGAACTGGGGACCGAGCTGGGTATCCAGCCCGTGGGGAAGGCGCTCGACCAGCGTCCGCGCCCGCGCCGCCGCCAGGGCCGCCCAGATCTCCGCATCCTCCACGTCCTCTCGCGGGCTCCCCAGCGCCACGGCCTCGCGCACGGTCATCTCATAGCGCCCGAATTCCTGGGTCACCAGACCGAAACGGGAGAACCGTTCGGCGGTGGTCAGCTCATCGGCCTCGGCACCGTCCAGCAGCACCTGGCCCTCGTCGCGGTCCACGATGCCCATCACGGCGTGGACGAGCGTGGTCTTCCCGGCGCCGTTGACGCCGACCAGGGCGACCATCTCACCGCGCGTCGCCGTCAGGCTCGCCTCGTGCAGGGCAGGGGTCGGGGTGCCGGGATAGCTGACGGTGAGGTCGCGGACCTCGAGCCGACGGACGTCGGAGACGACCCGCTGGTGCGCCGGTCTCTCTTCGAATGCCTGGACCTGCCGGAAGCGGGCGATCACGGGACCGGCGGAGATGACGTCGCCGACGGCGAACCCGGCTCCGCGGGTCGCCTGCAGCCCGGCGATGACGCCGAGCACCCCCGCGCTCAGTCCGGCCGCTCCCCCACCCTCGGCGAGGACCGCGATCAGCGCCCCGCCGAGCAGCGCGGCGGAGGCCAGCCCTCCGATGAGATCGCCGCGCAGCAGCAGAGCGTAGAGCCGATCCTGGATCTGCGACATCCGGGTGTGGGCGTGGCCGGCGTCCCGGGCGATCCGCGGCCCGGCGCCGAGGGCAGCCAGCTCGGTGGCGGTGCGGCCGCCGACGAGCTGGTCGAGCAGGTACCGGAACCGGGCGCCGTGCGTGGCCGCCTCCTCGAAGCGGGCGTCCTGGAAACCGGCCGACCAGGCGAAGATCACCAGGTTCGGCACCAGGGCGAGCACCACCAGGCCGGCCGCGAGCGGGGAGAAGGGCCAGATCGCCGTGCCGAGGGCGAGGGCCGCGAGCAGCGCCGACAGCGCGCTGATCACCGCGCCGGGACTGCGAGAGAGCTGGAACGTGCTGGTGCGGGCCCCGTCGAGCAGGGCATGGACCTGGGCGTCCGTGACCCGGCGCGGGTCCAGCGCCGCCGCGACCTCGGCGAGGCGCGCGTTCAGGTCCCGCATCAGACGCAGGGAGATGCGCTGACCGATCAGGTTCTCGGCGCTGGTGATCACCTGTCCGAGCCCGACCAGTGCGGTGAGCAGTACCAGCGGTATCAGTGCGGCCCGGAACCCGTCGTGCTCGGAGGTGGCGACCAACCACGCGACCGCCCGCACCTGCGCGGCGGGAACCAGCGCGAGCACGACGGAGGTGACCACCGTCAGCAGGAACCAGGCCGGGGCACGACGCGCCGCCAGCGCCAGTGACCAGCGCACGCCGGCCAGCACCCGGCGGGGGCCGACGACGCGCGGCGCGGCAGTCTCGCGGCTCGAGGTCGGCATGATCGGACCTTATCGGGGGGGACACCTGCCTGTCGCGTCCTTTCCGAGCACCGCATCCGGCGTCCCGTCGGACCACGGCCGTCTCCGGTGGCAGGATGGAGCTCATGGCATCCGAGAATCTCACTCGCGACGAAGCGCGACGCCGCGCCTCGTTCCTGACCACCGACTCCTACGACATCCGTCTGGACCTCACGACGGGCCCGGAGACGTTCCGCACCGAGACCACGATCCGCTTCTCCTCGAGCTCCGCGCAGGAGACCTTCGTCGACCTCATCGCGAAGGCGGTGAGCGAGATCGAGCTCAACGGCGAGCTGCTCGCCGACCCCGCCTCCCGCTTCGACGGCGCCCGGGTGCGCCTGCCCGCCCTGGTCGAGGGCGAGAACGTCGTGCGCATCCTCGCCGACGGGGTCTACATGAACACCGGTGAGGGACTGCACCGCTTCGTCGACCCGGTCGACGAGGAGGTGTACCTCTACAGCCAGTTCGAGGTCTCCGACGCGCGGCGCATGTTCGCCTGCTTCGAGCAGCCCGACCTCAAGGCCACCTTCCGCCTCACCGTCACCGCGCCCGAGCACTGGCGGGTCATCTCCAACGCCCCCACCCCGGCCCCGACCGCCGCCGACGAGGGCACGGCCACCTGGGCCTTCGAGCCCACGGAGCGCATCTCCACCTACCTCGTCGCGCTGATCGCGGGGAACTACCAGGGCGGCACCGGGGAGATCACCACCCGCGACGGCCGCACGATCCCCATGGGCGTCTTCGCCCGCGCGTCGCTGGCCGAGCACGTCGACGCCCAGAACGTCATCGACATCACCGCAACCGGCATCGACTTCTACGAGGACGCCTTCGACCGGGACTTCCCGTTCCCCAAGTACGACCAGGTGTTCGTGCCGGAGTACAACATGGGCGCGATGGAGAACCCCGGCGCCATCACCTACGTGGAGACCTACGTGTTCCGCTCGGAGGTCTCCGATGCGATCCGTGAGCGCCGCGACCTGACGATCCTGCACGAGCTGGCCCACATGTGGTTCGGGGACCTGGTCACCATGCGCTGGTGGGACGACCTGTGGCTGAACGAGTCCTTCGCCGAGTACGCCTCCACGCTCGCCAGCGCCGAGGTCACCCGCTGGAGCGACGCCTGGACCACCTTCGCGCTGTCGGAGAAGGGGTGGGCATACCAGCAGGATCAGCTGCCCTCGACGCACCCGATCGTCGCCGACATGGTCGATTTCGAAGCGGTCGAGACGAACTTCGACGGCATCACCTATGCCAAGGGCGCCTCCGTGCTGCGCCAGCTGGTCGCCTACGTCGGCCGGGAGGAGTTCTTCGCCGGGGTCCGCGCCTACTTCGCCCGGCACGCCTGGTCCAACACGGAGCTGAGCGACCTGCTGGTCGAGCTCGAGGCCACCAGCGGCCGCGATCTGGGTACCTGGGCGCAGCAGTGGCTGCGAACCGCCGGCGTGAACACACTGCGCCCGCTGATCGAGCGCGACGCCGACGGCACCGTGGCCCGCTTCGCCATCGAGCAGACAGCGCCGCAGGAGCACCCCACCCTGCGCCCGCACCGGCTGCAGGTGGGCGGCTTCACCCTGCGCGGCGGACAGCTGGTGCGCACCGAGTCGGTGGAGATCGACGTCGACGACGCGCTGACCGAGGTGCCGGCGCTGACCGGCACGCGAGCCGACCTGTGGCTGATCAACGACGGCGACCTCACCTACACGAAGGTGCGCCTGGACGAGCAGTCGCTCGCCGTCGCGATGAAGCATCTGCGCCACCTCGACGATTCCCTGGCCCGCACCCTGCTGTGGTCCTCGGCCTGGGACATGGTGCGCGACGGCGAGCTGCCCAGCCGCCGCTATCAGCAGCTGCTGCTGGCCAACCTCACCGGGGAGGACTCCTCCTCGGTGCTGCGCGCCCTGCTGCAGCAGCTGGAGACCGTCGCCGGCCCCTACGCGGATCCGGACCAGCGCCTGGCGCGCACCGAGGCCGCGGCCGACGCGGTCTGGGAGCTCGCCGAGTCCGCCGCGGCGGGATCCGACGCCCAGCTGCAGCTGACCGAGGCGTTCGCCCGGCTGGCCCGCACCGAGGCGCACCTGCAGAGGATCGAGGGACTGCTGGGCGGCTCGGTGACGCTTCCCGGGCGCTCGATCGACACCGATCTGCGCTGGAAGCTCGTGATCTCCCTGGCCGTCCTGGGCGGGATCGACGTCGCCGGCATCGACGAGCAGCTGGCCTCCGACGACACCCAGTCCGGGCGCAAGCACGCCCTGACCGCGAAGGCCGCCCTGCCCACCGAGGTGTCCAAGGCGAAGGCCTGGCGGCGCACGATGGAGAAGGACACCCTGGCCAACGAATCGATCACCGCGGTGGTCCAGGGCTTCCGCCGCGTGGTGGACGACGCGCTGATCGCCCCGTACCGCCAGCGGTACTTCGCGGCGATCTCGCAGGTGTGGGCCGAGCGGTCGAACGAGATCGCCAATCGCCTGGTGGCCGGCTACTTCCCCTCGTCCTACGGCGGGCAGAGCGTGCTGGACGACGCCGATGCCTGGCTCGCCGATGCGGAGGAGGCTCCCTTCGGTCTGCGCCGCATCATCATCGAGGGGCGCGCCACCGTGGCGCGCCAGGAGCGCGTCCGCGCCGCAGATATCGACTGACCGGGCGCGGCCGCGTCGTCTGCCGAGGCGCGCCCCCTGCCGGGGCGCCGCCGGGGCGCGGCCGCTGCCGGGTGCAACTGCGGGCTCGTGCGGCGTCAGGCGCCGAGCGCGCCCTCGATCAGCGGCACCAGCTTCTCCACGGCGTACTTGGTCGACAGCACCGAGCCCAGCGAGTACGCCGAGGCGAGGTCCCCGTCGATGACCACTGCTCTGCCGTCGGCGACCGCGGGGATCTGCCGCCACTGCGGGTCCTCGGTGATCTCGCTGGTCTCCAGGAAGATCGGGAAGGCGACGATGAGGTCCGCATCGAGCAGGTCGAGCTGCTCGGCGGAGATGTCCACGGAGAAGCCGGAGGCGGACTCCTCCAGCTCGGCGATCTGCGGGGACTGGGTGAAGCCGAGCCGCTCGAGGAACTCGACCCGCTCCGTGCCGTCGACGTAGGCGCCCCACCCCTCGGAGGTGCGGGTCGCGGCGGCGACGCTCTTCCCCTCCCATGCGCCGTGGGCGGACGCGGCCTGGGTGAACAGACCGTCGATCTCCCGCTGCAGCGCCGCGGCCCCCTCGCTCGCCCCGAGCGCCCGGGCGATCATCTCCAGCTGCTGGTCGGGAGTGGTGAGATAGTTCTCCCCACCCTCGGGCACCCCGATCGTGGGGGCGATCTGGCTGAGCCGGTCGTAGCGCTCCTGCTCCCCGGAGCTCTTGACGTCCAGGATCAGGTCCGGCTGCAGCGCCGCGATCGCCTCGTAGGAGGGTTCGAGGGTCTCGATGATCGTCGGCGGCTCGTCGTACAGGCCCTCGGCCCACGGGCCGACGCCCTCCCCGCCGAAGCCGATCCAGTCCGAGGCGCCGACGGGCTGGACGCCCAGGGCCAGCGCGGTCTCCGCATCCCCCCAGCCCAGGGCGACGACCCGAGCGGGCGCGGACTCGACCGTGACGGGGCCGAAGGCGGTGGCGATCTCGACCGGGAAGGAACCGCCGCCGCTCGCCCCGCCCCCGTCCGAGCCCCCCGTTCCCGCGCCCTCGGGATCGCTGCACGCGGTGAGCGCGAGAGCGGTGGAGCCGGCGGCGAGGACGGCGAGGAGGCTGCGACGAGAGATCATGGAGGGGCTCCGTGGGATGCGGGTCGGACATGCCGGTCCCGGAGGGACCGCAGGCAAGGTTACCCTTACCTCGCACGGGGCGAGAAGAGCCCACCACCACGTCGGAAGCAGATTGTGACCGGTCACTCGCCGACCTCGAGCCGCCCGCGCACCGGGCGTGCCCGACCGCGCCCGCGTGCGGTGGTCGCGATCATGGTCGCCCTGGCCGCCCTGGCGCTGCTGACCGCGGCGAGCCTCTACCTCGGCTCCCGCCCGGTGGCTCCGGCGACCGTCAGCCGCATCCTGTTCGACGCCGCCACCTCTGCGGGCTCCGGACAGGGGCCGCAGCAGCGGGCCGAGGCCCTCTCGATCACGACGCAGGACTACTCGGCGGTGATCGCCCTGCGCCTGCCGCGCACGGTGATCGCCCTCGCGGCGGGGGCCGCGCTGGGGCTGGCCGGGGCGCTGATGCAGGTCCTGACCCGCAATCCCCTGGCCGAGCCGGGGCTGCTCGGGGTCAATGCGGGTGCGGCCTTCGCCGTCGTGCTGGCGATCGTGCTGCTGGGGGCCTCCTCCCCCGCCGTGTTCGTCGCGGCCTGCCTGGTGGGAGCGTTCCTCGCCACCGGCGCCGTGTTCCTCATCGGCACCCTGGGGGCAGGGGTGATCACCCCCGAGCGCCTCACCCTGGCCGGGGTCGCGCTCGGCGCGGTGCTGGCCGGGATCACCTCCGCCCTGCGGCTGTCGAACCCGCGGGAGTACTCGATCCTGCTGATCTGGGAGAGCGGCGATCTCTCCCAGCGCGGCTGGGAGACGGCGCTGCCCGCCCTGCCGGTGGCCGCCGTCGGCGTGGTGCTCGCGCTGGCGCTCGCCGGGCCCATGAACGCTCTGACGCTCGGGGAGGACATGGCCGCCGCACTCGGGGCGCACGTCCAGCGCACCCGCTTCGCCCTGGTGCTGGCCATCACGCTGCTGGCCGGCTCCGCCACGGCGCTGGCCGGTCCGATCGTCTTCCTCGGACTGATGGCCCCGCACGTGGCCCGCTGGATCGTCGGCCCCGATCAGACGCGGCTGCTGCCGCTGGCCGCTCTGCTGTCGGCGGTGATCATGGTGGCGGCCGACGTCCTCGCCCGCCTGGTGATGTGGCCCGGCGAGGTGCCCGTGGGCATCATCAGCGCCCTGCTGGGCGCGCCGGTGCTGATCATCCTGGTGCGCCGGCGACGGGCGAGCGGGATATGAGCGCCGCCACCACCGACCGCGACGTGCGGCGCACCCGGCGCCTCCGCGGCCGCCTCGTCGTCACCGCCCTGGTACTGGCCGCCGTGGCCCTGACCCTGATCTCCCTCTCCCGCGGCGACTTCCCGATGGGGCCCGGCCAGCTGCTGCAGGCCCTGGCGGGGCGCGGTGAGTTCACCAGCACCATCGTGCTGCAATGGCGGCTGCCGCGCGCCGTGGCCGCGGTGGTGTTCGGGGCGGCGCTCGCCCTCTCGGGCGCGATCTTCCAGACCCTGACCCGCAACCCGCTGGGCTCGCCCGACGTGCTCGGCTTCTCCACCGGCGCCTATACCGGCGTGCTGCTGCTGACCCTGGTGGCCCCGCCGGCGCTGGCCGGGACGCTCGGCGGCGCCGCCACCGCGATCGGGGCGCTGGCCGGCGGTCTGGGCACCGCCGTGGTCGTGTATCTGCTGGCGCGGCGCGACGGGGTCCAGGGGTTCCGTCTGATCGTCGTGGGGATCGCGGTCGCGGCGATGCTCCATGCCGTCAACGTGTGGATCCTGCTGCAGGCCCAGGAAGAGGTCGCGATGGCGGCGAGCATGTGGGGCGCGGGGACGCTGTCGCTCATCGACTGGGCAGGGATGCTGCCGGTGCTGGTCCTGCTGGTGCTGGCGGTGCCCGCCATGCTGGTCTGCGTGCCCCTGATGCGCCAGCTCGAGCTCGGCGACGACGTCGCCGCGGTGCACGGCGTCGCCGTGGAACGCACCCGGCGGCGGATCCTGCTGCTGGCCGTGGTGCTGGTCGCGGCCGTGACCGCGCTGTCCGGGCCGATCGCCTTCGTCGCGCTCTCGGCGCCGCAGCTGGCCAAACGCCTGGTCGCCGGCACCGGCATCCCGCTCGGGGCGAGCGCCGCCACGGGGGCGGTGCTGCTGGGCGGGGCCGACCTGGTCGCCCAGCACGTCCTGCCGACGGCGCTGCCCGTCGGGGTGGTCACGATCGTGCTCGGTGGGGTGTATCTCGTCGGCCTCCTGCTGGCCCCCGCTCTCCAGCGACTGCACACCGGTGGGCGTTATGGTCGAGAACATGCCTGAGGACTCCTTCGACCCCGGAACCCTGCTCGCCGACCCCGGCACCGATCAGGCGCTGAGCCTGATGGAGGCCCTGGTCCGCTGGCTGACCACGGACGGCCTGATGATCGTCGTGATCCTGCTGGCCGCCACCGTCGCGACGCTGGTGGCCAGCTGGCTGCTGCGACGCTTCTTCCGCACCATGGCCGAATCCGGCACCAAGCTCTCCAGCGTGGCCGGTGCCGTCGTCAAGCGCGACGCCCGCTCCCAGAAGGCCGCGCAGGTCCGTCGGGAGCAGCGCGCCGAGACCCTCTCCAACGTCGCCCGCAACGTGGCGCACATGCTGATCTGGGCTGTGGCCGCGGTGATGATCCTCGACAAGATCGGGGTGAACATCGCCCCGGTGATCGCCTCCCTCGGCGTGATCGGCCTGGCCGCCGGCATCGGCGCGCAGACCATCATCAAGGACGTCGTCGCCGGCATCGTCATGCTCTTCGAGGACATCGTCGCCGTCGGCGACTACGTCGACCTCGAGTACGCCGAGGGCACCGTGGTGGGCATCAACCTGCGCGTGGCGCAGGTCCGCGGGATCGACGGCGTGCTGTGGACCGTCCGCAACGGCGAGATCATCCGCGTGGGCAACTACTCCCGCGGATACTCCAACGCCGTGGTGGTCCTGGACATCGACGCCTCGGCCGACGACACCCTGGTCTCCAAGGCGCTCCACGCGGTCACCCTCGACCTCGCGAAGGACCCCCACTGGTCGGAGATCATCCAGTCCCCGGCGGACATCAGCGGCATGCTGGACGTCGACGCCAACCGCTACCAGCGCCGCGTGATCATCCAGACCTCCCCGGGCGAGCAGTGGGGCCTCGAGCGGGAGCTGCGCGGCCGCGTCCGCGATGCCTTCGCCGAGACCGACATCTCCTTCGCGCTGCCCCGCTTCGGCGAGTCCCTGACGTCCTGACCGGAGGAAATCCGATGTCCCCCAGCGAACAAATCTCCTTCTTCGAGGCCGTCGGCGGCCACGCGACCTTCGCGACGCTCGTGGACCGCTTCTACGACGGCGTCGCCGAGGACCCGCTGCTGCGCCCCATGTACCCGGAGGAGGACCTCACCGGGGCCAAGGAGCGTCTGCGCACCTTCCTGGAGCAGTACTGGGGCGGACCCAAGACCTACGGGGAGACCCGCGGGCACCCGCGGCTGCGGATGCGCCACGCGGTCTTCCCGGTCTCCCCGGCCGCCCGCGATGCCTGGCTGCAGCACATGCAGGACGCCGTGGACTCCCTCGACCTGGCACCGATGTACGCCGAAGCCCTGAGCGACTACCTGGACCGGGCGGCGCACTCGATGGTCAACACGGTCGACGGCGGCGAGGCCCCGGCGGCCGGACGGACCGTCCCGGACCACCTGACCTGATCCACCGCGCCCGACCGTCTCCGGCGCGGACGCCTCAGTCGCGGAAGCTGAGGCCCTCGCCGGTGAAGCGGCCCAGGATCTCGCGGGTCTCGGCGTCCAGCCGCACCGGGGCGCCGGTGGCGGCCTCGACCATCACCACCACGGTGCGGGCCCGGGCGTAGGGGGCCTCGCCCGCGGGGTCGTCGCGGGTGAGCACCAGGTAGTCCACGCTCAGGCTGGCTCCCCCGAGTCGGGAGATCCACAGCCGCACCACGGCCCCGTCCCGGCGGTGCCCCATCGAGCGCGCGTACTCGATGCGCTGCGAGGCGATCACGGTGGAGATCGGTGAGTCGGTCCCGCCGCCCGGCAGTGCCGCGGCAGGCGCGGTGGCGCCGAGGGCGAGCTGCTCCTCGGGGGCCGTCCAGAAGGCGCCGATGCGGGCCTCCTCCAGCAGCCGCACCATGGCGGCGTTGTTCACGTGCCCGTAGGCGTCCAGGTCGGTCCAGCGGACCGGCACGTCGATGTCGAGGTGATGCGGATGATCCATGCCGGCCATCCTAAGACCCCCATGACCAGTACGATCGACGTCATGACGCCCTCCAGCCCTGACCCGTCGGAGATCGCGGCCGGTCTGATCGACCTGCTCGACCTGCGCGAGATCGAGATCTCCGCGGACTTCGCGACCCCCGCCACCGTCGCCGCGTACGAGGGGGACTCCTCCCCGCAGCCGGGTGGGCACGTGTTCGGCGGGCAGGTGATGGGCCAGGCCGTCACCGCGGTGGGCCGCACCGTTCCCGAGGGACGCCGCATCCACTCGATGTACTCCTATTTCCTCGCTCCCGGCGATCCGGCGCACCCGATCCGCTTCCAGGTCGATGCGCTGCGCGACGGGGGCTCCTTCTCGGTGCGGCGCGTGCTGGCCACCCAGCCGTCCCGCTCGGCCGACGAGGCCGATCGCACGATCCTGGCGATGACCGCGTCGTTCCAGGAGCAGCAGGACGGTCTCGAGCATCAGGAGCGGGCGCCCGAGGCCCCGGACCCCGAAGGGCTGCCGACCACCGCCGAGGTGCTCCAGGGGATCGAGCACCCCGTGGCCCGCTACTGGGCCACCCAGCGTCCGATCGACATCCGGCACGTCACCGATCCGATCTACCTGCAGCCGGATCCGGCCTCCGAGGTGGCCGATACGCAGATGGTGTGGATGCGCACCCTCGCCCCGGTCCAGGCCGATCCGCTGCTGCACGACGCGATCCTCTCCTTCGCCAGCGACTACACGCCCTTCGAGCCGATCCTGCGCCGACAGGGGCTGAGCTGGATCACGCCCGGGCTGCGGATGGCCACGATCGACCATGCGATCTGGTGGCACCGGCACGTGGACGCCAACGAGTGGCTGCTGTACGTCCAGCGCTCCCCCTCCGCCTCCGGGGGGCGCGGTCTCACCCATGGTCAGATGTTCGACCGTTCCGGTGACCTGGTCGCGACCGTCACCCAGGAGGGCATGATCCGGGTCAAGCGCGAGAGCTGACCCCGGCGGGGACGCTCCGCCGCTCAGTGCCGCTCAGTGCCGCTCAGTGCCGCTCAGTGCCGCTCAGTGCCGCTCAGTGCCGCTCAGTGCCGCGCTGCGCGGGCCTTCTGCTGCGCCGTCGGCAGGGCCTCCTCCGCGGACTCCTTGCCCTGGAAGATCTGCCCGATGATCGCCAGCGCGGCCCCGGTGCCCTCCGCGGAGCGGTTGCCCCGCTCCGGCAGCGCGGGCTCGTCGGGGACCGTGGCGAGAGCGGAGACGTCCACGCCCGCGGCCTCCCAGGCCTTCTGCCAGGTGCCGTGCAGCTCGCGGTGGGCGGGGATCCCGAGGAGGTTCTCCGCGAGCGGTCGCTGCCCGTCGGCGCTGCCCAGCCAGGCCAGCAGCTTCTCGATGTCGGCCGCGCGGTCCTCGTCGCCCGGGTCGACCCCGAGCGCCGCGACCGCGTGCACTAGCGGGCGCGGGCCTTCGGAGCCGGCGACCACCGGGTGGACGCTCCAGTCGAAGGAGTCGGCGATCCCCTCGCGGACCGTGTGCAGGTCGTAGGTCCCCGTCTGCAGCAGGCCGAGCTTGCCCTCGAGGAACAGGCTCTGGCACAGCTGCTCGTCGGCCACCGTCTCCGCGCCCGCCGGCGCGAGGTGATCGGCGGCGAGATCCGCGAGGTACTGCACGGCGCTGACGCCCTCCGACGAGGCGAAGGCGAAATGGCCCTCCTCGTCCTGCCAGGTGCCTCCCTGCGCGGCGATGAAGGGGCCCAGCACCGCCGTGCGGTCGGGATGGGAGCCGAAACCGAAGACGGCCCGGGACGCGGCGTCGAAGCCCTCGTCCCCGGGATGGAGGCCCTCGCCGTCCACCGTGATCTTCCGGGCGAGCTCCCGCAGCGGATCGCTCGGGGCGCCGGGGTCGAAGGTGAGCGCCGAGGCGTCGCCGTCGGCACCGGCGACCAGGTCGTGATGGGCCAGCAGGATGCTCTGGTCCCAGATCTGGGGCACTCCCCACAGCGCGTCATCGATCCGATAGAGATCGGTGGCGGTCTCCTCCCACTGCGAGGCCTGGTCCCCGACGATCCCCCCGAGCTCGAGGAGCTGCCCACCTGCCTGGATGCCGGCGAGGTTCGCCGTGTTCATCCACAGCACGTCCGGCAGCGCCTCGTCGGCGACGTCCAGGGGCAGCTGCTTCCAGTAGTCGTCCCAGACCATCACCTCGACCTCGACGGCGATCCCGGTCTTCCGGGTGAAGGCCTCCAGAGAGGCCTCGTAGGCGGAGGCCGCCGCATCGTCCCAGACCCGCATCCGCAGGGTGCCGGGGGCAGCAGCATCGGCGGGACTCTCCCGGGTGCACCCGGCGAGGGTTCCGGCCCCGGCCAGGCCCATCGCGGCGGTGGACAGCAGGATCTGACGACGGGTCGGCACGGGCGGGACCTTCCGGGCGGGGTGCTGCGGGCGGCTCAGGCGGCGGCGACCAGCCCGAGCTCGGCGCGATGGGCGAGCACCGGATGCTGCGGGGTGACCCGCACGGTGCAGCCGATCTCGCCGGGGAACGGCAGCGCGACCCGGGCGACCCAGCGGCCGTCCTGCTCCCGCTGCAGGGGGATCAGATGAGGCTCGATGATCTCATCATCATCTGCGAGCGGGCCCACCACCGCCTCGACGAGCACGTCCTCCTCGCTCAGACCACCCAGCTGCACCTCGGCCACCACGGTGACCTCGCTGCCGGTCGCGGCGCGACCCTCCTCGGTGCCCTCCAGCATCATGGAGGAGACCGAGACCGCAGGCCAGGCCGCCTGGACGTCCTCCTTCCAGGAGGTGAAGGCACCGGCCAGGGCCGGCTCCGCCGTGAACGCCGCGGCGGCGCGGGCCGCGGGCAGGTAGAGATCACTCACATAGTCGCGGACCATGCGGGCGGCGGTGATCCGGGGGGCGATCGTCACCAGCGAGGAGCGGACCTTGGTCATCCAGCCGCGCTGCATGCCGCGGGCGTCGCGCTCGTAGAACAGCGGCACGATCCGGCTCTCGAGGATCTCGTACAGGGCGTCGGCCTCGAGCCGATCGCGCTCGCCCTGGTCATCGACGGCGGCCGTGGGGATCGTCCAGCCCGCGTCGTCGTCCTTCATCTCGTCCCACCAGCCGTCGGAGACGGAGAAGGTGAGGCCGCCGTTGAGCACGGCCTTCATCCCGGAGGTGCCGGAGGCCTCCTCGGGGCGGATGGGGTTGTTCATCCACACGTCGGCCCCGGCGATCAGCACGGAGGCCATGCGGATGTCGTAGTCGGGCAGGAAAGCGATGCGGTGGCGGACTCCGTGATCGTCGGCGAACCGGACCAGCTGCTGGAGGAACTCCTTGCCGGGACGATCCGCGGGATGGGATTTCCCGGCGATGACGATCTGGACGGGGCGCTCCTCGTCCTGGAGGATGCGCCGCAGCCGATCGGGATCCGAGAGCATCAGGGTGAGCCGCTTGTAGGTCGAGACCCGTCGGGCGAAGCCGATGGTCAGCGCGTGCGGGTCCAGGATCGTCCCGGTCCAGGCGAGCTCGGCCTGGTCGGCGCCGCGGCGCAGCCAGGACTCCTTGACCTGGGTGCGGGCCATCTCGACCAGATCCGCGCGCAGGGTGTCCCGGGTCTCGGTGAGCTCGTGGTCGGTGAGGGTGGCCAGCGCGCTCCAGTCGCTGAGCGCGGAGACGTCCACGGCGCCCATGGCCTTGGTGACCAGGTCGTCCATCGCCGGCGAGGTCCACGTGCGGCGGTGGACGCCGTTGGTGACCGAGCCGATCGGCACCTCCGGCACGTCGAAGCCCGGGTAGAGGTCCTGGAACATCGCGCGGGAGACGGCGCCGTGGAGCCGGGCGACACCGTTGGAGCGCTGGGCGATGCGGAAGCCGAGCTGGGCCATGTTGAAGACGTCCCCGCCCTCCTCGATGCCGAGGGCCAGGGCGGCCTCGACCGGGAGCGCAGGGATCAGCCGGGACAGCCCCGACTCGTCCGCGTCGAGGTATCCCCGCAGCTGGTCCGCCTCGAAGCGGTCGATGCCGGCGGGCACCGGGGTGTGGGTGGTGAACACGGTCCCGGCGCGGACCTCCGCGACGGCCTCGGCGAAGGAGGAGCCGGCCTGCATCAGCCGCCCCACCCGCTCGAGCCCGGAGAAGCCGGCGTGACCCTCGTTGAGGTGGAAGACGCTCGGGGCGGGGACGCCGGCGACCGCCGTGTGGGCCTGAACGGCCCGCACACCGCCGATGCCGAGGACGAGCTCCTGGAGGATGCGGTGCTCGTGGTCGCCGCCGTAGAGGCGGTCGGTGATCTGCCGAGCTCCCTCGTCGTTGGAGGCGAGGTTCGTGTCCAGCAGCAGCAGCGGCACCCGGCCCACCTGGGCCCGCCAGATCGCGATGTCGACCTCGCGGCCGCCGGGCAGGGTGATCGCGACGGTCAGCTGCTCGCCGTCGGCGCCGCGCAGCGGCTGGACCGGGAGCTGCTCGGGGTCGTTGTGCCGGTAGGACTCCTGCTGCCAGCCGGAGCGGTCCAGCGACTGGGAGAAGTATCCGTCCTGGTAGAGCAGGCCGATCGCGACCATCGGCACCCCGAGGTCCGAGGCGGACTTCAGATGGTCACCGGCCAGGATGCCCAGGCCCCCCGAGTAGATGGGGAGGGTCGGGGTGATCCCGAACTCCATGGAGAAGTAAGCGATCGACGGAGACGTCCCGGCACCGGTTCCCATGCCTTCGGGCACGGTGCGCTGGAACCAGCGGCCGGAGTCGAGATAGGTGCGCAGATCGCCGACCTCGTCCCGCATCCGGGCCAGGAAGGACTCATCGCGCGCGGCCTCCGCCAGGCGCCCGGCGCTGATCCGCGGGAGCATCGCGATGGGGTTCTCCCCGACGTCGGCGAAGACCTCGGGGTCCACCGAGCGGAACAGGTCGACGCACTGACGGCGCCAGGTCCATCGCAGGTTCAGCGCCAGCTCGCGCAGGGGCTCGAGGGCACCGGGGAGGACGGAGGACACCGTGATCGTGGAGGTCGGCTTCATGCCAGTACGGTACCCGGACCCACCGCGGTGGACGGCCCGCACCACCGGCGTCCGCCTGCGACAATGGTCCCCGGCGCGTGGGGGCGCGGCGCCACGAGACCAGCACAGCACGCACGGGAGGGCGTCCGATGGGCAGCGAGGTACGAACCGGGGGGATGCCCGTGACCGAGGAGGACACCGTCGACCTCGGATACCGGCTCGATCCCATCCGTACCCTGCTGCGTCGCAGCGCCGCGGCCGATCGCCGGGCGGCGAGTGCCCTGGTCGACGTGCTCGGTCCACGGATCCACGGCCTCGCCGTGCACGTCACCGGGTCGTCGGCGACAGGTGGCCGGCTGACCGTGTCCGTGCTGCGAGGCTGCCTGCGCGACGCGGCGGATCTCGCCGCGAGCGCCCTGCCCGGAGAGGCCGCGGTGCTGGACCGGGCTCGTCGCGCGGCCGTCGCCACGCGTCCCCGCGGGGACGTGCGCTCCCTGGTCGCCCCCGATGCCGCCGAGGACCGCACTCGCGATCGACGGGAGATGGACGTGATGCGCGCCCTGCTGGAGCTGCCGCCCGCGCAGCGCGCCCTCGTCGAGTCCGCCGCCCAGGGACGGTTCGAGATCACCGGTCCCGACCGCAGGGAGGCAGCCGGGGTCCTCGCCCACATGCTCGATGAGCTGGTGCCGCTCGGCGGGACGGGATCCTCAGAGCTCCGTGCCCTCGCCGCCCTGGATGCCCTGGCCCTGGCCGAGGAGTCGGAGCGCCGTCGCCTGCGCGACCTCATCGACGACTCCGAGACGGCAGGCATCCATCGCCGCGCCATCGAGGCCGCGGCCTCCCTCACCCTGCTCACCGCCGTCCGGCCCTCGCACGATCTGCACCGGGCGGTGCTCGAGGGCTTCGGGGCAGCTCCTCGCCCGGCCCCCGACTCCGATTCCGGCCCCGGCCCCGGCCCCGGCCCCGAAGCCGCCTACCGCGGCAGCTACGCCACCCCGGTCCTGGGCACGGACTCCCAACGCCGGGCGGTGGGCCCGCCCGCCGTGGCCGGAGCGGTGCACAGCACCTCGGCCACCGCTGACCCCTCCGCCACCCCGGGCGGCGACGTCCCGGAGGCCGACCCCTCCCCGGCCCCCGCGCCGGCCTTCGCCTTCCGGGCGGCCGACGAGGTGCGCAGCTCACGACGCGGCCGCCGTCGCGAGAAGGCGCGCGCGAAGCAGACGGTGGCCGGCCACCGCCCGTGGATCTCCCGCACGGTCGCTGCCCTGGCCCTGGTCACGGCGCTGGTCCTCGGCGGGCTCCTGATCGACGCACGGCGGGAACAGAGCCTGACGGAGACGTTCGCGAGCACCTGGACGCAGTACAGCCTCGAACCCGACGCCCGGCTCGTGTCCGGGCGCAGCGACAACGGCGATTGGTCCGCGGTGATCACGGCGGACGGTCTCGCGGTGCGCGCCGAGGGCGTCAGCGGTTACGAGGGCGAGGTCCTGCAGCTGTGGGGCACCACGGACGGGGTCCAGGAGGACCTCGGCGTGCTGGAAATCTCCGAGGACGGCCTGATCCGCTTCTCTTCGCCGGGGACGGCCGATTCCCTGGTCGTCACCCGCGAGATGGCACCGCAGAACATGTCCGGCACCCCGTCGACCCGCATCGTGGCGAGCCTGTCCCCGCAGCTGCCGACCCCTGACTCGACCGGCTGACCCGGTCGGTCCGGGCACCGCCGCACGAGAACCGCCCCACGACCGATGGACGGTCGTGGGGCGGTTCTCGGGGTCGCGCCTGCTCAGTCGCGGGTGAGGCGACGGTAGGTCACCCGATGCGGGCGCGCGGCCTCGGCGCCCAGGCGCGAGACCTTGTTCTCCTGGTAGGCCTCGAAGTTGCCCTCGAACCAGTACCAGTTCGCCGGGTCCTCCTCGGTCCCCTCGTAGGCCAGGATGTGCGTGGCCACGCGGTCGAGGAACCAGCGGTCGTGGGAGACGACCACGGCGCAGCCCGGGAACTCCAGCAGAGCGTTCTCCAGGGAGCCGAGGGTCTGGACGTCCAGGTCGTTGGTCGGCTCGTCCAGCAGCAGCAGGTTGCCGCCCTGCTTGAGGGTGAGCGCCAGGTTCAGCCGGTTGCGCTCACCACCGGAGAGCACCCCGGCCTTCTTCTGCTGGTCCGGGCCCTTGAACCCGAACTGGCTGACATAGGCGCGCGAGGGGATCTCGACCTTGCCGACCTGGATGAAGTCGTTGCCGTCGGAGACGACCTCCCAGAGATTCTTGTCCGGGTCGATGTTCTCGCGGTTCTGGTCCACGTAGCTGATCTTGACGCTCTGGCCGACCTTCAGCTCGCCGTCGTCGAGCGGCTCGAGGCCGACGATGGTCTTGAACAGCGTGGTCTTGCCGACGCCGTTGGGACCGATGACGCCGACGATGCCGTTCGGGGGCAGGGAGAAGGAGAGCCCGTCGATGAGGATCCGCTCGCCGAAGCCCTTGCGGATGTCGTCGGCCTCGATGACCTGGTTGCCCAGCCGCGGACCCGGCGGGATGGTGATCTCCTCGAAGTCGAGCTTGCGGGTGCGCTCGGCCTCGGCGGCCATCTCCTCGTAGCGGTTCAGGCGCGACTTGGACTTCGCCTGGCGGCCCTTGGCGTTGGAGCGGACCCACTCCAGCTCCTCCTTGAGGCGCTTGGCGAGCTTAACGTCCTTCTTGCCCTGGACGGCCAGGCGCTCCTCCTTCTTCTCCAGGTAGGTGGAGTAGTTGCCCTCGTAGCCGATGAGATGACCACGGTCGACCTCGGCGATCCACTCGGCGACGTGGTCGAGGAAGTAGCGGTCGTGGGTGACGGCGATGACGGCGCCCTCGTACTGCTGGAGGTGCTGCTCGAGCCAGAGCACGCTCTCGGCGTCGAGGTGGTTGGTGGGCTCGTCCAGCAGCAGCAGGTCGGGCTTCTCCAGCAGCAGCTTGCACAGCGCCACGCGACGCTTCTCACCGCCGGAGAGGTGGGTGACCATCTCGTCCCCGGGCGGGCAGCGCAGGGCGTCCATCGCCTGCTCGAGCTGGGAGTCGAGATCCCAGCCGTTCGCGGCGTCGATATCGGTCTGGAGCGAGCCCATCTCCGCCATCAGCGCGTCGAAGTCGGCATCGGGTTCGGCCATCTCCTCGCCGATGGCGTTGAAGCGCTGGACCTTCTGGAAGAGCTCGCCCATACCCTCCTGGACGTTCTCCAGGACGGTCTTGGACTCATCCAGCGGCGGCTCCTGCAGCAGGATGCCGACGCTGTAGCCGGGGCTGAGGCGGGCCTCGCCGTTGCTGGGCTGGTCCAGCCCGGCCATGATCTTCAGGATCGTCGACTTGCCGGCGCCGTTGGGGCCGACCATGCCGATCTTCGCGCCCGGGTAGAAGCTCATGGTGACGTCATCGAGGATGACCTTGTCTCCCACGGCCTTGCGGGCCTTGTACATCGTGTAAATGAACTCTGCCAACTCGTGTTCCTGTTCGGAGAGGGGTCTGGGATTCTCACCGGCGCGCCGGGGCACGGCGCTGCACGGGATGTGTCGCAGTGACCGACTCTACCCCGCCGGGGCGGGCTCGGCCCCCAGCAGGTTCGGCGCGGCAGCGCTCCAGGTCGCACCGTGGTGGGGGCCGGGCGCCCTCAGACCAGGTCGACGCCCCGCTCGGCGAGCACCCGGCGGGCGATGTCAGCACCGTGCTCCGCGCCCTCGGACGGCTCGCCGTTGCGCGGCCAGAGGTGCGCGTCGATGCCCAGCGCCCGCGCCGCCGCGACGTTGTCCTCGCGGTCGTCGAAGAAGAGCACGGCCGAGGGGATCGACACTCCCCCGGTCTCATGGGCCAGGGCGCTCAGCAGGATCTCGTAGATCTCCGCATCGGGTTTGAGGATCTGCTCCTCCCCGGAGATCACGGCGAAGGAGAAGGCCTCGAACCAGTCGGCCCGGCGCACAGCCTCGCCGAAGGCGACCGAGGCGTTGGACAGCAGCACCAGGCGCACGCGGTGGCGGGCGAGGTCGTGGATCAGGGCGCGGGCGGCGGGATCCAGGCGCAGGAAGTAGCGATTGTCGGCCTCCTGGAGCTCATCGACCTCGGTCTCGCTGAGCTGGTCGACGCCGACGGCGGCGGCGACGGCGCCCCAGTACTCCGCCGCGGTGACCGTGCCCGCGTCGTAGGCGGGCCGCTGCGCCCACAGGGCCTCGGCGAGGACCTCGGGTTCGCCGCCGAGCAGCTCGCGGATGTCCGGGACCGGATCGTGCCCGGCGCTGAGCACTCCGCCGAAGTCGAGGGCCACGGTGGGCCGCGGCGGGGTACGGCGGGAACGGCGCTTGCTCATCGGGTCTCCTCCCCGTTCTGGGACATGATGTCTTCGCAGGTGGGCAGGCCCTCGGTGTCGCCGCTGTCGGCGATGGTCTCGCTCGCCGCGACGGCGTCCTCGAAGTCCGATACGGCGACCACGTCCAGGCCCTCGGGCTCGTAGTCGACGACCTCGTCGCAGTTCTCGCTCGGGGCGAGGAAGAACTCCGCGTCGGATTCGTGCGCCCCGACCATCTTCTGGCGGATCCCGCCGATGGGGCCGACGTCGCCGTCGGCGGACATGGTCCCGGTGCCGGCGATCTGGTGGCCGCCGGTCAGCGCCCCGGGGGTCAGCTCGTCGTACACGGACAGCGAGAACATCATGCCGGCGCTGGGGCCGCCGATCTCGCCGACGGAGATCTGCACGTCCATCGGGAAGTCGTATCCGGCCGTCGGCACGATCCCCATCCGGGGAGCACCGTCGACCTGTTCGGTGGGCACCTCGAGGTCGAGCACCTCCTCGCCGCGCCGCACCTGCATCTGCACGTCCTCGCCCTCCGCGGTGGTGCGCACCAGCTCCCGGACGCCGTCGACAGTCTCGGCGCCGGACCCGTTCACGGACAGGATCACGTCGCCGCCCTCGAGGACGCCATCGGCCGGAGCGCCCTGCTCGACGCCGCCGACCATCACCACGGGCTCGTACTCGATGCCGAGCTCATCCAGGGCCACCGCCACCGCTCCCTGCTGGGAGGTGCTCATCGCCACGGAGTTGGTCAGCACGGTCTCCTCGCGGGTCTGCCCGGCGGGGAAGACGGCCTCCCGGGGCAGGACGGCCTGGCCGCGGTCGAACCAGGAGGCGACCACCTCGACCGGGGTGACCCGGTAGCCGGGCCCGCCGTCGACCGAGACCGTGGTCATCATGAGCTCGCCGTCGGTGGGGTGGGTCTCGGCGCCGTCGATCACCAGGATCTTCTCGTCCTCGTACTCACCGAGCACGTCGATCGCGGGCCCGGGCCGTTCGATGACGTACGGCACCGGCATCAGCGAGCCGCCCAGGATCATCAGGCACAGCAGCACCATGGAGCCCAGCGCGAGTCCGGGTCGGGCGAGCTGCGCGTCGTCCACCGTCCGCCGGATCGCCGTGCGGGCTCGCCGCGCACGGGTGGGGTGGGACTGCTCGTCTATCACCCCGACATTGTGCCCCAGATGCCCCGGCCCTCCCTCCATCCAGCCGCGCTCGGTACGCTGGAACACCCACGGACCGCTGGAGGTGGCCATGACCCAAGATCCGATCCCGGGCGGACCCGGTGACATGGATGAAGAGGCGCTCAAGCGCTTCCTGCAGGAGACCTTCGGGGACGCGCTCCCCGAAGGCGCGCTGGACGGGCTGGACCTGTCCGCGCTCGCCGAGCAGGCGAACCTGCCGCAGGACCCGGCGCAGCTGCGCGCTGCGGCCGCGCAGATGCAGAACATGTTCGCCGCCCAGGGCGACAACCCCGTGAACTGGGACATGGCGGAGGACATCGCCCGCCGCACGGCCGCCGGCGCGGCCATCCCCGGCGCCCCGGAGCCGAGCGGCAGCCCCGGGGACCCGGGCCCGACGAACGCCCAGGTGGAGGAGCTGCGCCAGGCCGCCCAGGTGGCGCGTCTGTGGCTCGACCCGGTGATCGCGATCGACGTGCCGAGCGCGGAGCTGGGCGTGTTCGGCCGCGGCACCTGGCTGCACCGCACGTTGCCGCACTGGAAGACGATCGTCGAGCCGGTCGCGAAGTACATGTCCGGCGCCATCGGCGAGGCGATCACTTCGCAGATGGGTGAGCTCAGCGGGATGGACCAGGACGCGATGGGCATGGCGGGCGATCCGGCCGCGATGATGGAGCGGATCGGCGGGACCATGTTCGGCGTGCAGTTCGGGCATGCGATCGGTTCGCTGGCGCGCGAGGCCTCCGGCACCACGGATCTGTCGCTGCCGCTGGGCCGCGACGGGGAACCCGCCCTGGTCGCCGCCAACGTCGAGGATCTGATCGCCGACCATTCGCTGGATCCCGGTGCCGCCCGCATCTTCCTGTCGGCCCGCGAGCTCGCGCACACCGCCCTGTTCAGCGCCGCCCCGTGGCTGGGCAAGGCCCTGTTCTCCGCCATCGAGGACTATGCCCGCGGCATCACCTTGGATCTCGATGCGCTCGACGAGATGGTGCGCGGCCTGGACCTCTCGGATCCGGAGGCGCTGCAGGCGCGTCGGCCGGAGGAGATGTTCGTGTTCACCCGGCGGGCCGCGCAGGAGCGCGCCCTCGAGGAGCTGGCCACGACCCTGGCGCTGATCGAGTCGTGGGTCGATCACGTCACCACGCAGGCGCTGCAGGGCAAGCTCCCCGAGCTCGAGGCGATGCGCGAGGTGCTGCGACGTCGCCGCGCCTCCGGCGGGCCGGCCGAGCAGATGCTCGCCCGCACCGTCGGCATCGAGCTGCGTCCGCGCCGGGTGCGCGAAGCCCTCGCCTGGTGGGACAGCGTGCTGGCCACCGAGGGGGAGCAGGGCCGCGAGGCGAAGTGGGAGCACCCGGACCTGCTGCCGACGACGGAGGTCCTCTCCGGTCGTCCGCAGGCTCCGCAGAGCGCCGCGGAGGATTCCTCCGATGCCCTGGCCGACGTCGAGATCCCCACGGACTTCGATGCCGAGCTGGAGCGGCTGCTCAGCGGTGCCGGCACCGAGGATCGGACCGGCCACGGCACGGGCGACGGCACGGGCGACGGCAGCGGCAGCGAGGACGAGGCCGCTGAGGAAGGCGGCACGGGCGACGCCGACAGCGGCACCGACGATGACCGGAAGGACGGCCCGGACGATGGCGGGACCGGTGCTCGCTGAGGGACCGGACCCGGCGCTGAGGGAGCTGGAGGCGGCGTCCGACGCCGCGTCCGGGCCGGAGGCCGCCGCGGACTACCGCGGCCTGCTGCTGCGCTCCCCCGGCGTCCTGTACCGCGACGGCGGGCCGCGGCATCTCACCGCCAGCGCCGTGGTGATCGATGACCCGGCGGAGCACATCGCCCTGCTCTGGCATCGCAAGGGCCGCTTCTGGGTGCAGCCGGGCGGGCATCTCGAGCAGGGCGAGACCAGCTTCGAACGCGCCGCCCGCCGGGAGGTGGCCGAGGAGATCGGCCTGACCTCTCTGGAGCGCGTCGGACCAGGCCCCGCCGTTCTGCACCGCCATCAGCTGGATGCCGCCTTCGGGGCGTGCTCCGAGCACTGGGACGTGCAGTACCTGCTGCGTGCGGGCGGCCCGGCCTCCACCCTGCCGCTGCGCGCCAGCGAGGAGTCGCCCGAGGTGCGGTGGGTGCCGTGGCCTCGCCGCGGGGCGAGCGTGCAGCGCTCGACCGATGCCCTCCCGGAGGGCACCGTGGCCGACATGCCGGGAAAGCTCGACGCCCTGGCCCCGTACCTCGCGCGCTACGGCGCCTGACCCGGCTGATCCGCCCGCCCCGCTCGACCCGTCTGACCCGCTCGATCGGCCTGATCCGCCGGATCCGGGGGGTCCGGCGGATCCTTCAGGTCGTCCTGCTCCGCCGGGTCCTCGTCGATCCCACCGCTGGGCAGGTTCTTCGCGAAGGAGACGCCGTCGAGGAAGCCCTGCGCCTGCTCCGCGTGCGGATAGCGGGCCATCAGCGCCTGGAACTCCGGCCCGTGACCGGGCACCAGCAGATGGGCCAGCTCGTGCATCATCACCGCACGCACCACGTAGTCGGGCATGTCCTGCAGCTGGTGCGAGAGGCGGATCGTGCCGTCGGCCGGTGTGCAGGACCCCCAGCGCTGGTTCTGCCGCGTGGACCAGGTCACGGAGGCAGGGCGAGCACGGCCGTCCAGATGCTTCCGGCTGACCTCGCGCGCCATCTCCTCCAGCGCCCCGTCGCTGCGGCGCCGCGGTGAGTTCTTCGCCTCCTTGGCGACCAGTTGGTCGACCATCCTGCCCACCCAGTCACGCTCCTGGCGGCCGCTGAACGTGGCGGGGATCGCGATCACCAGGTCTCCCTCGCGCCGGGTGATCGACACCGTGCGACGCCGACGGGCGGACCGCCGCACCAGCACCCGCTCGCCCCGGGGTCCGGAGACGTTCTCGTGGAGGACCAGATCTGTCATGGAAGCCAGCCTGGCACGATCCGAGCAGAAAAATCTTCATCCACAGCACCAGACCCCCACCGCCCCCGTCACATCATCGTGACCTGCGGTGATGGACCGTCCTCCACAGTGTGCGAACCCGCATCCCGAACCTGTCCACACCCAGGGACGGGTTGTCCACAGCCGGTCCCCGATCGCCCTTTGACCGGCCCGGTGCGCAGGCGCTAGGTTTCCCTAGAACGTGGGACCCCGGGATAACTAGCAGGACGCACACGGGGAAGGTGCGCGTGGTGCTGAGCGCCCCCGGGGTCCCACGGCCCTCCACGGCCTGACGACGCCTGCTGGGCCTCCGATGTCGGCTCGTCGTGCGCACTTCCTCGGCTCCTCACGGAGCCTCATGTTCCCGAAGCGCGCGACGGGCCGCCCGAGCGGAGCATCGATCCTGATTCGGCACGGCCGCCGCGCCCCGCTACAGTGGCACGGTCCCGGCCTCGCGGCAGCAGCTGCGCGTCCGGGGAACCGATCACCACCGTCGATTCCTACAAGGAGCGGATATGGCCGACGAGACCTATGCCGGAGAGTTCTACTGCGTCAAGTGCCGCGAGAAGCGGGAGGCCGAGGGCAACGTCGTCGTCTCCAACGGTCGCCGCATGGCGAAGGCCGTGTGCCCGGAGTGCGGCACCAAGCTGAACCGGATCCTCGGGAAGGCCTGACGAGCTCCACGACGCACCTGCTCCCCGCGGACGCTCTGCGTCCCGCAGCGTGAAGAAGGCCCCGGACCACACGGTTCGGGGCCTTCTTCACGGCTGGCGTGCCACGAGTGCGACATCCGGTACCCCTCCGGGCGATGGAGGAGTGCCGCACGTCGCACTCGATGCGTGAGCTCGCGGAGCGGGCTCGCCGGGGCGGGCGGGGCGCACGCGCCGGGGCGGGGACAGGGGCAGCGGGTCGAGCCGGGGCTCGACCCGCTGCTCATGCCGCGTCCAGGTCGCGGTTCTTCCGGGGCCGGCCGCGACCGCGCTTGACGGCGATGATGCGGCCGGACTCGAAGATCGCCCCGCCCCAGACGCCCCAGGGCTCCTCGCGGTCGAGGGCACCCTGGCGGCACTCCTGGATCAGGGGGCAGTCGGCGCACAGCGCCTTGGCCTGCTCCAGATCGGCGGGGCGCTCGGAGAAGAACAGATCGGCCACGCCGATGTCGTGGCAGGGGAGCATGTGACCCGCGGTCTCGGCGGGGCTGAGGAAAGTGGTGAGTAGAGAAGTCATCGTCTCGCTGCTTCGAAGATCGTCGGTGGGGACGAGCCCGTACGGGCGGAGGTGCGGCAGCGGTGCCGCACCAGCAGCGAGGTGGTCCTCGTCAGCTCAGGTTGAGCACCGCGGGGGCGTGGCCCCGTTCGCGCGGCAGAAGGGAGGGCGCGCCGAGGGGGCGCAGGCCTGCTCCTGCGAGATTGTTGATAATGATCACTGAGGCCACCCCCTTTCTGAAGCGCGCGTCCCGGTTGCCCGGTCCACGACGTGGACGATTGACGAGATGAGTCTACACACCTTCGACATATCGCACATCTATTTTTTGACCTGCGGTTTCACCGCTCAGATCACGGCTCGGTCCGCTGCTCGAGGCGATGCTCGGCGAGGAGGGCGAGCAGGGCCGGGCCGAACCGCTCAGCCTTGCCGGGGCCGATGCCCGGGACCGCGAGCAGCTCCTGCTCGGTGCGGGGGGCGCGTTCAGCGACCGCTTCGAGAGCGGCGTCGGTGAGCACGGCGTAGGCGGGGGCGCCGTTGACTGCGGACCGCTCCCGACGCCAGGAGCGCAGCGCCTCGATCAACGTCCCGTCGGCCAGCGGTGGGCAGCCCTCGTGGCGCCCTCGTCGCTGATCCCGCGGAGAGACCAGGCCCTGGCCGCACCGGCGGCACTCGGCGTACACGGTGGCGCTGCGCCGGCCGGTGCGCCGCGGCCCGGCACCCGGTCGGGACGCCGGGGAGTCGGGGTGCTCGAGCACGCCGTCGAGGAAGCGGGAGGCCTTCCGGCTCCCCCGGGCGCCCGGGGTGCGGGCGGCGGACCAGCTCACGGTGAGCAGGTCCCGGGCGCGGGTGAGCGCGACGTAGAGCAGCCGTCGCTCCTCCTCGACCTCGGCGGCGGTGGAGGCCATGGAGATCGGCAGCAGGCCGTCGCTGGCCCCCGCCACGAACACCACCGGCCATTCGAGGCCCTTGGCGGCGTGCACGGAGGCGAGGGTGACGCCGTCGACCACCGGGGCGGACTGCGCCTCGGCCCGCTCCTCCAGCTCGCGCACCAGGTCGACCATGGTGGCCCCCGGCCGGGAGGTGACCGTGTCGGCCAGTCCCACCAGGGCGTTCAGCGAGTCCCAGCGGTCCCGGATCGACCCGGTGGTCTCCGGCGGCTTCTCGGACCAGCCCTGCTGGGCGAGGATGTCGCGGACCGCCCGGGCCGGGTCGAGCTGCTCGACGCGGGTCGCCGCCCGCAGCGAGACCATCGCCCGGCGCACCTCCTGGCGGTCGAAGAAGCGGTCGCCCCCGCGCACCAGGTAGCCGATCCCCCGGGCGGTCAGCGCCTGCTCGAAGGCCTCGGACTGGCTGTTGGTGCGGAACAGGATCGCCACCTCGGCGGCCGGGCGTCCCTCGGCGACCAGGTGCTGGATGCGGTCGGCGATGCCGTCGGCCTCGGCGGGGTCGTCGGGGAAGGACTCCACCAGCGGCGGGGGCCCGTCCTCGCGCTGGGAGACCAGGGTGAGGCGGCTGGCCTTCGTGCGGCCGCGGGCGCCGTCCAGGACGGTGTTGGCCATCCGCACGATCTGGGGGGTGGAGCGGTAGTTGCGCTCGAGGCGGATGGTGCGGGCGCGCTTGAACTCCTGGCGGAAGTCGAGCAGATAGGAGGCGCGGGCGCCGGCGAAGGTGTAGATGGTCTGGGCGGCGTCGCCGACCACGCAGACGTCGTCGGAGGTGCCCAGCCACAGCCGCAGCAACGAGTGCTGGAGGGCGGAGACGTCCTGGTACTCGTCGACGACGAAGTGCTTGTACTGACCGCGCACCTCGCGGGCGACGTCGGGTCGCTCGGTGAGGAAGCCCACCAGGTGCAGCAGCACGTCCTCGAAGTCGATGACGCCGCGCTCCTTCTTGACCTCCTCGTACTGGGTGAGGATGCGGGAGATGGAGCGGGCGTCGAAGCCGGCGACGCCGGGGCGGCGCGCCTTCTCGGCCGCCTCCGGGTAGGACTCCGGGGTCAGCATCGTCACCCGCGACCAGTCGACCTCGGCGACGATGTCGCGCAGCGCCGCACGGTCCACGCTCAGGTGCAGACGCTGGCACGCCTCCCCGACGCCCGGGAACTTGTTCGGCATGATGTCGGGCATGGCCCCGCCGACCACGCGGGGCCAGAAGTGGCGCAGCTGGCGCAGGGCGGCGGCGTGGAACGTGCGGGCCTGCACGGCGGGAACCCCGAGGTCGCGCAGGCGCGAGCGCATCTCGGCGGCGGCCTTGGCGGTGAAGGTGACCGCGAGCACGTGGCGCGGGTTCAGCTGGCCGGTCGCGACGCCGTAGGCGATGCGGTGGGTCAGGGCGCGGGTCTTGCCGGTGCCGGCGCCCGCGAGCACGCACACCGGCGTCCCGAAGGTGCGTGCGACCTCCCGCTGCTCCGGGTCGAGGGCGGCGAGGATGCTCTCGGCGTCGGCGGGCGGGGCGGGGGTCTCAGGGCTGGCTGTGGTCATCACCGCTCATCCTGCCAGCGACCCCCGACCTTCTGCGGGCCGCTGTGGACGGCGCGTGCCTCACACCGCGGCGGGGCCGCCGTACCAGTCGTCGATCAGGGCTCGGCCGAGGGAGGCCGTGCCCGGCAGCTCGACCTCCTCGGCGGCGAGGGCGGCGGCGAGCTCGTCCCGGGTGAACCAGCGGGCCTCGGCGATCTCGTCCTCCTGCAGCGTGAGCTCCACGGAGCCCGGCGCCCAGGCGCGGTAGCCGATCATCAGCGACCGAGGGAAGGGCCATGGCTGGCTGCCGACGTACTCGACCTCCTCGACCCTCAGCCCGACCTCCTCGGCGACCTCGCGGGCCACCGCCGATTCGAGGCTCTCGCCCGGTTCGACGAAGCCGGCCAGGACCGAATGGAAGCGACCGCGGAAGTTCGCGTTGCGGGCCAGCAGCAGCCGGTCCTCACCGTCGCGCACGGCCATGATCACGGCGGGGTCGGTGCGGGGGAAGTGCTCGGTGCCGTCCTCGCGGCAGCGCAGCACCCAGCCGCCCACCTCCGGTTCGAGCCCCTGCCCGCACTGGGGGCAGACGCGCATGGAGCGGTGCCAGGCGCCCATGGCGACGGCGGTCAGCGCGAGATCGGCGTCGGCCGGCTCGAGCATCTCCGCGACGCGCCGCAGGTCGCGCAGATCACGCCCGGGATCGTCGATCTCGGCGCTGGGCTCGAGGATCTCGACGGCCAGGACCCGCAGGCCGTGACGTCGGCCCAGCAGCACCAGCGGCTGCTGGGCACCGCGGCGCGGGTCCTCGGTCTCCAGCGCGAGATGCAGCGAGCCGTCCTCGTCCTCGCGCATGGCCGCCTCCCCGGCACGGGTGACCAGGTAGCGGGCGTCCTGGCCGGGCGCGATCATCGCCGGGTCGATGCGGCTGAGCGCATCGCGGTCGGAGCCGAGCAGGGTCAGAGGGGTGCCCAGATGCGGGCCGCGGAGCTTCGCCATACCCCGGAGCCTACGCGGATCGGGCGGGCCGTCCGGGTACGGTGAAGGGGTGCATCGCAACTCCTATTCCCTGGCTGCTCTGGCCGCGGCGGCGGTCCCCGGACTCGTGCCGGTGCGGACCACGCCGATCGCGACCCCGACCGAGGACCTCGACGTCGCCGGCATCGTCGGCGAGCAGGGCCGCCGCGTCATGGTGACCTCTCCCTCCTCGACGGCCTCCGGGGTCCGTCTCGAGAAGGATCTGAAGGTCACCGACGCCCTCACCGGGACTCCGCTGCACGTCGTGATCCCGCCGGTGCTGGGCTTCGTGAAGCTCTCCGAGGGCGGCCGGGCCGCGGTCACCGAGGCCCCCGTCGGCCGACCCCTGATGCTCGAGAACCTGCAGGACAGTCCGGAGCTGGCCCGCTCCCTGGGCCAGATCCTGGCCCGGATCCACACCGTTCCGCGCTATGCGGCCGAAGCGGCCGGGGTGGAGTCCTTCACCGCCGAGGCCCTGCTCGCCGAGCACCACGAGCGGATCCTCGCCGCGAAGGAGGGCGGGCACCTGCCGGCGGCGGTCTCGCAGCGCTGGGAGGGCCTGCTCGAGGACCGGGAGCTGTGGGACGTCACCCCGCAGTTCATCCACGGCGACCTGTCCGAGGAGAGCCTGTTCTGCAGCGAGGACAGCGTCAGCGCCCTGCGCGACTGGTCCTCCTCCCGGGTCGCGGACGCCGCGACGGACCTGGCCTGGCTGATCTCCACGCTCGATCCGGAGCGCTTCGACGAGCTGTACGCGGCCTACCGCGAGGAACTGCCCACTGCGGTCCATCCCCGCCTGATGGAACGGGCGCAGGCGCTCGGCGAGTTCGCCGTGGCCGAGTGGCTCATCCACGGCCTGGAGACCGGGGACGAGGCGATCGTCTCCGACGCCCGCGGCATGATCGCCGACCTCGATGCCGATCTCGCGCAGCTGGCGCGGGACGAGGCCGAGCGCACCTACGACGCGATGGGCGCCCGCGAGGAGCAGCCCTGAGCCTCACTCGCCGGTGAGCATCGCCGCGATCCGCTCGCGAGAGGGATGGCGGCGCACCTCGTGGGTGATCCCGTCGGCCACGAAGTGGAAGGCCGTGCGGATCCTGCCCAGCGGCAGCCCGGTGCTCTCGTGCCAGGCCAGGCGGTACAGCGACAGCTGCAGAGCGCGCTCGCGCAGCTGGGCGGGGCGCGGCACGCGCCCGGTCTTCCAGTCCACGATGATCACGCCGCTGTCGTCGTCCGGGTCGGCGAAGACCGCATCGATGACGCCGCGCACGGCGATCCGGCCCACCCGGGTCTGGACCGGGTGCTCGACCGCGATCGGGGTGCGGTCCGCCCACGGGGAGGCGACGAAGGCCTCCCGCAGCGCGCGGTCCTCCCCGCCGCCCTCGGCATCGGGGTCGGCGCGATCGGCCAGGTCCACCAGGTCCTCGAGATCCAGCAGGGTCGCACTGTCGTAGCGGGACTCGAGCCAGGCGTGGAAGGCGGTGCCGCGGGCGGCGGCCGCCGACGGACGACGGGGCAGGGGCCGCAGCAGCTCGATCGCGGCGTCCTGCGGGTCGCGGGCCTGGTGGACCACCTGGGAGGCGGACAGCCGCGGCGGGGAGTGCACGGCCGGGGGCGCGGCCTGCTGCTCGAGGTCCGCGATGGTCCGCCGCACGATCTCGGCGAGCGCCGGGTCGCCGGCCGCGAGCTCCTCGGGGGCGGGGTCCTCCCCCACCGCCGTCAGCAGCTCGGCGGCGCGGCGGCGTGCCCGCTCCGCCTCCCCCTCCGGCGGGGGCCACTGCCCCTGGGGCCGTTCGGCCTCCATCGGGTTCTGATCGGGGATCTCGTCCGCGGTGCGGAAGCGCTCGGGCACCAGCGGCCCGGCCTCGACGAGGTAGCGCGAGCGGGGGCGGGCGGAGGCCAGGCCCGTGCGCCAGGCCGCGGAGGTCAGCAGCAGGCGACGGCGGGCCCGGGTGACCGCGACATACATCAGGCGGCGGTCCTCGCGCAGCGACTCCTCGCCCTGGGCGAAGCGGTACTCCTCGATCAGACCCTCGGCGTCGACCTGCGTGTCCGCCTCGGCCCAGGCCAGCTCCGGCAGGGTGTCGGCGTCGCCGCGCAGCGCGGTGGGCACGGAGGCGGAGGCGAGCTTGTCGAGCCAGCCGCCCGCCGGGACCCGCACCCGCCCGGCCTCGTCGGTCTTCGCGCGGCGCAGGTCGTAGGAGGGCACCGAGCCCTCGGTGAGCCCGGCGACGGCCACCAGATCCCACTCCAGACCCTTCGCGGAGTGCATCGTCACGATGGTCACCGCGGCATCGGCGTCCTCCTGGGTCTCCGGGGCGGGGGCCGCGGTGACGGCCAGGCCCGCCTCCTCGTCCTCGCTGATCTCCAGCAGGTCCAGGTAGGCGCCGAGGCCGCCGCGCTGCGCGGTGCGGTCGAAGGCGGCCGCGTGGTCGCGCAGCGCCTCGAGGTCCGCCAGCGCCCGCGAGGAGGGGTCGTGGGCGAGCAGGGTCAGGTCGACGTCCAGCAGCCGCACGGCGGCGGTGACGAGATCGGGCAGCGGCAGGGGCAGCAGGCGCCGCATCTCGCGCAGCATCTGCTGGACCTGCTCGAGCCGGGCTCGGCCGGTGGCGGACAGGGCCCGCCCGGAGGGATCGATCCAGTCCCGCGGCGGCAGGTCGTCGACCGCGTCGACGAGGGAGACGGTCTCGGCCTCGTCCTCGCCGCCCGGGGCGTCGGCGCGGCGGCGCAGGCGCGAGCCCATCCGGTCCCGCCAGCGGCCCAGCACGGACAGGTCGCGGGCGCCGAGACGGACCCGCGGCCCGGTCAGCAACCGCATCAGCGCATCGCCGCGACCGGGATCGTGGGCGCAGACGAGGACGGCGCGGACGTCGGCCACCTCGGGGCGGTGCAGGAGGCCGCCGAGGCCGACCACGTGCACGGGCAGGCCTGCGGCCTCGAGCCCCTCGACCAGGGCGGGGATCTGGCGGCGGGCGCGCACCAGCACGGCGGCCGACGCCGGGGGCTCCTCCTGCGGGTCCTCGGCCCGGCGCTCCCGGATCCACGCCGCGATGGCCCGGGCCTCGGCCCGCTCGTCGGAGGCCTCGTGGATCTCGGCGGCCCCTTCTCCGGCGCCGGGGCGGGCCTGCAGCTCGGGGATGCTCAGTCCCGCGTCGGCCGCGCGCAGCGGGGCGGCGAGCGTGTTGGCGACGGCGAGGACGGCCTCGTCGTTGCGCCAGGACGTGGACAGGGTGCGCTGCAGCACGGGCTGCTCGGCGGTGGCGAAGGAGGCGGCGAAGCCGGCCAGCGAGGCGGCCGACGCGCCGCGCCAGCCGTAGATCGCCTGCTGCGGGTCGCCGACGGCGCAGGCGGCGTGGCCGGGGCCGAAGAGGTCGGTGAGCATCCGCAGCTGGGCGACGGAGGTGTCCTGGAACTCGTCCAGCAGCACCACGCGGTGCATGCGGCGGGCGAGCCGGCTCGCGGCGGGGACCTCGCGGGCGATCCGGGCGGCGAGGGAGACCTGGTCGGCGAAGTCGAGGGCGGAGCTGTCGGTGCGGACCGCGGCGAAGCGCTCCAGCAGCGGGATCAGGGCGAGCCGGGACTCGAGCGCCGCGAGGACGGAGGCGACGGCCTTGGGGGTGGTGCGGCGTCGCCCCTCGACCTGCAGCGGGATCTGGGAGAGGTGGTCGCGGATCTCGGTGAGGTGGGACCGCAGCTGTTCGGGGGTCACGAGGTGGTCGGCGATCGAGGAGGTCAGCGACAGCAGGGCCGCAGTGAGCGTGGCCGGGGAGGCCTCGAGGTCCAGGGAGTCGTCCCAGCCCTCGACGATCTCGTGGGCGAGCTGCCACGAGGCGGAGGTGGACATCATGGTCAGCTCGGGGTCGATGCCGACGGCGAGGGCGTGCTCGCGCACCAGGTCGAGGGCGAAGCCGTTGTAGGTGTGGACGAGGGGGCGCTGGCCGACCAGCTCGTCGCCGCCGCGCTCGAGGCCCGGCGGCAGGGCGAGGCCCTCGGCGCGAAGCGCCGCGGCCAGCGCGGCCAGGCGCGCGGTGATGCGGGCGGACAGCTCGTGGGCGGCCTTGCGGGTGAAGGTCAGCCCCAGCACCTGCCGGGGCTCGATCACCGCGTTGGCGATCAGCCACACCACGCGGGAGGCCATGGTCTCGGTCTTGCCGGAGCCGGCGCCCGCGACCACCAGCATCGGGGCCAGCGGGGCTTCGATGACGGCCGTCTGCTCGGCGGTGGGCGGGGGCTGGTCGAGCAGGGCCGCGAGGCGGGCGGCGCTGAGCGGGGCGGAGGCGTTCGCGCTCACAGCTGGTCTCCTTCGGGTTGCAGCGGGCAGCTGCTGCGCACCGCGCAGTGGGAGCAGTGGGCGTTCAGCCGGGCGGTGACGCGGCGGCCCGAGACGTCGCGGGAGACCTGGCTGACGAGGTCGTCGAACCAGGCGGGATCCTCCGCCCGGGCCAGGGCGCCCTGGGTGCGCACGGCCGCCTTCTTCGCGCCGGTGCCGACGTAGACCAGCTGGGCGCCGTTCAGCCGGCCCGGGGCGTCCTCGCCGAGCTCCTCGGCCAGAGCCCCCTCGCGCACGGCGGCCTGGTAGGCGGCCAGCTGCAGGTCGCTCTCCGCCGCGGCGGCGGATTTGGGGCTGCGGCCGGTCTTGAGGTCCACCACGCGCAGGCCGCTCGCATCGCCCTCGATGCGGTCGATGCTGCCGCGCAGGTGCACGCGGCCGAGCTCGACCTCGAAGGGGGCCTCGACCGCGAGCGGCTCCCCCGCCGTGCGCAGGTGCTGCGCCAGCAGCAGGGCCGCGTCCTCGGCGCGCCGCACCCGGCGCCTGCCGGACCAGGTCTCGGTGCCGGGGACGGAGCGGATCAGCGTGTGCAGCTCGGCGAGCAGGTCTGCGCTGTCGCCCTCGGGGCCGCGCGGGTGGACCTGGGCGAGGTGGTGCAGAGCAGTGCCGATGAGCTGGGCGGGTCCGCCGGAACGGGTGCCGCCGGCCCGTTCCATCAGCCAGGACTGCGGGCAGTCCACAGCGCGTTCGAGGGCCGAGGGGGACAGGGCGATGGGGGCGCCCTCCTCGTGCAGGGGTTCGAGGCTGCTGGGGTCCTGGTGGTACCAGCGCGCGGGATCGGTGCCGGGGGCTCCGGCACGGGCCAGCGCGTCCAGGGCGAGGGCCGCCTCGCGCGAGCGGCGGGGGTCCTCCTGGCGCAGTCGTGCCCGCAGCGCGGCCACCAGGGACCGCACGTCGGGGGCGGGGCCCGGGTCCTGTCTCAGGGCCTCCGACGTGATCCACGGTTCTCCCGCCCGCTCGGCGAGTGCGGCGACCGCCTCGTGCAGGGCGGAGGGCTCGAGCTGCTCGTCCTGGACGGCGGTGATCAGCACGCGGGTGCGGGCGCGGGTCATGGCGCTGACGGCCAGGCGCAGCTCGTCGGCGATCACCTGCTCGCGCTGGAGGGCCCGCAGCGCCTCGGGGTCGGCGGGCAGCTCCGTGCCGGCGCGGGCCCCGGCCAGCAGGGAGAGGTCGGCGGCGCCGAACAGGGTCGAGCGCAGGCGGAGGTCCGGCCAGGCCCCCTCCTGGACGCGGGCGAGCACGACGGTGTCGCGGTGCTCCCCGGCGAGCTGGGCCGGGGTGAGCACGGCGAGCCGGCCGCGGGGGGCTGCGGCCGGAGCGAGGGTGTCCTCGACGACGGCCTGGGCGCGGATCTGCTCGACGAGATCCAGGGCCCCGGCGCCGGGACGGCGGTCGGTGAGCCGCTCGGCGGCGGCGAACAGTTCGAGCAGGGCGTCCAGCCGGGCCCCGGCCATCCGGGAGCGGGCGCCGTCGACGTCGCCGGGGGCGCCGAGGGCGGCGCGGCGCCATCCCCCGGCGAGCCCGGAGGCGTCCCACGCGTGCCACAGGACCTGGTCGGCGGCGTCCTGGCGGTGCTCCCGCACCGCGCGGATCATGGCCCGCAGCCGGTGCACGGGGGCGGCGGCGCGGTCGCGGGCCCCCTCCTCGGGCAGCCCGGGGACCTCCTCATCCACCAGCGCCCGGGCCAGCAGCTGCTCGCTGGGGATCTCCGCGGAGGGATCGGCCGCCCGATGGGCGCCCAGCAGCAGGCGGCGGATGCGCCGCAGTCGCAGGGTGTCGGCGTCCCCGAAGGGCCCCCGCAGCAGCTGGGAGGCGACCCGGGGGTCGACGACCACCTCGTCCCCGGCGCAGCCCAGCTCGAGGAGGGTCAGCAGGTCGGCGATCGCGGGCACCTCCCGCAGCGGCTGCGGACGTCGGGGCGTGCGCACGGGCAGCCCGGTGCGGGAGAGCAGGTCCGCGACGTCGGCGACGGCGGCCCCGGAGCGGCACACCACGGCCATGTCGTCATAGGCCACGCCCTCGCGGTGGTGCAGGTCGCGCAGCGCGGAGCCGATCAGGCGGGCCTCGTCCAGCGGGTCCTCCGCCTCCAGCACCGCCAGGCCCCGCCCCGGCGTCGCCCGCGGGCGCCGCGAGGCGACGCTCGATCCGGACAGCGGCAGCCTCCCGCGCAGGGTGTCGACCGCCGCGACGATCCCGTCGGCGCAGGCGTGAGAGCCCTCCAGCGTCACCTCGGAGACCGGCCGGGGCAGGAGGCCGCGGAGCCGGTCCGCGGCGTCCGGGAGCGCCCCGCGGAAGGTGTCCACGGCGATGTCGGGGCTGCTGCAGAGCATCACGGTCGACCCCGAGGCGGCGAGCGCGGCGACCAGGGCGATGCCGGCGGAGGTGAGGTCCTGGGCGTCGTCGACCACCACGGTGGCGAAGGGCGGCGGGGTCCGGGGGTCCTCGAGCAGTCCGGCAGCGCGCCGGACCAGGCCGCCCGAGTCGAGGCGGGGCCCGGCGTCGAGGGCGGCGGCGGCCTCCAGATCCAGCACGCCGAGATAGTCGCGCAGGATCGCGGCGGCGTCGGACCAGGCCGGTCGGGCCCGTGCACGCCCGAGCTGCTCGAGGTCGTGCGGGGTCAGGCCCAGTTCGGTGGCGCGGGTGATGAGGTCTCGCAGCTCGGTGCGGAAGCCGGGCAGGGTGCGGGCCCCGGGGTCGACCTCGAGCGTCCAGGCCTCCCTCTCACCGATCAGCTCGGCCAGCAGGGCGTCCTGCTCCGCGCCGGTGACGAGGGTCGGCTCGCCGAGGCCGCGGCCGAGGGCGTCGGCCCGCAGGAGTGCATGGCCGAGGGCGGGCGGGGTCATCGCGCGGGCTCCCCCGGCGCCGTGGACGGCCAGGGCATCGCGCAGGCGTCCGGCGGCCAGACGGCGCGGGGCCAGCAGCAGCGTGCCGGCCCCGGCATCGGCCGCCGTCGCCAGGGCCAGCGCGGTGCGCCCGCTGCCGGGCCCGCCGTGCACCAGCACATCGGTCCCCGCCAGGACCAGGTCCCGTGCGCGGCGCTGCTGCGCATCGAGCGCGTCCGGGTCGAGCACCACCGGCAGGGCAGCCAGGTCCGGTCCGAGCAGACGGATCCGCTCGCCCGTCCCGCCCCGCTCGCCCGCTCCGGGCCCGTCGCCTCGCATGAGCCCATTCCACCTCACCGGGGTGACGGACGGGGGCCACCACGCGGTGGTGACGGAGCGGTAGAGTGCGATGGATCACCGTGCCCCGTCATCTGCGAGGAGGCCGACGCCATGTCGCCGTCACCGACGCCCCGGATGCCCCGCGCGCAGCGGCGCACCCAGCTGCTCGAGCTCGCCACGCGCGTGTTCACGCAGAAGGGGTTCCAGGCCACGAGCATGGATGACATCGCCTTCGCCGCGGGGGTCACCAAGCCGGTGCTCTACCAGCACTTCTCGTCCAAGGAGACGCTGTACGTCGAGGTCATCGACATCATCGCCGAGCAGCTGTTCGACGAGGTGCGCGAGATCGGCTCCTTCGACGGGGACACCCGCGGACGCGTCCGCCACGGGCTCGAGCGCTTCTACCAGCTGGTCTCGCTCGAGAACGCGCTGCGGCTGTTCACGGGCAACGAGCCCGTCTCCGAGACCGTCCAACGGCGCGCCGACGCAGTGCTGGATCAGATGGCCGTCGAGCTGGCCGAGGTGCTGGCCGCCTCCCGCCGGATGAGCACCATCGAGTCCCGGGTCATCGGCCGGGGGCTGATCACCGCCACCCAGTCCACCGCCCGGCTGCTCCACGAGGCCTCCGACGACGCCGAGCGCGAGGAGATCCTCGAGATGATGACGACGTTCATGGTGCACGGGCTGACGGGCTTCGCCCCGCTGGAGAACCCTCGGATCGTCGGCACTGTGCTGGGAGCGGACGGGACCGCGCACCCCGGGTCCGACGGGTAGACTTCCCTCGTCACGCACTGCTCATCCCGCCAGTTCGGCGGAGGGAAGGACATCGCCATGGAGATCCGCATCGGCATCCAGCACTCGCCCCGCGAGATCGTCATCGAGTCCGAGGAGAAGACCGAGGAGCTGCTCGCGCGGCTCGACGCCGCCGTCGCCGACGGCTCTCCCGTCACCCTCGTCGACGACAAGGGGCGCACCGTGCTGATCCCCGGTGCGAAGGTGGCCTTCGCGGAGATCTCCACCGAGGAGCCCCGCCGCGTCGGCTTCCTCGGCTGATGCTCCGTGAACGCCGCTGAGAGTTCTGCCGAGGAACCCGGCGCGTCCGCGGAGCCGGTGGCCTCGGAGGAGTCCGCCACACAGCGGCGTCGGCGCCGGATCCGTCGGGTCCGCGCGCTGCACATCACGACCACCGCGGTGGTCGCCCTGCTGGGAGCGATCGTCGGCATCCTGCTGGTTCCCGCCACCCGGGTCGACGTCGGCCCGCTGACCGCGAGCGTGCACCTGCGCCCTTCGCTGAGCTCCCAGACCGTGCTGCTGCTGCCGCCGGTCGGTGAGGTCGCCTTCGACACCCACGCGGCACCGGTGCGCATCGAGGCCCGGGTCCAGGGCGTGGACATCGACAAGGCGGAGGCGCTGTTCTACTCCGACACCGGCTTCACGGAGCTCACGCAGACCGCTCCCGAGGCGCTGACCGCCGCCGCCGCCAAGAACGCCGTGCTGAACGCGCTGTTCGCGGCCGCCGGAGCCGGGCTCGCGGTCGGCCTCACCTTCCGTCGCGCCCGGCGCGCCCTGATCGCGGGCGGCACCACCGTCGCGGTGGTGGGGGTGTCCGTGGTGGTCACCTCGGTGACCTTCCGTCCCGACGCCCTGTACCAGCCCAAGTTCGACGGGCTGCTCTCCCAGGCCGCCTATGTCGCCGACATCGGCCAGGCCACGGTCGCCGACTACCAGAGCTACCGGGACACCCTCGCCCAGTTCGTCGGCCAGGTCTCCGCCCTGTACATCGCGGCGGACTCGCTGCCGGTGGGGCTGAGCGAGGAGAACCTGGTCACGGTCCTGCATGTCTCCGACATCCACGACAACCCCCAGGCCTACGACGTCATCGAGCAGCTGCACACGCAGTTCGCGATCGATCTCGTGATCGACACCGGCGACATCGTCTCCTGGGGCACGCCGCTGGAGGCCGAGCAGCTCAGCGTGATCGGCGAGCTGGACGTGCCCTACGTGTACATCAGCGGCAACCATGACGGCGCCACGGCGGCCGCGACCATCGAGGCCCAGCCCAATGCGTTGGTCCTGGACAACGAGGTCGTCGAGGTCGACGGACTGACCATCGCCGGGATCGGCGATCCGCGCTTCGCGGCGGACGACGACTCCGACACCACCGGCTGGCAGGCCGGCAAGGAAGCGGTGGAGGCCAGCGGCTTCCAGCTCGGCGACACCATCACCGCCTACGACGACGAGCACCCCGACGCGCCCGTCGACCTCGCCCTGATCCATGATCCGACGCAGCCGGCGGGCCTCGAGGGGCGCGTGCCGCTGGTGCTCTCGGGACACATGCACACCTCGAAGGTCGAGCTGGACCGCGACGGCTCGGGCACCGACTGGCTGACCGTCGGCTCCACCGGCGGGGCGCTCGCCTCCGGCGGCGTGGCCCCGGTGCTGCAGGGCGATTCCCCCCTGGATCTCACCGCCCGGATGCTCTACTTCGACCGCACCAGCGGGCAGCTGGTCGCCTATGACGACATCGTCATGGGCGGTCTCGGACTGGTGTCGGTCTCGATCCAGCGCACCCAGATGGAGCCCGAGCAGGAGCCGCTCGAGGTGCCCGAGGACGCCGAGACCCCCGAGGCCCCGATCCCCTCCGAGCAGGAGGTCGAGCCGGGCGAGGGGCTGCCGGACGAGGATCGCGTCACCCCGACGGCTCCGAGCAGTCCGCTGCCCGAGGTCAGCGACGGCGGCGAGGGCTGATCGCCGAGCACCCTCGACGCCGGGGGCTACCATGGACAGGACTACCCATGATCAGAGAGTTGAACGGTGCCTGAAACCATCCCGCACACCGAGGAGGCCGCGTCGGCCTCCCCCGCCGTCGAGCAGAGCTCCGGCACCCCCGAGGAGACGTTCGCCGATTTCGACGTCCGCGAGGACATCGTCGAGGCGCTCGCGTCCAAGGGGATCATCCATCCGTTCCCGATCCAGTCGATGACGCTGCCGATCGCCCTGCGCGGCCGCGACATCATCGGCCAGGCCAAGACCGGCACGGGCAAGACGCTCGGCTTCGGCATCCCGCTGCTGCAGGCCGCCGTCGCCCCCGGGGAGGACAACCCCGACGGCCGCCCGGTCGGCAAGCCGCAGGCCCTCGTGGTCCTGCCCACCCGCGAGCTCGCGGTGCAGGTCGCCACGGACCTCCAGGCGGCCTCGGCGAAGCGCCCCGTGCGCATCCTGACCGTCTATGGCGGCCGCGCCTACGAACCGCAGATCGAGGCCCTCGAGAAGGGCGTCGAGGTGGTCGTGGGCACCCCCGGGCGCCTGATCGACCTCATGCGCCAGAAGTACCTGGACCTGTCCCAGGTGCGCACCGCGGTGCTGGACGAGGCCGACGAGATGCTCGACCTCGGCTTCCTCGAGGACATCGAGAAGCTGCTGCAGGCGGTGCCGACCACGCGCCAGACCATGCTGTTCTCCGCGACGATGCCCGGCCCGATCATGGCCCTGGCGCGTCGCTTCATGAGCCGGCCCACCCATATCCGGGCCCATGACCCGGGCGACGGCGCGCGCACCAAGGCCGACATCAAGCAGGTCGTCTACCGTGCCCATCAGCTCGACAAGATCGAGGTCATGGCCAGGGTGCTGCAGGCCCGCGGGCGCGGACTGACGATCATCTTCATGCGCACCAAGCGCCAGGCGGACCGGGTGTCGGGCGATCTCGCCGACCGCGGCTTCGCCGCCGCCCCGCTGCACGGCGACCTCGGCCAGGGCGCCCGCGAGCAGGCGCTGCGCGCCTTCCGCAACGGCAAGATCGACGTGCTCGTGGCCACCGACGTCGCCGCTCGCGGCATCGACGTGACCGACGTCACGCACGTGGTGAACTGGAACTGCCCGGACGACGACAAGACGTACCTGCACCGCACCGGCCGCACGGGCCGCGCCGGCAAGAAGGGCACCGCGGTGACCTTCGTCGACTGGGAGGACCTGGCCCGCTGGGGGCTCATCGCCCGACAGCTGGGACTGGAGTCCGCCGAGGCCGTGGAGACCTACTCCACCTCCGAGCACCTCTTCACCGAGCTCGACATCCCCGCCGGGGCCAAGGGCACGCTGCCGAAGGACGAGCGCACCCGCGACGGTCTGGACGCGGAGACGATCGAGGACCTCGGCGGCCCCGACCATGCCGGACGCGGCGGTCGCGAGGACAGCCGCGGGGGACGCGGCGGCCGAGGAGGTCGCGAGAGCGGGCGCAGCGGCGGTCGCGAAGGGGGTCGCAGCGGCGAGCGCCGCGAACACCCCCGGCGCGACGGCGGGCGCCGCGACGAGAGTGATGGCGAGCGCGACGCCGTGCGCGACGGGCGCTCCCAGCGCGGCGACGGCGAGGGCGGGAGTCCGCGCCGTCAGCGCAGCCGGTCCCGCACCCGACGCGTGCACGGAGAAGTGGTCAGCGAACAGAAGCCGGGCGAGACCGCCGCTGAAGGGTCGTCGCAGGGAGCTTCCGACGGCTCCTCCTCGCAGCGTCGCCGCCGCTCCCGCGGCGGACGTGGCCGCGGCGGACGCTCCGGCGGCTCCCAGGAGGGCTGACGGCCCGCCGCCCCAGGACGAACGATCGGCGCCCGGGATCCCCACGGATCCCGGGCGCCGATCTCTCATCCGGCCACGATCCCCCACTCGGTGAGGAAGGCCCGCACGGCGTCGAAGATCATCTGGGTGCTGATCGCCGCCAGCAGGACCCCGGAGATACGGGTGACCAGGGTGACGCCGCCGTCACCGAGCACCCGGGCGATGACACCCGCGAAGCGCATGGCGAGGTACATGGTCGCCGCGAGCAGGACCATGGCCAGGACCAGGGACCCGATGCGCGCGGCCTCGCCGCCGGTCTGCTGCACGAAGAGCATCACGGCCACGATCGCGCCCGGCCCGCCCAGCAGCGGGGTGCCCAGCGGCACCAGCGCCACGTTGACGCCCTCGCTCGCCCCCATCTCGTCCTCCTTGCCGGCCAGCAGCTGGAGGGCGACGATCAGCAGCAGCAGACCGCCGGAGAACTGCAGCGCCGGCAGCGAGATGTGCATGTAGTCGAGGATGAACTGCCCGAACAGGGCGAACACCGAGATGATCAGCACCGCGACGCCGACCGCGACCAGCGCGGCCCGAGACCGCTGCTTCGCGGTGAAGGTGCTGGTCAGCGAGAGGAAGATGGGGACGGTGCCCGGGGGATCGATGATGACGAAGAGGGTGACGAATACTCCCGTGAGGAAGCTGAAGTCGACCAGGTTCACGGATGGATGACCTCGGTGCTGCTCGTGGCGCGGTGGGTGATCGCGGCCAGGACGTCCGGCTGCGTGAGGTTCTCTCCGAGCCGGTTGGGTTTGCCCGCGCCATGGTAGTCGCTGCCGCCCGTGATCAGCAGATCATGGGCGGTGGCGAAGTCCCGCAGCCGGGCTCGCTCGGCCTCGTCGTGCTCGCGATGCTCGACCTCGATCCCGGCCAGGCCCGCGCCGACCATCTCCTCGAGCAGATCCACCGGCAGGTCCGCATCGCGGGTCACCGATCCGGGGTGCGCCACGATCGCCACCCCGCCGGCCTCCCGGATCGCCCGCACGGCCTGCACCGGGCCCGGCGCGTAGTAGGGCACGTAGTAGGGCCCCGAGGGACTCAGGATCTCCTGGAACGCCGCCGAGCGGTCCGGGATCGCCCCTCGGGCGACGAGGGCGTCGGCGATGTGCGGGCGCCCGATCACGGTCGTCTCCCCGGCGGCCTGGGCGCGCACGTCCTCCCAGGTGATCGGGTGGTCGGCCGCGATCAGCTGGACCATGGACCGCGCCCGCTCGACGCGGGAGCAGCGGGCCCGCGCCATCTCCCGGGCCAGCTCCGAGTCCGCATCGGGCTCCACCAGCAGGGCGAGCACGTGGACGCTGAGGCTCTCGTGCTCGGCGGAGACCTCGATGCCGGGCACCACCGCGACGCCGGTCGCGGCGACCGCCTGCGGCAGCTCCGCCCAGCCGTCGATCGTGTCGTGATCGGTCAGGGCCAGGACGTCCAGCTGCGCCCGCCGGGCACGGCGCAGCAGCTCGTCGACACCGCACGTACCGTCCGACCAGGACGAGTGGGTGTGCAGGTCGATGCGCTCACTCATAGGCCCAGCGTAGACCGCGGCGTGAGACCATCGAGGGGTGAGCACCGAGAACACCGAGACCAGCCCCAAGGACCTCAGCAAGGACCTCGCCTCCCGCGGCGACTCGCGCAGTCAGCGCCCCACCAATGCGGCGTTCCGCGAGTTCATCGCCTCCGGATGGGACGAGACGGTTCCGGACGCCGAGCGCCGCGCGGCCGCGGACGCGACCCCGGCTCGTCGTGACGCGCTGGTGCGCGCCCTCCCGGCGACGCGGCTGGTGCTGCCGGCCGGTGTGCTCAAGGTCCGCTCCAACGACACGGACTACCCCTTCCGCCCGGACACGGCCTTCGCGTACTACGCCGGACTGGGCACCGACGAGGAGCCCGACAGCGTTCTGGTCGTCGAGCCGTCTGCGGAGGATCCCGAGCGGTCGGAGGCGATCTACTTCTTCCGCCCCCGTGCGGGCTTCGACACCGCCGAGTTCTACGCCGACGCGCGCTACGGAGAGATGTGGGTGGGCCGCCGTCCGACGCTGGCCGAGGCCTCCCAGCGTCTGGGCATCGAGGTGCGCCACATCGACGACCTGCGCGACCACCTCGCCAAGGACGTCGGCGCGCAGCTGTCGCTGTCGATCATGCCGGGCGTGGACGCCGCCGTGGAGGCGATGGTCGACGAGATCCGCACCCAGAACGGCCTGCCGGGCGGGGACGAGGCCGCTGCCGCCCACGCCGCGCTGAAGGAGACCGCCAGCGAGCAGCGACTGGTCAAGGACGAGTACGAGATCGGCCAGATGCGGGAGGCGGTCGCCGCCACGATCCGCGGCTTCGAGGACATCATCGGCCACCTGCCCGAGGCGGTCGACCACCCCCGCGGCGAGCGGATCATCGAGGGCGTCTTCGCGGCCACCGCCCGCGCGGACGGCAACGGCGTCGGCTACGACACGATCGCCGCCGCCGGTGACCACGCCTGCACGCTGCACTGGATCCGCAATGACGGGCGCGTCCGCGCCGACGAGCTGGTGCTGGTCGACGCCGGCGTCGAGGTCGACTCGCTGTACACCGCCGATGTCACCCGCACCCTGCCGGTCTCGGGCACCTTCTCCCCCGTCCAGCGCAGGGTCTACTCCGCCGTGCTGGAAGCGGCGGATGCCGCCTTCGCCGTGGCCCGCCCCGGGCTGCGCTTCCGCGAGCTGCATGCCGCGGCGATGGAGGTCCTCGCCGGACATCTTCAGCAGTGGGGCCTGCTTCCCGGCACCGCCGCGGAGTCCCTCGCCCCCGAGGGACAGTGGCACCGCCGCTGGATGCCGCACGGCACCAGCCATCACCTGGGCATGGACGTGCACGACTGCGCGCAGGCCCGCCGCGAGATGTACCTGGACGCGGAGCTGGAGACCGGGATGGTCTTCACCATCGAGCCGGGCCTGTACTTCAAGGAGAACGATCTGCTGGTGCCCGAGGAGCTGCGCGGGATCGGGGTGCGCATCGAGGACGACGTCCTGGTGACCGCCGACGGCGTGGAGAACCTCTCGGCCGCCGCGCCCCGTCGTCCGGAGGACGTCGAGGCCTGGATGGCTGGTCTGCGGCGGTGAGCTCCACCGCCCCGCCGCGCTTCTACGCGGCGCGCCTGACCGGTACCACGGTCTTCGACCCGCTCGGGGACGTGGTGGCGACGGTGCGCGACGTCGTGGTGGTGCCGCAGGCGCGGGAATCGGCGCGCGCCGTGGGTCTGGTGGTGGAGGTCGCCGCGAAGCGCCGTGCGTTCCTGCCCATCACCCGGGTCACCGCGATCTCCCCGGGCCAGGTGATCTCCACCGGGGTGCTCAACGTGCGCCGCTTCGAGAAGCGCACCGGTGAGCTGCTGGTGATCGGCGATCTGCTGGACCGGGTGGTCACCCTCTCCGACGGCTCCGGCGAGGCGACGGTGCTGGACATCGCCCTGGACCAGGACCGGCACAAGGACTGGACGGTCTCCCGCCTGTTCCTGCGCCGTCGCCGCCGCGGCGGCGGCCCGCTCGGCCGCCTGGTCTCCCGCGGGGAGACGATCACCTCCCCGGTGGCGGAGGTCAGCGGCCTGTACGGCACGCAGGCGGAGCAGTCCGCGCACCTGCTGGCGGCCTCCTATCAGGACCTCAATCCCGCCGATCTCGGCGAGATCATCCAGGAGCTGGACCCCAAGCGGCGGATCGAGCTGGCCGGTGAGCTGGCCGACGACCGCCTGGCGGACGTTCTCGGCGAGCTGCCGGAGGACATCCGGGTCGAGGTCGTCACCGGGCTGGACGCCGCCCGCGCGGCGGACGTGCTGGACGTCATGGACCCTGACGATGCCGCCGACATCGTCGGCGAGCTGCCCGAGCAGGTCGCCGGTCAGCTGCTGGACCTGATGGCGCCGGAGGAGGCGGAGGACGTCCGTCGCCTGCTCGCCTACGACGAGTACACCGCCGGCGGCATGATGACCACGGAGCCGCTGGTCGTCGCCCCGGAGACCCCGGTGGCGCACTGCCTGGCGATGATCAGCCGGGAGGCGCTGCACGCGGCGCTCGCCTCGACGGTCCACGTGTGCCGTTCCCCGCTGGAGACTCCGACCGGCCGTCTGCTGGGCATCGTCCACTTCCAGCAGCTGCTGCGGGAGCGCCCGGACCGCCCCGTCGGCGAGATCCTCGACGCGGACAAGGTCGCCGTGCCCCCCACGGCCCCGCTGTCCGGGGTGACCCGCGAGATGGCCACCTACAACCTGGTCTCGATCCCGGTGATCGACGAGGACGGGCGCCTGCTGGGCGCGGTCACCGTCGACGACGTGCTGGACCACATGCTGCCCGACGACTGGCGCGAGCAGGACGAGCCGGTGCCGACCACCGGCCAGATCGACCTCTCGCAGATCGCCCGGGCCACCGCCCGTGACGACGCGAAGGAGGGCTGAGCATGGCCGAGCACCATCCGCCGCCGCTCGACGACCCGGCTCCCCGGCGCCGTTCGCTCGTGCGCAACCCGCTGCGCGGCGACGCCTTCGGTCGTGGTGCCGAGGGCTTCGCCCGCATGATGGGCACCCCGGCCTTCCTGGTCGGGATGACCTTGTTCTGCGCGGTCTGGCTGACCTGGAACTCGCTGGCGCCGGTCTCCGCACAGTTCGATCCGCGGGCGCTGAACTTCACGCTGCTGACGCTGATCCTGTCGCTGCAGGCCTCCTACGCCGCTCCCCTGCTGCTGCTGGCCCAGAACCGCCAGGACGACCGCGACCGCGTCCAGGCCGAGCAGGACCGCCAGTCCAATGACCGCAACCACGCCACCACGGACTTCATCACCCGCGAGATCGCCTCGCTGCGCCTGGCGCTGAACGACGTCGCCACCCGCGATTTCGTGCGCAGCGAGCTGCGCGACCTGCTCGAGGACCTCGAGCCCACCGATGAGACGTCCGCCGAACGCGCCGGAACCGCCCCGGTCGACGCCGCCGCCCTGCGCACCATCCTGCGCGAGGAGATCGATGCGGTGCTGACCGAGCGGGAGCGCACCGGCGCCCCCGACCGCACGAAGGAGCAGAACGCACCGTGAGCACGACAGAGCACACAGAGCACACAGAGCATCACGCCGATGACCGCGTCGCCCGGATCCACGAGGCCCTGACGACGGTGATCGACCCCGAGATCCATAAGCCGATCACCGAGCTGGGGATGGTCGACGACGTGAGCGTCGACGAGGACGGCACCGCCCGGGTCCGGGTGCTGCTGACGATCGAGGGCTGCCCGATGCGAGACCGGATCGAGCGCGACACCGCCGAGGCGGCCGCGACCGTGCCGGGACTGAGCCGGGTCGAGGTCGAGACGGGGTCGATGACCGAACAGCAGCGTCGGGCGCTGACCGCGCAGCTGCGGGAGGGGCGGCGAGAGATCCCCTTCAACCAGCCCGGCTCGCTGACCCGCATCTTCGCCATCTCCTCCGGCAAGGGCGGGGTCGGCAAGTCCACGGTGACCGCGAACCTGGCGGCGGCGATGGCGGCGGACGGCCTGCGGGTGGGCGTCATCGACGCCGACATCCACGGTTTCTCGATGCCCGGCATGTTCGGCATCACCGAACAGCCCACCAAGGTCTCCGACCTGCTGATGCCGCCGGCGGCCCACGGCGTGGCCGTGATGAGCATCGGGATGTTCGTGCCCGAGGGGCAGGCCGTCGTCTGGCGCGGTCCGAAGATGCACCGGGCGATCGAACAGTTCGCCTCCGACGTGTACTGGGGCGATCTCGACGTGCTGCTGCTGGACCTGCCTCCGGGCACCGGGGACGTCGCGATCTCGGTCGCCCAGCTGCTGCCGGGCGCGAAGATGGTCGTGGTGACCACCCCGCAGCAGTCGGCGGCCTCGGTCGCCGAGCGGGTCGGCTCGCTGGCCGCCTCGACCGAGCAGGAGATCGCGGGCGTGGTCGAGAACATGACGGGGCTGACCCTGCCCGACGGCTCCGTGATGGACGTCTTCGGCACCGGCGGCGGTGACCGGGTGGCCGCGACCCTCGGCGAGGCGGTGGGCCACGACGTTCCGGTGCTGGGCCGCGTCGGCCTGGACCCGGCGCTGCGCGAGGGCTCCGATCAGGGGACGCCGCTGGTCACCTCGGATCCGGACTCCCCCACCACGGCGGCGCTGCGGGACATCGCCCGCTCGCTGGTGAACCGGCCGCGCGGCCTCGGGGGCATGAAGCTGCCACTGTCCGTGGCACGGAGCTGAGCGTGGCACGGAGCTGAGCGCGGCACGGAGCCGGGCGCGGCCCGGAGCTGATCCGCTCAGGTGGCCTCGGGGTCGAAGGGCGCCCGCTTCGGGCCCTCGTCCTTGGCGCTCTTGCCGCCCTTCTTCCCGCCGGCGGCCTTCTTCGCGGCGCCGGCGGCGCCCGCACCGGTGGCGATCGACAGCGAGTCCTTGTCCGGCAGGAGCTCTTCGAGGTCCGTATCGCCCCAGGCCTCGCGGATGATGCGCCGCGGGTCGTACTGGCGGGGGTCGTACTTGCGCAGATCCTCCATGGCGATGCCCATCTCGTCCTCGACGGTGGCACGGGAGTCGTCGACCCAGCGACGGGCCTGCCGCACCCACTGCACGAGCTGCCGCGTGAGATCGGGGAGGCGCTGGGGTCCGACGATCACCAGGAACACGACCAGCAGGATGACGAGCTCCCACCCGCCGAGTCCCAAGAATCCGGTGCCGCCCATGTCCCACCTGTACGCGTCGTCGACTGATCTGCAGACCCATTATTGCATCGCGGCGGCCCCCGGGTTCCCAGCCAGGGCGGCTTGTTGGCATAGTCTGGGCGCGTTCGTACGGACCATCGGAAGGAAGCGCACATGTCGTCGGGAAAGGTGACCAGCTGGGCCCATGGCGAGGAGTTCGTCGACGAGGCGCTGCTCTTCTCCGACGACGGCGTCCTCGCCCGCGCCCGGGAGCGGGGCAACGAGCTGGGCGCGACCCCGGTCCTGCCCGGCGCCGGGGCGCTGATGCGGGTGCTCGCCGCCGCGGTGCAGGCCCGGTCGGCCGTCGAGATCGGCACCGGCAGCGGCGTCGGCTCCCTCTACCTGCTCGCGGGCATGCACCCCGACGGAGTGCTGACCACCATCGACCCGGAGGTCGAGAATCAGCGCGCCGCACGGGTGTCCTTCGCCGAGGCGCAGATCCGCTCCCCGCGGGTGCGGACCATCGCCGGCAGCCCGCGCGACGTCGTCGGCCGCCTCACCGATCACGCCTACGACCTGGTGAGCTTCCCGGCCCAGGCTCCGCACGCCCTGGATCTGCTCGAGCACGCCCGGCGCCTGCTGCGTCCCGGCGGAGTGCTGGTGATCCCCCACGCCCTCTATCACGACCGGGTCGCCGACCCCACGGCACGCGATGCGCGGACCCGCTCGGTGCGCGAGGTGCTGCGGGCCGTCTCCGCATCGGAGGACCTGATGCCGGCGCTGACCGGCAGCGGCGACGGGGTGCTCGCCGCGGTGCTGCGGCCCGCCCGACGCTGACGACGCAGGGCGGCCCCGCACCGAACCGGTGCGGGGCCGTCCTCACGAGCCGTTCAACGGGTCAGGACGGGATCACGCCCTTCAGCGCGTCATGAAGCTCCACGGCCTCCGACGCGGCGATCTCGACGACCAGACGGCCGCCCCCCTCGAGCGGGACGCGCATGATGATGCTGCGTCCCTCCTCCACGACCTCGAGCGGACCGTCCCCGGTGCGCGGCTTCATAGCAGCCATGGCGTGCCTCCTTGATGGTGTCGCTGCCTGCGAGGGGCTCCCCCGGACGGGGCCTCGGACAGCGCGCGTACGGTGGCTATTATCTCAGGTTCCGCGAGCGGTTCGTACGCCGGCGTCTCCGGCGGCGCCGCGGGGCCTCGATCCCGTCGCCGATCCGACCCTGGGCGAGCAGCACCATGAGCACCGCCACCACCGCTGCGACCAGCAGCAGGAGCAGCACGATCGGGCTGACGGCGGTCATCGGTCGGTGGCCTCACGGAGCACCTCGAGCGCCTCCTCGGCGGTGTCCACGACACGCAGCAGATCGACGTCGACCGCGTTGATCGTCCCGCCCTCGAGGACGGCGCCGCCCAGCCAGTCCAGCAGGCCCTGCCAGTACGAGCGCCCCACCAGCACCACCGGGAACAGGTCGATCTTGTGGGTCTGCATCAGGCACAGCGCCTCGAACAGCTCATCGAAGGTGCCGAAGCCGCCGGGCATCACCACGAAGCCGCTGGAGTACTTCACGAACATGGTCTTGCGGGCGAAGAAGTACCGGAAGTCGACCCCGAGGTCGACATACTCGTTCATCCCCTCCTCATGGGGCAGCTCGATCCCGAGGCCGACGGAGACGCCGCCCGCCTCCTGGGCGCCTCGGTTGCCGGCCTCCATGATGCCGGGGCCGCCTCCGGTGATCACGGCGTAGCCGAGGTCGACCACGCCGTGGGCGATCTCGAGCGCGCACCGGTAGTAGGGATGCTCCGGGCCGAGTCGGGCGGAGCCGAAGATCGAGATGGCCGGGCCCAGCTCGGCCAGCGCCCCGAAGCCCTCGACGAACTCGGACTGGATGCGCAGCACCCGCCAGGGATCGGAGTGGACCCAGTCCCCGGGCCCGGACTCCTCCAGCAGTCGCTGGTCCGTGGTGCGCTCGGGGCGCTGGGTGCCGCGCAGCGTGACGGGCCCCTTGCGGTGGCGTGCTCGTTCCTCGGGCGTCATCGTCGAAGCGTATCGGCTGTGCGGGTGCTCGGTCGCCGCAGGAGCAGGACCACGACGCCCAGCACGGCCCAGATCGCGCCGACGACCAGCGCCACCGGGCTGGCGGCGACCAGCACGACGATCAGCAGGCCGGCGCCGAGCACGGGGATGACCAGGTGCCGCATCGGGCGCACCGCTCCCCCGCGTCGGCGCACCACGAAGTAGCCGATCACGGAGGCGTGCACGAGCACGAACCCGGTGATGGCGCCGACGTCGACCATCGAGGAGACCAGGTTCAGACCGTCCCCGCGGGTGGAGGCCCACCCGGCGACCAGGACGTTCCCGGCGGAGGCCACGAGCACGCCGACCACCGGGACGCCGGTGCGGGCCGACAGGCGGGAGAAGACGCGCGGCAGGGAGCCGGATCGCCCCATGTCCCAGATGATGCGGCTGGCGGCGGCCTGTCCCACCAGGGCGCTGAAGATCGCTCCGATGCCCTTGGCCAGCGACAGCAGGGCGTGCAGCAGGGGGGAGATCTCGGAGTCGACCATGGCGTAGT